>JAZBPJ010000115.1:0-88201 GCA_036351575.1 Lysobacterales bacterium | reverse complement strand
CGACGAGGTCGAACTCGAAGGCACGATCCGGACCTTCGACGCGGACATGCGCAGGGAAATCCACGAGCGGATCGAACGCACGGCGCGCGGCATCGCGGAAGCGTCCGGGGCCGGGATCGAATTCGAACTGGAACTGGGATACCCGGCTCTGATCAACGACCCGGAGCTGTACGATCGCATGCTGCCGACGCTGGAGCGGGTGACCAGCGTGGCGCGCGGCAAACCTCATACCACGGCGGAGGATTTTTCCTACTTCGCGCTGGAAACACCGGGCCTGTACGTGTTCCTGTCGAACGGCCCCGAGGGCGGCGATCCGCGTTATGCGGCGCCCAACCACTCGCCGCTGTTCGACATGTACGAGCCAAACCTGGAAACCGGCGTGCGCATCCTGTCCAGCCTGGTGGTGGACTACCTGCAGGATTGAGTCCGGGCGCTGGCCGGGCTTCGGGTGATATCATCGCCGGCGTATGCATACCTTGATCGAACGGCCGGAATTCCTGCAGTGGATCGAGCACAGTCTTGATGCGGGCGAGAACGTGCTGGCCGTCAGCAACCAGGGCACCGTTCTGCGCTACCGCGAGGACGGCATCGACGTGGTGGTCAAGTCGGCCATGGGGCGCGGCGCGATCCGCCGCCTGCGACAGCGCACCCTGGAACGGGAGTACGAGGCCTACCGGCGCATGGAGGGCCTGTCCGGCGTGCCCCGGTGTTACGGCTTGCTCGCCGGCCGCTACCTCGTGATCGAGTACATCGAGGGCACGCCCTACCGCCAGGCTTCTTGGACGGACCGTGACGGCTGGTTCAATGAACTACTGGCCGTGCTGCACTCGTTCCACGACCGCGGCGTGTGCCACGGCGACCTCAAGTCCAAGACCAATATCCTGGTCACGAACGACGAGAAGCCCTGCATCATCGATTTCGGCACCGCGTTTGTTTCGAAACCCGGCTTTCACCCCGTCAACAACTGGTTTTTCGAGCACGGCCGGCGCATGGACATCAACGCCTGGGTCAAGCACAAGTACCGCGGCCGCTACGGCGATGCGAAAGGCGAGGACCTCGCCTTGCTGGACTACAGCTTTATCGAGTACTGGGTGCGAAGGATTCGCGGCCGCCCGATGGACGGGTTTAAAAAACAGCGCTGATAGTCGACGATGAGCCCAGGTCGGCATGGGCAAGCCGTGAGCAGATTACCTCAATCACTGCTGTGCCGGGCGCAAGCGAACATGGCCTCGGTTTCCAGTGCCGCTGACAGGAAGAGGCGTTTACTGAAGGCATCCAGCTTGTTCCAGGTCTCGGCGGTCAGAACAT
This sequence comes from Lysobacterales bacterium, assembly GCA_036351575.1. Lineage (GTDB taxonomy): Bacteria > Pseudomonadota > Gammaproteobacteria > Xanthomonadales > SZUA-36 > JABDPF01. The sequence goes on along the minus strand of JAZBPJ010000115.1, from coordinate 86,893 downwards.
TCACGTTCGCCGGGTCAAGCAACTCCGGATCTCCGGCATCATGAGCGCGCCTTTCCAGTTCTTCCCGAACACATTCCCTCTGATTTTCGGGGAGCTTTTCACCCAGGCGGTCCATGGCGGCCTGAATCTCACCGGCGGTCAGCGGGCCCGTGGCATCGATGTCAAGATAGGGTTGCAGAACGGGGCGGTTCTCCATGACCAGGAAGAAGAACTCCCGCATTTGTTCCTCGGCGTCGGTCACTTCAGCCTCGTAAAACGTGATGATAATGCTTTCGAGTCGTGACCCGGTGAATTCGATCGCTTGCTCTGCGATACTCGTGGCCTGCGCTTCCAGTTCCGGTTGAGTCGCCTGGTAGAGAGGAGAGCCTGCTACTTCGATCACAACGACGTCCCCAGCCATAAGCCAGGCAGTCGTCTCACCAGACACCTGCTGGCTTACCGAATCCGCCAAGGGTCCGAGTTCGCTCAGCAATAAATCGCAGGCGCCGACCAGAATGGTCGACAGCAATAACAACTTGACAGAAAAAAATCGCATTTTTCGAGTCATCCGGTTGGATGACATGTGCCGGGGCGTTTGCCGCCCACGCGGAGGGTTTTTGCAAAACTCATTGCTGAGTCGAATTTGTATTTCATAATCCCCGTTCCGCCAGAATTTCCAGGGCCTCGGCAATGGAATACCCTGGTGTGTACCCGAAGTCGCGTTCGGCTGCCGAGGTATCGAACCAGTGAGCCGTGGCCAATTGTTCTACTGAGAACCGTGTGACGGGCGGCTCCTTTTTAATACGCAGCAGTTTCCAGGCAGTTTCGCACACGGCGCCGGCGGCCATCGCGGCCGAGGCAGGTACTGCCTTGATCCTGACTTCCACACCCAGCGCGGCGAGCAACTTTCGAATGATCTCGCCCTGCGGCATCGGTTCGTTGTTGGTGATGAAATAGGCCTTGCCCGCGCAACGGGCAGTGCCCTGCAACTCCTGCAATGCCAGGACGTGCGCCAGCGCGGCGTTTTCCACGAAGATCGTGTCGATGACCTTGTCCGGTGCTGGCAGCGCCAGTCTTCCGCCTCTTGATTTGGCCACAAGCCGGGGAAGGATGTGCGGGTCGCCCGGGCCCCAGATCAGGTGCGGGCGCAGCGCGGTCGTTTTCAGGTTCTCGCCGTCGGCGGCGATGACCATCCGTTCCGCCTCGGCCTTGGTCTCGGGGTAGGGCGCCGAGAAGTGCGTGGCCAGGGGCAGCGACTCGTCACCGCCCTCGATGTCGCCGCCCGAATGCACCACGCTGGGCGAGCTGGTGTGCACCAGGAAGCGGATGCCGTGCTCGCGGCAGGCTGCCAGCACGTTGCGCGTGCCCTCGACGTTGATTCGCCGAAACTCCGCGTCGTCACCCCAGATTCCGGCCTTGGCCGCCGTGTGGACCACCGCGTCACAGCGGGCTGCGGCGGCATGGACTTGCGCGGTATCGCTAATGTCACCTTCAATGGATTCCACGCCGAGCGATGCCAGGTGCTTCGCCGGCCGGCGCTGAAAAGCGACCACTTCGTGACCTGCCTCGGTGAGTTGCCGGCAGATTGCGCTGCCGAGAAATCCGCCGCCGCCCGTGACCAGGATTCGCATTGAAGGGCGCGGTCAGTTCTTGATCTGGTCGGCTGCCCAGGCGGCCAGTTCTTCGCGGCCGATCTTGGAATTGTGCCGAATATCGACCGGGAAGCCGGAGTGAAAGAGCACGGTGCGGATTTCGCGCGTGATGGAATGCGCCTGGGCGAGCTGCAGCAGGTCGAAATGCACGCGCTCCATGTCGATCGGGGAGAGCTTGCCCTTGATCTCGACGCAGAGGACGGCCGTCTGCCGTCCGCGGTCGCCGACGCCCACCACGGCCGAGCGCAGCAGGTCGGGATGCTGGTTGAAGATCGCCTCGCACTGGTCGGCGAACAGCACGTCCTTGGCGGTTTCCACGCGCTGGGAAACGCGGCCGCAGTACCAGAGCCGTCCCATGCCGTCGAGCATGCCGACGTCGCCCATGCGGTGCCATACGCGGCCCTCGTCGTCCACCAGCTTGGCCATTTCGGTATCCGCGTCGCGCTGCCAGTAGCTGTCGGTGCAGGTCGGCCCGGTCACGACGATTTCGCCGGGCATGCCGAAGGGCAGCTCGGTGGTCTCGGAAAGGTGGGTGAAGGGCATCTCGGAAATCCGGATGATGCGGACCCGGTTGGGCTCGATCGGCTTGCCCACGCACACGCCGTCGCCCGACTCGATGCGATCGACCATGCGCTCGTCGATTTCCTGGCCGCAAATGCTGCTGACCGGGAGGCACTCGGTCGCGCCGTAAGGGGTGTGCACCTTCGCGTCCAGGAACAGTGACTGCTGCATCTGGCGGACGATGCGCACGGGCACCGCGGCGCCGGCCGAGATCACGCGTGTCAAGGTCTCGATGCGGATTTTCTTTTCGACGCAATGCCCGCTCAGCCGGTCGAGCAGGGCTGGAGAACCGAACAACGTGGTCACCTTGAACCGTTCGATGACGTCCAGCAGCATTTCGGGATCGGCCTCGGCCGGCCGGGTCGGGTCCATCGGCGGCACGACCGTGGTCATGCCGAGCGCCGGGTCGAACAGGGCAAACGGCGGAAACGTCGGCAGGCTCACCTCGCCCGGCTCGATGCCGAACGCGCTCCGGAGCAGCTCCACCTGGGCGACGAAATGCCGGTGCCGGTAAACGACGCCTTTTGGCGCGCCGGTGCTTCCGGAGGTGAACAGGATGGCCGCCATGTCGTTCGGCTCGGCCTGGTGAATGATTTCTTCATTGCTGCGTTCGCCCAGCAGCCGGAGTTTTTTCAGGCTGATGCCGCCCAGTCCGAATTTGGGTCCCGCAGTGACCGCATGTTTGCAGCTTTTGCGCGCCCAGCCGAAAATTTTTCGCGCCAGCTGGGCGCGTGTAACGCCGATAAAAGCTTCCGGCGCTGCTTCCTCGAGACACTGCTTGAGGGGGTTTTTGCCGATACCCGGATCGATCAGGACCGGCACCGCACCGGCCTTGAACAGGGCAAAAAACACGGCGAAAAAGTCCAGGCCGGGTCTCAGCATCAGGGCCGTGCGCGTTCCCGGGCCGATACCGAAGGCATGCAGGCCACGCGCGTAGGCGTCGCTGAGGGAGTCGAGTTCCTGGTAGCTGCAGGCGTGCCAGGCGGTTCTGCCCAGCCGGTTCTTTTTCTGAAAGTGGATGGCGGTGGCAACGGGCTGGCGTTCCGCCTGCCAGCTCAATGCGCTGGCGACGTTGCTGTTTTGGCTTGTGTTCCAGCTTGTGTTCACTTCACTTTCCGCCTCTTGGGCCGCTTCCGGTTCCAATGAAATCCGCGATCACCTGCACCAGCACCGGGCCACCGTCTTCGAGTACGTAGTGACCACAATCGGAAAGGCTGAGGATTTCTGCGTTGGGAAAGTAGCTGCGCCAGGTTTCCAGGAACGGCGCATCGAACACGAAATCCTTTTCTCCCCATGCGATCAGGCACGGTCTGTCCGCCAACAAGTGTAACCGCTCCGCGGTGTTCAGCAAAATGTCGTAACCGGGATCGCCATCGCTCAGGGGTATGTCCTGGACAAACTTCAGGGTGGCGATGCGGTTCCGCGGCGAGTCGTAAGGCAGGGTGTAGCAGCGCCGGATTTCCCGGGAAACCGGTTTTTTGAAACCGACCCGGGCCGCGATGCCCGAAAACGCGTTGCAGCGCCGCACCAGCATGGCGCCGAGCGCCGTGTCACGGACCAGCGCCAGCGCGGGCGGCATTTTCTTGTCCGCCGGCAAGGGAAAGGCGGCGGTGTTCAGGATCACCAGGCGTTCGACGCGCTCGGGGTGTTCCGCTGCCCAGGCGCAGCCGATCATGCCGCCCCAGTCGTGAACGACCAGCGTGACGGGGCGTTCGGGCGCGACATGCTCGACCAGCGCCGTGACGTCCTCGATACGGCTTTTCAGCCGGTAGTCGTAGCGGTCCTCGCCCGGCTTGTCCGAGAGACCGCAGCCGATGTGGTCGGGCACGATGCAGCGGTGCCGGCCGCGCAGGGCGAGCACGAGGTTGCGGTAATAAAATGACCAGGTCGGGTTGCCGTGCAGCATCAGCACGAGCGGGGCGTCGCGCGGCCCCTCGTCCAGGTAATGCAGCCTCAGGCCGCGCGTTTCGAAGTAGCGGCCCTCGAAAGGATAGTGCTTTTCCAGCAAGGGGTTTACCAGATCACCTCGGCCATCTGGCAGTTCAGGCCGGAGCCGATTCCGAGCAGGCCGACGCGGTCGCCTTTGCGGATTTTGCCCAGCTCGACCGCCCGGGCCAGCACGATGGGCACCGAGGCGGGGCCGATGTTGCCCATTTCGGGGTAGATGGCATGGACCTTGTCGGGATCCAGTCCCAGCAGGTTGACCAGCGAGTCGGTATGCACCTTGCTGACCTGGTGAATGACGAACTGGTCGAGTTCTTCGACCACCCAGCCGAGCGCGATCCGCGCCGCATTGAAGGTCTTGGAGGCCAGTTTGAGTCCCTCGCTGAGCAGGGTGCGGGTGTCGGTCATCATCTGGTCCATCTGCCCGCGGCACAGGTTGTTGAACTCGGTCGCGGCCCGCGACACGCTGCCCAGGTAAGTGTGGCCGTCGGGCGCCAGTTCACGGCGCGCCATGACCATGGCGGCTGCGCCGGAACCCAGCGTCAGCGAGGCGAACTCGGAGCGGAACTGGTCCGCGTCGATGCCGGGCTGCAGCATGCGCTCGATGGTCGCCTCGGTGATGGGCCGGCTGGACTCGCCGTCCACGATCAGCGCGTAGTCCACCTCGGCGCGCTCGATCATCCGCGCCGCGATGTCCATGCCGTTCATGAAAGCCAGGCAGGCATTGCCCACGTCGAAATTCAGGCAGTTTTCGCTGAGCTCCAGGTTTCCGTGCACGATGCAGGCGGTGGACGGCTCCAGGTAATCGCGGCATACCGAGGTGTTGATGATAACGCCCACACGGTCCCGTTCGATGCCCGCGTCGTCCAGCGCCTTCTCGGCGGCCAGCGTGGCGGCGTCACTGGGCGTGGTGCCGTTTTCCCAGAATCGGCGGGCGCCAATGCCGGAGACCTCTTCGAGCAGGTTGTCGCGGATTTCGAGGCGGTCGAGAACCGGTTTCAGGCGTTGTTCGATTTCACGCGATGTGACGCGGACCGGCGGCTCGACGGCCGCGAGGGATTTGATAACGACGTGTTTGAATTTCATGGAGCTTGCCGGCTGGATGTGTCCGCATAAGGTATAGGTGATTGGTGCAGGCTTCAACCGTTGATTCAATGCGGGTAAATCTTGCGCTAGACTGGCTGGCGACGCACCGCCGAAACACATTTTCAAGGCATCGTGATCAGACCCGGTTCATGAAATGGGAATACGGACAAGTCATTGCAGGACCCGCGGATTTTTCGCCGCGGCACGTGCCCCTGCGGGAACTGGCGCTGCCTTCCCCCGGTGCGATCCATCTCTGGTTCATCGACCTGGATGAAATGGCCGGGGCGCTCGAGGAAGCGCTGGCGGACCCCGGTGAAGCGGCACGGAACAAGCCGTTCACCGGTGGACAGCTGACATTTACCCGGCGCTTCTACCTGCGGCTGCTGCTCGGCGCCTATCTCGGCCTGCCCGGGAAGGAGATCCGGATCGTTCGAAACCGCAAGGGCAAGCCGGTACTGGACCCCGCGGTGCACGGCCGTGAGCTGCACTTCAGCATAGCCAAGAGCGGCAGCGGTTTTCTCGTTGGCCTCTCATCGAGCAGTTACCTCGGGGTCGATATCGAGCCTTGCGGGCGCCGGGCGAACAATGCGCTGGGCGTGGCGCGGCGTTATTTCAGTCCCGCCGAGGCGGCTGCCCTGGAGGCCATGGAGCCCGAAGACATGTACCGGGCATTCCTGCGCACATGGTCCTGCAAGGAAGCGGTGGTCAAGGCGCTGGGACTCGGTATCGCGAACCAGTTGTGCCGGTTCACGGTAGAGACCGATCCCGGCCGGCCGGCCGCCGTCCTGGAGTTCGAGAACGACCGCCCCGAGGCCTGGTGGCTGCAGATGGTCCGGCCGCAGGCGTCTTTCCTGGGCGCCGTCGCCACGCGCAGCGAACCGCTCTCCCTGTCTGCTTTTCGCATGCGGCCAGCGGCGACGCGCTTCTGAAACCGGGTCCGTCTTGCGCCTGCGCCTGTTCATTCTTCTTCTGCCTGTCATCCTGCTGACGGCCTGTGCCCTGCCGGCCCGCAAGGTCGCGGAGGTGGACCGGCAGGTCGAGCGTCACCGCGCAACGGGCCTCGAATGCGCGCTCGCGGATATCAGGCGCTGCGCCGCGCCGTCCCCGCTGCTGGAACTGGCCGAGGCAAACGGGACCAGCGGGAAACACCACGTGACGCTGGTCGAGCACGGCGAGGATGCGCTGAAGCTGAGGGTTCACCTGATCCGCGCCGCCCGCCGGCAGGTGGACGTACAGAATTTCATCCTGCGCAAGGACGAGACCGGACAGCTGATCCTCAACGAGCTGCTGGACGCGGCCAGGCGCGGGGTCCGGGTGCGCCTGCTGCTCGACCAGATGTTCTCGTTCTCGGACGCCGAGTACCTGGTCATGCTGACGATGACGCACGCCAACCTCGAGGTGCGTTTTTACAACCCGTCCTTCCACAAGGCGAAAATGGCCAAGCATGACTGGCTGACCGGTATCGCCTGCTGTTTTCGGAGCGTCAACCAGCGCATGCACAACAAGCTGCAGGTCGTTGACGACCTGATCGGGGTAACCGGGGGACGCAACATCGCCGACCGGTACTTCGATTTCGACACCAACTACGAGTTCAAGGACCGCGATGTCATCGTCTTTGGCCGCGAGGCCGCCAGCATGCGCGAGTCGTTCGACTGGTTCTGGGACAGCCCGAAGACCGTGCCCGTGCAGCACCTGCGTGACGTCGCCGGGGAATTGCTCGCCGGAACGAGCATGCCAACGGCCGATTACGTTGCGCCGGCGCGCCTCTCCCCGGTTCTGCAGGAAGCGGCGACGCCGTCCCGAATGCGCGAACTGTTTGTCGATACGGCCTTCGAGGTCGAGCGCCTGCGGTATTTTTCCGACCAGCCGCGCAAACTGGCCGAAGAGCGGCCGGACGATTACGACGACGTGACGGAAACGCTTTACACCATTGTGCGCTCGGCGCGAAGCCACGTCCTGGTCCAGTCGCCGTACATGGTGCTGTCCAAGCGCGTGCGGCGCGTATTCAGGGAGCTGCGCGAAGAACGGCCGGACGTGGAACTCGTGTTTTCGACCAATTCGCTGGCCTCCACGGACGCCGACACCGTGTACGCGAACACGCATCGTCACAAGAAGCGTTACATCAGGAAGCTCGGCTTCCACATGTACGAGTTCAAACCGTTCCCGCAGGACGCTCCCCTGTTTTTTCCGCGCTGGAGCGAACTGATCGAGGAAAAAAAGAACGGCGTCGTCAGCAAATCACAGGTCTCGGGCGACGACTCGACGATCCCGATGCCTTCGCCGCGCGTCGGCCTGCACTCCAAGTCTTTCGTGGTCGACGGGCGCGTCGCGATGATCGGATCGCATAATTTCGACCCCCGTTCGGAAGGCTTCAACACGGAAAACGGGCTGATCGTCTGGGACGATGCGTTCGCTGGGCATCTCGAGGCGCTGATCCGGCGTGACATCGAGCCCGGCAACAGCTGGGTAGTGGCGCTGAAGCCGCGCGGGACACAGGCGAAAGAAGCCCTGCAGCCGCCCGCCGGTGTGGACGGCGATTACGATCCGCTGCCCTGGAGCGACACGTCGGCATTCGACCTGGCCCCGGGCATGCAGCCGCTGCCGCCGGATCACCCCGATTTTTACCGTCATTACTACCCCATGGGCAATTTCCCCGAGGTCGTCAAGACGCGCAGGCAGCTGCTGGTGCTTTTCCTGGGCTCGTTTTTCTTCTTTCTCGAACCCATACTCTGAAACATGCACTTCATCATCATCGCAGCGCTGCTATTGCTCCTGGTGATCGGCCCGCATTTCTGGGTGCGGCGGGTGATGGCGCGTTACAGCGAGCCCGGCGACCGTTACGGGGCGACCGGCGAGCAGACGGCGCGCGCCCTGCTCGACGCCGCCGGGTTGAACGACGTGGGTGTCGAGGCGACCGAAGCCGGCGACCATTACGACCCCGTCGACAAGATGGTGCGCCTTTCCGCAGCGAACTTCAGCGGCCGCTCGCTCACCGCGGTGGCCATCGCCGCGCACGAAGTGGGGCACGCGGTGCAGGACGCCACCGGGTTCATTCCGCTGAAATGGCGCACGCGGCTGGTGCGCTGGGTCGGGCCGATCGAGAAGGCCGGGGCCGCGATGCTGATGGCCACGCCGCTGATCGTGGGCATCACCCGGCTGCCGTATGCGGGGGCCATGATGCTGCTGGGCGGAATCCTGACCCTGGGCTCCGCGGTCGCGGTGCACCTGCTGACCCTGCCCACCGAGTTTGACGCGAGTTTCGGGCGGGCGATGCCGATGCTGGAGCAGCAGGGCGTGCTTTACGCATCGGATGCCCGGCACGCACGCAAGCTGCTGCGCGCGGCCGCCATGACCTACGTTTCCGCCTCGCTGATGAGCCTGCTGAATATCGCCCGCTGGTGGGCAATATTGCGCAGGTAGGGAAGACCGGGTTAGGAAGAAGACCGGGGTCAGAGTAGCTCAGCTACTCTGACCCCATGTTTTCCGCATGGCGGGCTCCTGCTGTTACCTGAGGGAACGGGCCATCAGCCAGGCGCCGGCGGCCGCGAGCACCAGGCCGGGCGCCGATATGCCCCACAGGAACCAGGGTCCGGCATCGAGCGCCGCCAGCAGCGCGCCGCTGAAAAACAGCGCACCGCCGCTGATGGCCCGCGCCAGCTTGCGGTTCGAGGCGCTGTCGGACCGCCGCAGTTCTTCCAGGTCGCGCGGGTCGATCCGCGTGGTGGCCGTGCCCGTCACGGCCTGCTTCAGGTAGTCGTGCAGCAGCCCCGGCATTTCCGGCGCCTTGCTCAGCCAGCCGGGAAGCCGTTCGCGCAGGTCACGCGCGGTATTGTCGATGCCGTGCTTCTCGCGCAGGATGCGCTCCAGCTCGGGTTTGCTGACCGCCAGCACGTCCAGGTCCGGAAACAGTTCGCGCCCCAGGCCCTCGATATTGAGCAGGGTCTTCTGCAGCATGATCAGCTGCGGCTGGATGTTCAGGCGGAAGCGGTAGGCCACCTGGATCAGTTTGAGCATCAGTTCGCCGAAGGAGATTTCGTTCAGCGGCCGTGAGAACGCCGGTTCGCCCACCGCCCGGATCGCGGCCTCGAGTTCTTCCAGCCGGGTGTCGTGCGGCACCCAGCCCGACTCCTGGTGCAGCAGCGCCACGCGGTAGTAGTCGCGGTTGAACATGGCCAGGAAGTTTTCGGATATGAAGTACAGGTCTTTTTGCGTCAGGCTGGCCACGATGCCGAAGTCGAGGGCGATGTAGGTCGGGTTCTGCGGGTCGCTGATGTCGACGAAGATGTTGCCCGGGTGCATGTCGGCGTGAAACAGGTTGTCGCGGAAGACCTGGGTGTAGAAAACCCGGATGCCCGTCTTGGCCAGTTTTTCCATGTTGACGCCGGCCGCGCGCAGGCGCTCGACATCGCTGATCGGAACGCCGTGAATGCGTTCCATCACGAGCACCTGTTCCTTGGTGTATTCCCAGTGTATTTCCGGCACGTACAGGTCGTCGGAGTCCGCGAAGTTCTGGCGCAGCACCGAGGCGTTGGACGCCTCGCGGGTCATGTCCAGTTCGTCGAAGATGAACATCTCGAATTCCCGGACGAACTCGGGCGGCTTGACGCGCGCGGCGTCCTCCCAGTACTTCTCCGCAAGACGGGCGACCGCCATCAGCAGGTTGATGTCGCGGCGGATTTGCGCGCGGATCCCCGGCCGCACGACCTTGACCACGACCTGCCGGCCGTCCGGCAGCGTGGCTTCGTGGACCTGGGCGATCGAAGCCGAGGCCAGCGGTTTGAGCTCGAACGAGGCGAACAGCTCGGAAATCGGCTTGCCCAGGGCCTTCTCGACGATGGCTTGCGCGTCCTCGCCGGGGAAAGGCGGCACCTGGTCCTGCAGCAGGGCAAGTTCGTCCGCAATATCCGGCGCCACGAGGTCCCGGCGCGTCGAGATGATCTGGCCGAATTTCACGTAGATCGGCCCCATCTCGTGCAGCGCCATGCGCAAGCGCTCGCCGCGCGGCCGTTGCGCCATTCCTTTTGAGCCGGGCGAGAATACCCGCAGCAGGCTCATCGGGCGGTACAGGTGGGTGGCCTCGAGGAACTCGTCCAGCCGGTAACGGGAGAGGATAGCGCTGATTTTTATCAGCCGGGTGAACTGCCTGAGGCCGTGTAGCATCTTCTTCAGCGATCCTTGTCCTGTTGACGGTCGAGCCGGTCTTCGATTCGTTGCAGCGTTGATTCCAGCTCGTCGAGCGATTTGCCGAAAGCAGCGAACTCGGACGCGTGCACGACCGGCGCCTGTCCGCTGCGCAGGAAGTCGTCGACCATCTCGCCGGCCTCTCCCGCTGCTGCGCGGGCCTGCCGGGCGCCGTTGCGCAGCCCCGCCGAGACCTGGTAACCCAGGACATCGCCAAAGACCCGGGACAGGCTGCCTTCCCAGTCCGGGTCCAGCTGCGAGAAGAGGCGCTCGAGATCGCGCGCCAGGTTGGCGTCGCCGGTGATGTTCACGCGCGAATCCCCGGATTGCCAGCCGTCCGCGCCGTCGGGTACGGCCATCGCGAACAGCGCCTGGGGAGAGCCGCTGATCACGGTATCGGGTGCGCTGTCTAGGCGGGTGCGCACGCGCACGCGGCGGTCGTCAAACGAGAAGAACAGCGTGATGCCGGACCCCGCGATGTCGAGCTGCAGGTGACGGCCCGACAGCCTCCTGAGGCGGGCCGGCGTGTTTTCGTCCAGCGCCAGCACGCGGTTGACGGCGCCTTCGAGCAATCCGGCCAGGATGCCGGGAAGGGGAGTGCGGTATTCGGGCATGGTCAGCCGGCGCTCCCGTGATGAATGGCGACGATGCCGCCGGTCAGGTTGCGAAAGCCGACGTCTTCAAAACCGGCGTTCTTCATCATCGCGGCGAGTTCTTCCTGCGGCGGGTGCTTGCGGATGCTCTCGGCCAGGTAGCGGTAGCTGTCCTCGTCGTTGGCGACCAGTTTGCCCATTACCGGCAGTACGCCAAAAGACCAGGCGTCATAGATCTGCTTCAGCGGTTCGAACTCCACCTGCGAGAACTCCAGGATCATGGCCCGCCCGCCGCCGGGTTTCAGTACGCGCCGCATTTCGCGCAGCGCCGCGTCCTTGTCAGTGACATTGCGCAAGCCGAAAGCGATGGTCACGGCATCGAACGATGCATCAGGAAAGGGCAGCTTTTCCGCGTCGACCAGCGCGTAGTCGACGTTGCCGGCGATGCCGCGGTCTTCCAGGCGCTCACGGCCCACCCGCAGCATGGCCTCGTTGATGTCGGTCAGCATCACGCGGCCGTTGGCGCCGACCCGGCGGCTCATCAGCGCCGCGATGTCGCCGGTGCCGCCGGCGAGATCGAGTACCCGGTCGCCGGGCAGCACGCCGCTGCGGGCCGCGAAATCCTGTTTCCAGGCCCGGTGGACGCCGAGCGACATCAGGTCGTTCATCAGGTCGTAGCTGCCGGCCACGGACTCGAATACCTGGCGCACCAGCCCGGCTTTTTCACGCAGCGGCACTTCACGGTATCCGAAATGTGTTGTTTCGCGCTTATCCTGTTTCATTCGGCTTCCCAGAAAGACAGCATATTGTAGCCCGAGGCGCGGCTTCGAGGCATTCATTCCGGGCGCGGCCGCAAGATGGCTCCGCGCCGGGCGCCGCCGTCTCCGGGTAAAAACCGGAAGCGGGAATCGATGCGTCTCGTTTTCGGGCTGGACTGGGCGGGCCGTCGCGGTTGAGAATAGGCTCCATTGTTTAGTTTGCGGAGACGCTTTAATGAAAAAAATCCTGGTTGTTCTGCTGGTCCTGGTGCTGCTGGCGGGCGGCGCGGTGTGGTATTTCATGAACTACCGCATGGACGACTTCATCGCGCAGCAGATCGAAAAGATCGGTACCGAGACCCTGGCCACGCAGGTGACCGTGGGCGAGGTCGTCACCGACCTCAAGAGCGGTTCGCTCACCATTTCCGATATCTCGGTCGCCAACCCGGTTGGCTTTTCGAATCCGAACGCCTTCACCCTGCGCGGTATCGAGGCGGCGGTTAATTACCAGACCCTGGAAATCCGGCGCATCATCGTCGACAGGCCGGAAATCGTGATCGAGGAACACAACGGAGCAACCAACTTCGCGGCGCTGCTTTCGGGGATGGACAGCGGAGCGGACACGCCGGCCCCGGCGGAAGACAGCGCGCCGCCGGTCCTGACGATCGACCTGTTCCGCATGAACGAGTCGCGGGCGGCGTTCGAGTCGACCACGCTGGACCGCGCCACGAACATCACGGTCGACGAGGTCGAACTGACCGGTCTGCGCGGCACGCCGCCGGAAGTGGCCGAGGCCATCGTTCGCGAGATCCTGGACGAAGTCGTGTCGGCGGCGGCCCTGGAACTGCTGAAGACCAAGGCGACGGAAAAGCTCGAAAAGATCTTCAACTGATCGTTTGAACGACCCTGAGCCGGTCGCCGACGCCGACGGTGACCGGCCCGGTATTGGCCAGCGTGGCGTTCTGGCCAAAAGCGGGTTTGCTCGCGCGGCCGGGCGCCGGGTTGAGTTCGGCCAGGCTGCGGTACGGTTCGAAAGCAGGATTTTTAACGGCCGTGTGCTGGTCGATCGTGGTCACGATGCAGCGCTCGCAGGGGTAACGAAGCTTGAGTTCGCAGTGGTCGCCCCGCAGCAGCGATGTGCTGTGCTCGGCGAACGCCGGCAGGCCGCGCACCACGATGTTCGGCCGAAAGCGGTTCATCGGCACGGCGGCCTCGCCCTTTTCCCGCAGCTTCGTATTCAATGCGTCGAGTGACGCCTCGTTGGTCACCAGGTAGGGTGCAGCGTCGGCGAACAGGGTCCGCGTGGCGGCTCCGAGCAGGCCGGGTTTTCCCTGCGGCCGTTCAAAGGCGGGCGCCATCGCGACCAGGCGCAGCCGCTCGGCGCTTTCCAGGGCCTCGGTCAGCCAGCGGGAAATCACGTCTCCCTGGTCTGCGGTGACGCAGGTGTCTTTCCATACCCGCGTCTCGACCCGTTTGCCGCCCCGGGTTTCGAACGGCACGCGCACGAAGCCGCGGCCTTCACGGGACAGCAGCAGGCCGTCCGCTTCGATCGCGGTTTCGATGAGGGCCATCGCCGGGGTGTCGCGCTGGGTGACGAACGTGCCGTCGGCCCGGACCACCATGAAGCGCCGGTCGTGCTCGATGCCCAGGGGCGTCAGCGCGGCGCGCTCGAGCGCGATGCCGCGCATGGACTTGACCGGGTAAACCGCGAGCGCGGTGATTTCAACGTTTGCAGGGCCGTTTTGCATCGATCACTCCGCTTTGAAAACGATTCGCCTCGCTGCGACGGGGTCGCTTATTATTCCAGACTATGGAACGGAATGGATGGCGGATCACCGCGTTTGCGCTGCTTGTCGCGTCGTGCCTCGGGGCGGCCGCGCCCGCGGCCGCACAGGTTTCCGCCTACAAGGCCGCCGAGCAGGTGCATTGGGCGTCGGCCGCGTTTTTCGGCACCGGGTGGTACAGCGTGGATGAAAACCGGCAGGCCTTCATCTTCCGGATTCCGCCGCGGCAGCAGCTGCGGGCCTCGGGCTGGGACGCGCAGGGCGGCCGGATCGCCGGAATTGAAATCCTTTACCCGCTGGCGCTGGGGCTGCACCGGATCGACGACATTCCGGACTTCCTGGAGTTCGACAATTACGGAACCATCACCTTTACCCCGGGTGTCCAGGTGGAGGTGCCGGTTTCCGAGCGCTGGTACCTGCGTCCCTACGCACATTTAGGCTTCGGTTACGAGCAGACCCAGGGCGAGTGGGCCACGATCTGGTACGGCGGGCTGAGAAGCCGTTACTCGGTCGTCGCAAGCGAATCGTTTTCGCTCAACCTGCTGAACGGGCTGGCATTGGCCGGCTACAAGCCCGAGTTCAAAAAAAGAGGTCAGTACGGCCAGCTAATGGCCGGTCTCGAATTCAGCCATTCCATGAGCACACCGGGCGTCTCGACGGGTCCCTGGTACCTGAACGGTCACGTCACTTATTCCTGGCTGTTCGATGAATTGAACTTTCACATCACGCCCGAAGAAGTGGTCTCGATCCGGGACGAGTGGGAAGTGGGCCTGGCGCTGGGCAGGGGCCGCGCCAGGGTGAAAATCGGTTTTCTCGAATTCGAGCAGGTCGGTTTTTCGTTCAAGTTCAGCTCGAACGGTGATTACCAGGCCATAACCGTGAACTTCAGGTCACCCTTCACGATGTGAACCTGGCCCGCGCCGTTGCGGTTTCGGGGTTATCATGTGTTTTTTGCGGGAGAGTTGCATTGCACCTGGGCACACCGGCCTTGCTTGACTTCTGCTGGCGTCACGGCGACGACGAATCGCTCGTCCTTGCGACCATCGTGGCGACCGAGGGATCGACCTACCGTAAACCCGGCGCGATGATGCTGATCGATCGCGACGGCGGCTACGAGGGCATGATTTCGGGTGGTTGCCTCGAGGGCGACCTCCTGGAGCACGCTGCTCGTGTTTTTGAAAGCGGCGAGCCCGCTCACGTCACCTACGACATGAGCGCCGACGACGACCTGGTCTGGAGTCTCGGCATCGGCTGCGACGGTGTGATTCACCTGCTGCTGCAGCGACTGGACGGCGAGGGCCGCAGCCTGTTTCGTCATATGGACAAGGCGCACAGCTTGCGGCGGCCGGTCCTGCTGGCCCTGGTGACGCGGGAACTCCATGGCCTGGAGCCGGGAACGATGGCCCTGGCCGAGCGCGAAGGCGACCTTTTCGGCTGCGAAGTGCTGTTCCCGGTCCTGGCTTCCAGGGCCGCGGAGTGGCCGCAGTGGCGCAGCCGCACCGTCGAGCAGGCAGAAGGTGAAATCATGCTGATCCACCTGCCGGCCCAGACCCGGGTGCTGATCTGCGGCGCCGGGCCCGACGCGGTTCCGGTGGCCGAGGCCTTCCATGCGCTGGGCTGGGACGTGCTTGTCGCCGACCACAGGCCGGCCTTTGCCCGCGCCGAGCGCTTCCCGGGGGGCTGCACCGTGAGCTGCCAGAGGCAGTCCGACCTGTCCAGCCACGTCGACCTCGACGAGTTGGACGCGGCGATCGTGATGACCCATCACCTGGAAAGCGATGCGGAGTATCTGCGCCAGTTGTGCGGACGCGAACTGGCCTACCTGGGCGTGCTGGGACCCACGGCGCGCCGCGAACGCCTGCGCGGCATGGCCGGGTGTTCCGGTCAGCGGCTGTTCGGGCCGGTCGGCCTGGATATCGGCGCGGAACTGCCGCAATCCATCGCGCTTTCGATGGCTGCCGAGGTCCATGCCGTGCTCAACCGGCGCAGCGGCGGCTCCCTGACAGGTCCAGGCCATGAATGAATCAAAAAAACTGAATGCGATCCTGCTCGCCGCCGGGCCTTCTTCGCGCCTCGGTCAGTCAAAGCAGCTGGTTAGGCACCGCGGAGAGACCCTGGTGCGCCGCACGGCCCGGCTGCTGCGCGAATCCGTTGCCGGTGATGTGCTGGTGGTGTCCGGCTGCGAAGCCGGTCGCGTGGCCGCCGAGGTCGAGGACCTGCCCGTGCGCGTGGTCGTCAACCCGGACTGGAAGGAAGGCATGGGGGGCTCGATTGCGTGGGGTGCGCGGCACCTGCCGGAGCGGGTCGACGGCATCCTGGTCAGCGTTTGTGACCAATGGCTGCTCGAAAGGTCCGACCTTGACCGCCTGGTGGAATCCTGGCTCGCCGCTCCCGCTCGAATTCATGTTGCGAGATGGAAAGAAGGCGCTGCCCAGGTCTCGGGGCCGCCGGTGATTTTTCCGGGCAGCATGCGGGGTGAGCTCAAGGGCCTGCACCGCCAGCGCGGCGCCCGTCAGCTGATCGACCGCCACATTGACGTGGTGGATTTCGTTGCGCTGCAAAGCGCGGCCCATGACCTCGACCGCGAGGAGGATCTGCAGCAGCTGCTGGGCATGCAGGACTGAGGTTCCGCCGGTCCGGCGTACCCCGTGCGTTCCGGGCCCCGGTGTAAGATGGAAACAGGCAGGCTTTCGTTACTGGGTGGCTTAGGGCATGAAGACAAAATTTCTCTACCTGATCACAATTGTGCTGCTCGGCGGCTGCGCTTTGCAGCCGGCATATGATGGAGATGCCGCGATCGGTAAGCGCAGTGCGCAGGACGTTCTCACCGCCAGCCCGCTTTACAGTTCTCTGGGTGATATCGACTTTTCCGAATTCGACCTGCTGGAGATGAGCCCGGAGATGATCGAGTTCACCGATCGCGCCGTCGGTTCGAGCGGCGCCCAGAGCGAACAGCTGCGCAAGCTGGCCTACGCCATCATGCGTTCCGGGGAGTTTTCGCTGGCCTACGAGGATACGACCGGAACAGCCGTCGAGACCTTCGAGCGCCGGCGCGGCAACTGCATGGCCTTTACCAACATGTTTGTCGCCATGGCCCGCTACCTGGGTATCGACGCGCGTTACCAGGAGGTCGACGTTCCGCCCACCTGGTCGATGAGCGGCGACTCCTTCCTTTACAGCCAGCACATCAACGTGCACGTCGACCTGAAGCAGGGGCGCTGGCGCGAAGTCGACTTCAATATCTACGATTTCGATCATGAACTGGAAACACGAATCATTCGGGACAACCGGGCGCGGGCGCATTATTTCAACAATATCGGCGCCGAGCGCATGCTCGCGGACGAGACCGGTCCCGCGTACGGCTATTTCCGGCAAAGCCTGCGCGAGGATGGGGAGTTCGCATCGGCCTGGATCAACATGGGCATCCTGCACCGGCGCGAAGGGCTCAACGACCTTGCCGAAGCGGCGTTCCTGGAGGCCCTGCGGGTCGGCGGGGCAGACACCCTGGACCTGACGCGCCACACCGGTGACGTGGGCTGGATGTCGTCGCGCCAGACCGACACCGACCTGATCGCCATGAGCAACCTGGCCAACCTGTACGAGGAGATGGGGCACACGGATCTCGCGGCGCGGTACTTCGAGCGCGTTCACGCGCACCGCATGAAGAACCCCTATTACCGCTACCAGGTCGCCGAGTCTGCCTTTGAAGAGGGCGACTACGCGTCCGCGATCGACAACCTGCAGTACGCGATCAGGCGGCGCAAAAACGAGGACGAGTTTTACTACCTTCTGAGCCTGAGTCACCTGATGAAAGGCGACCGGCAGGAGGCCCGGACCTGGATGAAGAAAGCCGAGGAAGTGGCCGCGGAAAACAGTGAGAAGCAGAAGTACCACTACAAGCTTGACCTGCTGAGAAACCTTGATAAAAATTGAGGCGTTCCTGCCATTTCACCGGGTCGGCCTTGATCCGGGTCAATAAAGCTTAAAAAACGTTGGTTTGACGGGTGCCAAATGTTATATTGGCATTTGGTCTAAGTTAAATTTTTGCAAAAACGGGTAATATTTTTTTTGTATTTCAATACCTTGCGTCGTTAAACGGGACTGGTTGGCGGCGCGTAGAGAAAGCAAACCGTTTGCGAATAGGCCATACAAACCAAAAATTGGAGGAAATGCTAATGTTCAAACGTAAGCCATTGTGGCTCGCTACAGCGACCGCGCTGGGCGTGGCGTCCATGGGCAGCTTCCTTGCAAACCCCGCGTTTGCACAGGACCAGGACCAGGATGTCGACGAAGAACTGCTGGTGGAAGAGGTTGTCGTAACCGGTTCCCGCATCAAGCGTACCGTTGACACCCAATCCCAGGAAATCATCACTTTTACCGCGGAAGACATGAATATCTCGGGCGATATCTCTGTCTCCGACGCACTGCGTTCATCGACGATGAACTCGTTCGGTTCCTTCCGCGAATCGTCCGGTAACAGCGCACAATCGAACGCGACCCTGAGCCTGCGCGGTGTCGGCGCCAGCCGTACGCTGATCCTGCTCAACGGCCGTCGCATTGTCGGTTCCCCGTCCCTTGGCGGCGGCGGCACCGTCAACCTCAACATGATTCCGTTCTCGGCTGTTGACCGTATCGAGGTCATCGCTGACGGCGCCTCGGCCGTTTACGGTTCCGACGCCGTTGCCGGTGTTGTGAACGTTATTCTGAAGAAGAACTACAACGGCATGATGGTCCAGGCCCGCTATGGCGACCGCTCGCGCGACGACGGCACCGAAGAGAGCGCCTCCGTCCTCATGGGCGCCAGCGGTGAGCGCAGCAACATCACCTTCTCGCTGGAATACGACAAGCGCGACCCGATCTTCGACGCGGACCGCAAGTTCACCGCGGCCAGCTATGGCGATTACGACGGCGACGGCGATATCGTCGGTTATTCCGAGACGGTCGGTGTTTCCTTCTACGGTTACACGCTGATCAACCCGAACTGGGATCCGAGCGTGCCTTACGATCCGAACGATCGCAGCACCTGGTACGTTACCCCGGGCGCCGGCTGCGTGGACGACCCGAGCGGCACCGGCTTCGTTGGTGAAATGCGTGCAGACGCGGTATTTGGCCCCGAGGCCGGCTTCTACTGCGGTTACGCTTTTGCGCTGGTTTCGGCCAACCGCGCGGGTGTCGAACGCGTGAACAGCTTCGTCAGCGCCGAGTACGAACTGACCGACAACATCGACGTCTTTGCCGACGTGCTGCTGTCCCAGGTCGAATCCTTCGGCCGTTACGCGCCGCCCGCGGCCACCGGCCCGACGATTCCGGGCGACCCGCGCAACGACATCGGCGCGACGTTTGGTTACTTCCGCTGGACCGATATCGGTACACGTGACAACACGGTCAACGACTACCTCACCGACATCAACCTCGGTGCGCGTGGTGACCTGTTCAGTGGCGACGTGACGTGGGAAGCGGGCTATACGTTCTCCAACTACACGTCTGCTTCGATTGGAACGTACTACCTGAGTTATGCCGGTCTCGCGTATAACATCGCGTACGGAATCGATGATTTTGACGCCTTTGTTTCCAACCTGAAGAGCACCACGCTCAACGACGACCGCATGAAGCTGCAGAAGGTCTACGGCGGCCTGCAGTTTGACCTGTTCGAAATGGGCGGCGGCACCGCTTCTGCCTACGTCGGCGCCGAGTACTACAAGGTCAAGTACTCCGCGCTCGTGGATGGACAGTCGGAAGCCTGCGGTGATCCTGCCTTCGGCTGCCCCGGTCTGGTCGGTGGCTCTGCAGGTAACTCTGCCAAGGGCAAGCGCGACGTGACGGCTGTCTTCGCCGAGGCCATCTTCCCGGTATTCGACTGGATGGAGATCGACGGCGCTCTGCGTTACGACGACTACTCCGACTTCGGTTCGGCGACGACGTGGCGTTTGGGCACGATCTTCAGCATCCCGAGCATCGAGTCGCTGAAGTTCAAGGCCTCCGTCGGCACCGGCTTCCGTGCTCCGGACCTGTCCGACCTGTACGGCGCCACCGCCTTCTCGGCCGAGTTCGCGACCGACTACTACGGCTGCCAACTTGCCGGTATCTCCGAGAGCGACTGCCCCGAGCGTCAGTTCGACACCTTCATCGGTTCGAACCCGAACCTCGACGCCGAGGATTCGGAAACCTGGTCGGTGGGTGTTGAGTGGCAGTTCCTTGAGAACTGGATGGCGAGCGTGAACTATTTCAACCTGACGCTCACCAGCCCGATCCTGTACACCTCTGCACAGGACCAGTTGGACGTCGACTACTTCTCCAACGGTGGCAATCCGCAGGTCCAGCGTAACTCGCTTGGCCAGGTCACGCGTATCGACGCCGGCTTCCAGAACGGCGTAACCGACTTCAGCTTCGAGTCCATGGACTTCGCACTGAGCGGCGGTTTCGATACCGGCATCGGCGAGTTCGGCATCCAGGCCAACGCTTCCTACTACCTCAACTACGATGCGGAAGAAAGCTACGGCACGGGCGATCTCTACAACGCCGCCGGTACACTTGGCCTGCCAGACTGGAGAGCCAACGCGCTGTTCACCTGGAGCCTGGGCGACCTGTTCGCCAGCGCAAACTGGGACTACATTGGCAAATCCGAGAGCCGCATTTCCGACGAGAAATGGGATGCTTGGGACCAGTGGAACATGCAGGTGGGTTACACCTTCGGCAAGTACGGTACGTTCACCGTCGGCGCCAACAACATCTTCGACGAGGATCCGATCCTCGACGATATCGTTGGCGCACCGGTTGACGAGTACATGTACCCGCAGGTCGGCCGTGTCATCTTCGTGCGTTACAACATCGAGATGTAATCGGTCTCAGGTCAACCTGACCTGAAAAGCAGTACAAAACCCGCGCGGTTCGCCGCGCGGGTTTTTTTGTAAGACAGGGGGTCAGAGTAGCTGCAGCTACTCTGACCCCGGTTTTCTCTGACCCCGGTTTTACGGGGGAATCCGCGCGGTTTTTTTCTTGAGGGGTCAGAATAGCTGCGCTACTCTGACCCCGGTTTTATTACGGGAGTTTCCATGGATCCGTGGTCATTGTTCTGGCGCCAGGGTCACAGCACGACGTTTGGCGATTATTTCAAGCAGGGCTACGAGGGCGCCGTTGCCGACTGGTGGCGCTCGCAACTCGAGTCTGCGCCAGAAGGGGTCAGCGTCGTCGAGGTGGGATGCGGCAATTGTTCACTGCTGCCGGCAATGATCAGGGCGGGACGCGGCGGGCGCTACGTTGGCGTCGATATCGCGGCGGTGCAGCCCAGCGCCGTGGCTAAGGAAGGGCTGGCGGGCAGCGGCATCGACTGCGTGCTGCATTCCGATACCCCGGCCGAGGACATTCCCGAGGCGGACGCCTCGGCGGATATCGTCGCCTCGGTATTCGGTATCGAGTACTCCGACCTCTCGCGCAGCGTGCCGGAGGCGGCGCGCATCCTGAAACCTGGCGGGCGCCTTTGCCTGCTGCTGCACCACCACGATTCGGTGGTCACGAAAATGTCGCGCCGCGCCATTTCCGAGTTCAACGGCGTCGACGTCAAACGGGTGATCGACTCACTCAACGCGATCAGCGAGGAACGTGACCGGCTGGCCAGCCTGGCCGAGCTGAAGAACAGCACGAAAGCGGAAACCGGCCGCAGCCGTATCAACGCATTGGCGCAGAAATACCTGAGCGACACCAACCCGGCGACCGCGAACGCCACGATGTTCGAATTCATGACCAACGCGCTGAAATTTTTCAAGATGATGGGCGCGGACAGCGAGCAGCGGCGCGGGTTCATCGCGATGACCGAGGCCGAGCACCGTGCCTCGCACGAGCGCTTTGAGCAGAT
This sequence comes from Lysobacterales bacterium, assembly GCA_036351575.1. Taxonomy (GTDB): domain Bacteria; phylum Pseudomonadota; class Gammaproteobacteria; order Xanthomonadales; family SZUA-36; genus JABDPF01. The sequence continues at coordinate 65,503 of JAZBPJ010000115.1, read as the reverse complement.
GGTCTCGGTGGCCCAGGACGAAGCGGGCATGAACCGGCTGAAAGAGTTGCTGGAAAGCGCCGGTTTCAGCGGAATCGAGTTCGACACCGCGAGGACAGGCCAGGACATCCTGGCGTGGGAAATGGAAGCCACAAAACCCGGGTAAGAGCCAACTTAAAAAATGGGGTCAGAGTAGCTGAGCCACTCTGACCCCGGTTTCCTGGCGGTCCCGGATAATTGCTGCGCAATTTCCGGGATGACGTTGTCTTCGCAGGGTCGTTATCCCGTAATCCCCCGAGTCAGAGAATGTACCGGCTCAGGTCCTCGTTTCCGGCCAGCTGGTCGAGGTGTTGGTCGACGTAAGCGCGATCGATCGTGAAGCGGTCCCCGGAGCGGTCCGGCGCCTCGTAGGAGACAGTGTCCAGCAAGCGTTCCAGCACCGTATACAAGCGTCGGGCGCCGATGTTCTCGGTGGACTCGTTGACCTGCCAGGATATCTCCGCGATGCGCTGCACGCCGTCCTCGGTGAACTCCAGCGTCACGCCTTCCGTCTCCATCAGCGCAGCGTACTGTTGCGTCAGCGAGGCCTGCGGCTCGGTCAGAATGCGCCTGAAATCCTCCACCTCGAGGGCGCGCAGCTCGACGCGGATCGGCAGGCGGCCCTGCAGTTCCGGCACCAGGTCGGACGGCTTTGAAAAGTGGAAGGCGCCCGAGGCGATAAACAGGATGTGGTCGGTCTTGACCTGCCCGTAGCGCGTCGACACGGTGCAGCCCTCGACCAGCGGCAGCAGGTCGCGCTGCACGCCTTCGCGCGACACGTCGGCGCCGCCGTGGTCGGAGCGCTTGGCGACCTTGTCCAGTTCGTCGAGGAAGACGATGCCGTTCTGTTCCGCGTTTTCCAGGGCCTGGCTCTTGATCTCTTCCTCGTTGACCATCTTCGCCGCTTCCTCGTCGATCAGCAGGGGCAGGGCGTCGCGGACTTTCATTTTCCGGGTCTGTTTCCTGCCGCCGCCCATGTTCTGGAACATCCCTTGAAGCTGGCTGGCCATGTCCTCCATGCCGGGCGGCGTCATGATTTCTATACCGACCTGGGTGGAAACCTCGAACTCGATTTCGCGGTCGTCCATTTCGCCGTGCACGACCTTGTAGCGCAGTTTCTGACGGGTGCGGTCGTCGCTGGGCTGCTCGGGCGCCGGTTCGTTGGCGAAACCGATGCCCTGCGCCTGCCGAGGGCGCGGCAGCAGGATATCCACGACGCGGTCGTAGGCGGCGTCCTCGGCCAGCGAGCGGACCCGGGACATGGCCTGCTCGCGGGTCATTTTCACCGAGGTGTCGACCAGGTCCCGGATGATGGACTCCACGTCCTTGCCGACATAGCCGACCTCGGTGAACTTGGTCGCCTCGACCTTGATGAACGGCGCGTTCGCCAGCCGCGCCAGGCGGCGCGCGATCTCAGTCTTGCCTACGCCGGTCGGGCCGATCATCAGGATGTTTTTCGGGGTGATTTCAGCGCGCAGGCCTTCTTCGACCTGCATGCGGCGCCAGCGGTTGCGCAGGGCGATGGCCACCGCGCGCTTGGCGTCGGACTGTCCGATGATGTGACGGTCCAGTTCCTGGACGATTTCACGGGGTGTCATTTGTGACATCTGGGCTTTCCCTTTCCCATGGGAGCCCGCATGGCGGGCTCCCACGGATGTGTTATTCGGTTGTCAACTTCTCGATGGTCAGGTTGGAATTCGTGTAGATGCAGATCTCCGCGGCAATTCCCAACGCCTGGCGCGCGATGGTCTCGGCATCCAGTTCGGTATTTTTGAGCAGGGCCATGGCCGCGGCCTGGGCAAAGGGGCCGCCCGAGCCGATGGCGATCAGGCCGTGCTCGGGCTGGATCACGTCGCCGTTGCCGGATATCAGCAGGGAGTTCTCGTGGTCCGCGATCGCGAGCAGGGCTTCCAGGCGGCGCAGCATGCGGTCGGTGCGCCAGTCCTTGGCCATTTCCACGGCGGCGCGCACGAGGTGGCCGGAGTGCTTCTCCAGCTTGCCTTCAAACCGTTCAAACAGCGTGAACGCATCGGCCGTTGCGCCGGCGAAGCCGGCCAGCACGCGGTCCTTGTACAGCCTGCGGACCTTGTTGGCGTTCGCCTTCATAACCGTGTTGCCCAGTGTGACCTGGCCGTCACCGCCCATGACGACGGTGTCGCCGCGCCGCACCGAGCAGATGGTCGTTCCGCGGTATTGTTCCATTTCTGGCTCCTTGTCTGCTAAAACTGCGGGAGCCCGCCATGCGGGCGATTCGAAACCAGAGTCGCCCGCATGGCGGGCTCCCACATATTCAGCACAGGTGGGGTTGCAGGGTCGTCAATACAAGCAAATCGGTCGACACGACGCGGTTAAACCGGCAGAATCTGCTGCCCATGATCCGGGAGTTTTTCATCGCGCTTATCCAGGCCGGCCTGCCCGTCGGGTTGGTGGCCTACGGGCTGGTTTGGTGGGCCCTGCGCAACGACTACCTGGGGGAAGCGCGGACGACCCGGGAGATCGAGCAGGAGTCCAGGCTTCGGGCCAAGGACAAGAAGGCGCGCAAGCAAGTGGACCCGGTGCACCGCAAGTGGCTTTCGCTGGGCGGCGGGTTCTACGGCGTGGTGGCCGTCCTCACCCTGCTGCATATCGAACTGGGGGAGGTCCGTGATTTCATCGCCGGCTTTGACGGTGTCGGGCCGTTTCTCGACCGCCTGTCCGTCGGCATGCTGGTCGGACTGATCATCGAAACGATTCGAAACACCATTGCCGCGCTGACCTGGCCGGTGTACTGGCTGGGTGAAATCAGCAGCAGCCGCCTCTGGGTCTGGATCATCGCGGCCTACGCGGGGTACTGGGCCGGAAGCAGCCTCGCTTCGAATTACTACCGGGGGCGGAGTTAACCCGGGTCTTTGCTTTTCTTGTGCGCCCTCGGGTGTGCCTTGTCGTAAACCTTGGCCAGGTGCTGGAAGTCCAGGTGCGTATAGACCTGGGTCGTGGCAATGTCGGCATGCCCCAGCAGCTCCTGCACGGCCCGCAGGTCCCCGGAAGACTCCAGCATGTGGCTGGCGAAGCTGTGGCGCAGCAGGTGCGGGTGCACCTGCTGGGGAATGCCCTGTTTGCGCGCCCAGTGGCGGATGCGCGACTGGATCGCGCGCATTGAAATGGGGTCTCCACGCTGGCTGACGAACACGCAGGGCTCCTCGAACGAGGCGAAGTTGCCGCGAACCCTGCGCCACGCTTCCAGGGCCTTGACCGCGTAACTCCCGATCGGGGCCATCCGCGTTTTTCTGCCTTTGCCCGTCACGGTGATAAAGCCGCTCGCGATATCGACCTGGTCCCAGCGCAGGGCGGCGAGCTCGGACAGCCGCAGGCCCGACGAGTAGAACAGTTCCATGATCGCCTTGTCACGTATGGCCAGCGGCGTGTCTGCACGAAAATCCAGCAACCGGGCCACGGCGTCGGCGTCGAGCGTTTTCGGCAGCTTGCGCGGCGCTTTCGGCGCCCGGACCGCGACGGCCGGGTTGTGCTGGGCGTATCCCTCGCGGATCAGCCAGCGGTAGTAACCGCGGACCGCGGAAAGCACGCGCTGGATGCTTTTTGCACCGAGGCCCCGGCGGTGCAGGGCGGCTATGAAGCGGCGGATGTCGTGTTCGTTGATCGAGCCGGGGCCGCCTTCTGGCTGGCCGGTTTCCGAGCTGAAAAGCGCCAGGTCACGCGTATAGGCGGAACGGGTTCGCGGGGACAGCCCGCGCTCGTCGCGCAGGTGCTCCAGGAACCGGGCGACGAGGTCCACGCTCCGCCGTCAGGCCGAGCGTCGCTGTGCCCGGGGCTCGGCGTCGGACAGCCGGGACGTGATCACCTCGGCCAGCAGGTCGAGGAACAGCGTGCCCATTCCGGGATAGAACCGGCTCTGATCGCTGCTGCCGATGGCCATCATGCCGTGCGCACCGTTCGGGCCGATCGGGACCAGCGCGGTCGACCGCACCCAGGGGCCGCGCTCGCCGAACAGGAACTCCATCTTGGCTTCATTGAAGCGGCCGCAGGTGGCAGCGCCCTTGTCGAGCAGCGGGCGAAAGGATTCGAATACCGGGTCTTCGGTTTCCACCGCGGTCGCCAATCCCTCGGTCTCGGCCGCGACGCCATGGTCTGCCAGGTAGAGCCGCACGATATCCGCGTCGAAATCTTCGCGCAGACTTTCCTCGAGCCGTTGAAAAAACACCCGGTGAGATTCAATTGGCGCCAGTTCCAGCGTCAGCCGGTGAAGACGAGAAATGAGTTTTTCGTTCTCGGAGGCAATCGAGACCAGGGATTCAAGGCGTTGCTCCAGCGCCCGGTTGGCGCCGCGAAGCCGTTCAACCTGGCGCTCGATCAGGGAAACGGCGTTGCCGCTGCCGTGGTTGATTTCGATGTGTTCAAGAATATCGGGGTGTTGTTCGAAAAAGCCCGGGTTCTTGCGCAGAAAGTCCGCGACGATTTCCTCGAGCGCTGTGGTTTCCTCAGCCATTCATGATCCCTCTGAATATATGTGCCGCCGGTCCTTTCATCGACACCGGTCCTTGCTGTCCGGGCCACTTTATCACAAGGCGCCCGCCCGGGAGAAAGACATCGACGGTTTCGCCGACCCGTCCCAGCCGGGCCAGGATCGCGACCGAGGCGCAGGCCCCGGAACCGCAGGCCAGGGTTTCGCCGGGTCCGCGCTCGATGACTCGCAGGTCGATTGAGTGACGGTCCCTGACCCGGGCGAACCCGGCATTCACGCGCTGCGGAAAAGCCGGCTGCCGCCCGAGCCAGGCGCCGATTTCCGGAATACGCGGGTCGTCCATATCGTCCACCAGGAGCAGGCAGTGGGGGTTTCCCATCGAGACGGCGCCGAATTCCAGCACACCCCAGGGCGAGGCAAGCCGGTACATGGAATCGTCGGTTTCCAGCGTTACCGGTACTTGTTCCGGACGAAAATCCGGTTTACCCAGGTCGACCTCGTATTCACCGTCGCTGCAGCGCGTGAATCGAACGATGCCGGAGGGGCTTTCCGCGGTGAAGGGCCGGTTCCCGCATTCTCCGTTCAATTCCAGCAAGTGCGCGACGCAGCGCGCGCCGTTTCCGCACTGGCCGGCCCGGCTGCCGTCGGCATTCCAGATTTCATAGCGCACACGGTGGTCGCCCGACACGGGTTCCCGCAGCACCATGACCTGGTCGCAGCCGATTCCGAAGTGGCGGTCGGCGATGGCGATGATCTGCTCCGGCGTGGGATCAAAGAGCTGTTTGCGGGCGTCGATCACCACGAAATCATTTCCCGCGCCGTGCATTTTATGAAATTCGATCGCCACGGCCGCCTACTCCGGCTTATTTGCCTCGTCTTCCGGGGCGTTCCCCGTTTCATGCTGTTCGTCATTTTTTCCGTTCTTGCCGGCGGCGGAATCGTCGGGCAGAAAAAGCGGCCCGCGCTGCCCGCAGGCCGAGACGGCCAGCAGCATGGCGGCCAGGATGGCTGCGGTGCAAAGAGGTTTGTTGCGGGTGGGCTTTGGCGGTTCGCGGTCGTACTTCATTAGCGGCTGTCCTGGGCAATGGCTGATACACTATACGACATGAATACGGTGGATTCAGCCGGAAACCCGGCGGCGGGCCGGCCGCTGCTCGACACGGTGGAAGTCATGACCGGCCCGGAGCCGACGGCGGCGGTCGTCTGGCTGCACGGACTCGGTGCGGACGGTCACGATTTCGAGCCGATCGTGCCATTTTTCCAATGGCCGGGTGGTCCGTCCATCCGCTTCGTGTTTCCGCATGCGCCGGCCAGGCCGGTCACGGTCAACGGCGGCATGCGCATGCGGGCCTGGTACGACATCCGGGCGCTGCAGATCGATCGCGACCAGGACGTGGAAGCGATCGAGGAGAGCATCCGCCAGGCGACGGACCTGGTGAAACGGGAGCAGGAGCGCGGAATCGAAGCCGGGCGCATCGTGGTTGCGGGATTTTCCCAGGGCGGGGCTATCGCCATCCAGTGCGCGCTGCGTTACCCGGAACGGCTTGCCGGCCTGATCGCGCTGTCCACCTACATGCTCCTCGAGAGCCGGCTCGAAGCTGAGCGCCACGAGGCCAACCATGGCTTGCCGGTATTTTCCGGTCACGGCAGCAGTGACCCGGTGGTGCCCGTTGCGCTGGGCCGCCGCGCGGCCGAAAGCCTGCGCGCCCTGGGCTGCGTCGTCGAGGCGCACGACTACCCGATGCAGCACGCCGTCTGCCCGGACGAGATTTCGCACATCGCGGCGTGGCTCAAAAAGCGGTTCTGATGCGCAGCCTGACGCAGCGTGCCCGGGAAGAACGCGAGGCCCAGGTCGGCAGCGTGTATCCGCCCACGTTCTGCGAATGGCGCCTCCTGCTGGCCGTTATCGTGATCACGGAAGTTTCGGTTGTGCTCGTCGGCCTGGGCCCGGGCGGTTTTCCGGGCTGGCGGTGGCTCGCCCTGGCCAGCCTGTACGCCCAGTGGATGGCCTTGTTCTGCGCTGCCGGGCTGTGCCTGCTCAGCGGCTGGACCGACCGCCTGACCTCGGACGGCGCCTGGGTGTTCAGCTGGATGACCGTGCTGGTGCTGTCCATGGTCTTCAGTTTCGCCGCCTGGATTTCCGCCGGGATCAATGGCTTCGCCACCCTGCAGGACGACGTATACATGTTCGTATTCAAGAACGTGTTTGCCGTCGGGTTGGTCACCCTGGTGTTTTTCCGTTACCTTGTGATGCGCGCCCGGTGGCGGGCGGAGTTGATGGCGCAGTCCGAGGCCCGGGTGCAGGCGCTGCAGGCGAGAATTCAGCCGCATTTCCTGTTCAACAGCCTGAACACGATCGCGAGCCTGGTGCACGACGATCCGGAAAACGCGGAATCCGCGACCCTGGACCTGGCCGACATTTTTCGCGGCAGCATGAGGCCTGCTGACCAGCTGATCCCGCTCGAGGAAGAACTGCGCCTGGCCTCGCAGTACCTGGACATGGAGCGGCGCCGGCTCGGCGAGCGCCTGGCCGTGGAGTGGCGCGTTGAAGACCTGCCGCCGCGTGCGGCCGTGCTTCCGCTGCTGCTGCAGCCGTTGTTGGAAAACGCCGTGGCGCACGGCATACAGGGACGGGCGGAGGGCGGTAAACTGAGCGTTTACGGTCGCGCCGAGGAAGATCAGATCGTGATCACGATCGGCAATCCGCTGCCGCCGAAAGAACACGTTGCCGGCGGGCACGGCATGGCGATCGAGAACATCAGGGAGCGGCTGGTCTTTGCCTTCGGCTCGCGTGCGCAGCTGCTGACCAACAAGGACAGCAAACAGTTTTACGCGGTATTGGTGGTGCCTTATGTGGAATATTCTGATCGTTGACGATGAAAAACCCGCCCGTGACCGGCTGCGGCGCCTGGTCGGCGCCATCCCGGATTGCTCGGTGGCCGGTGAAGCGATCAACGGTGTCGAGGCGCTGGAGAAAATTCGTGAACTTTCGCCCGATATCCTGCTGCTGGATATATCGATGCCGGGCATGGACGGCATGGCGCTTGCCGCCACGCTGAGAGACATCGGCGCTTCACCGGCGGTCATTTTCTGCACCGCTTACCAGGACCAGGCGCTGAAAGCTTTCGACGTCGAGGCGCTGGACTACGTGGTCAAGCCGGTGCGCGCCGAGCGCCTGGAACGCGCGCTGGAAAAGGCAAGCCGTTTCCTGGGCCGCGGCGGCGAAGCCGAAGAGGAAGAGCATTATCTGCGCTCCACCGTTGGCGGAAAAGTGGTGCTGACGCCGGTCAGGCGCGTCATCTGCCTGATCGCCGAGGACAAGTACACGACGGTCGTGCACGAGAACGGCACGACGGTGGTCGACGACTCCCTTACCGACCTAGAAAATTGCTACCCTTCGTTTTTTTTCCGTGTCCACCGGAACGCCCTGGTGTCACGCAAGCACATCAGGGGGCTGGAACGTACGTCCGAAGGGCATAACCAGGTGCTGCTGAGCGGCACCGAGCGAAAACCCGAGGTCAGCCGCCGCAACGTATCGGCGGTACGCAAACTTCTGAACGAGATTTCATGAGCCAGAAAATCACTATAGCCACGCGCAAAAGCCAGTTGGCCATGTGGCAGGCGGAGCACGCCGCCCATTTGCTGCGCGAAGCACACCCGTCGCTGGAAGTCGAACTGCTGCCCATGGTCACGCAGGGCGACATCATCCTGGATCAGCCACTGGCGCAGATCGGCGGCAAAGGGCTGTTTCTCAAGGAACTGGAACGCGCCCTGCTGAGAGGCGAGGCGGACATTGCCGTGCACTCGATGAAAGACGTACCGGTCGAACAGGTCGACGGCCTGGAGGTCGAAGTGCTGCTGCCGCGCGCCAATCCGTTCGACGCCCTGCTGGACCGGTCCGGCCGGCGACTGGACGAATTGCCCGCCGGATCCCGCGTCGGGACCAGCAGCCTGCGGCGGCAATGCCAGCTGCGGGCGCTGAGGCCGGACCTGGAACTCGCCGACCTGAGAGGAAACGTGAATACGCGCATCGGCAAGCTCGAGGCCGGTGAGTACGACGCCATCATCCTGGCCTGCGCCGGGCTGGAGCGGCTCGGCCTCGAGCGGTACATCACGGATACGCTGGAGCCGCCGCGCTGGCTGCCCGCGTCGACACAGGGCACGATCGGCGTGCAGAGCCGCTGCGGAGACGACCGGGTCCGCGAATTGCTGGCGCCGCTGAACGATGCCGAAGCCAGCCTGCGCACGCGGGCCGAACGCGCGGTGGCCACGGCTCTCGAAGGCAGCTGCCAGGTCCCATTGGCCGTTTACGCCGCGCTGGAAGACGATCGCCTGGACCTCAACGCGCTGGTGGGTACGCCCGATGGAACCGAGGTGCTGCGCGCGCAGGCAAGCGGCCCGGTCTCGGACCTCGACCGTATTGCCGAAGGGGTTTCGAAGGAACTTCTCGCACAGGGCGCCGGCAGGATCATCGCCTCGCTGCGCGAGGATTGACGGAGTGGCCTTCAGTCACGCGCTGTTGACGCGCCCCATGGAACAATCGCTGGAACTGCGGCAGATGCTGTCACCCCTCGATCTGGACGTCGTCGTACAGCCAGCGTTCGATTTCATTTCCGCGGATGCCCGTTCGGCACAGCCCGAGGATTTCGCTGCGCTCGAATCGGCGGATCCGCGCGACTTGCTGATCTTTACGAGTCCGCGGGCCGTAAGCTTCGGCCTGGCGCAGATTCCGGCGAACATCCCGGCGCGTACCCGGGTCGCCGCGATCGGTCCCGCGACCGCGCAGTGCCTGGCGGATGCAGGCGTGCGCGTCGGCATCCGGGCGCAGGGCGGGTATACCAGCGAAGACCTGCTCGCGGAAATTGACCGCGAGCTGCGGCCGGCCGGCAGCAGGGCGTTTATCCTGCTTGCTCCGGGCGGACGCATGGAACTGGCGACCGGGCTGCGTGAACGGGGCTGCGATGTGCGCCTGGTTCACGTCTACGAATCACGGCCTGCCCAACTTGATCGTGCTGCCCTGGCGCGGCTGGAAAGCGCCGACCGGGTGCTGTCCGTCTGGACCAGCGGCAACACGATGAAGGCCTTGTCCCACCGCCTCTCTCCGGCCGCCTGGTTTCGTGTCTGCCAGGGCGAATGGCTGGTCATTTCCGACCGCCTGGAACGGCTGGCGCGGGCCTTCGGGCCGGGCGCCATTCACCTGGCGCAGGGTCCCGGCAACACGGCGATTGCCAACACGATTCGAAATATCGTGTAAGCGACATGCAGCTCAGGCCATAAAGCGTGCAGCCGAACGGTCTTTTGGTTAGGATTCTCATGTCTTCCCGTCATTCTGCAGGTCACTCCCGGTGAACATCGAAAACAGCAATCCAGGCGCGAATCCCACCGACAAAGTGCTCAGTAAGGACAACGACCCCGGCCCGGGAAAGGCATCGGCGCCGCCGAAGCGTGCTGGAGATTCCTCTTCCGGCAAGCGCGGCGGTTCCTTTTTCCTCGTTCTCGCGATCCTGCTGGCGGTCCTCGCCGCTACCCTGTCGGCCTGGACCTGGTGGCAGCTGCAGCAGGCCGCAAACGACAGCTACGGTGATACCCAGGCGGAAATCGCCCAGCTCGCAGCGCAGCAGTCAGGGCTCGCACGTGACGTCGAACAGCTGACCGCGGCCCTGGAGGCCGTGACCGCGAATGATCCGGGTGGCGCTGTCGAGGCGCTGAGACGCCAGCTGGAGACGGATCGGCAGCAAATGGCCCGCTTTGAGCAGTCGCTCGCGGAGCAGACTGCGATTGCCCGTTCCTTGCAGGCTGCCGCCGAGAGCATGCAGGTTCGACTCAGGGCTGCAGAAGCCGCCGTGACGGGTATCTCGTCGCTCGAGCGGGGCGCCGGGGAAGAACTCGACCTGGCCGAAGTGGACTACCTGCTCAGGCTGGCCCACGAACGCCTGCAGCTGTTTTCCGACCCGCGGGCCGCGGATCACGCGCTGGAAGTCGCGGACATGCACCTGGCGGCGATGAACAGCCCGGTTCATATCGGGGTACGGCAGGAAATCGCGGCGGCGCGCCGGGCGCTGGATGCGGTCGAAACCCCCGACCTGGTGGAAGTTGCAGGTCGCCTGGACAGCGTGCAGGCGCAGATTCCCGTGCTGGCGTTCCGCAGCGAAGCAACGCCGGATGCCGGTGTCGCGGAGCAGCAGGGCGACGGTTGGTGGGCCTCCTTGAAAAGTGCGTTTTCCGGGCTGGTAACCGTTCGGCGCAGCACGGCCGACGAAAGCGCCAGGATGAGCCTCGAGGACAAGGATTTCATTCGCCAGCGCGCCTGGCTCCAGCTCGAAATGGCGCGCCTGGCCCTGATGCGTCAGGACGCGCAGGCCTTTCGCAAGTCGCTGGAACGTACAGCCGCTACCTTGAACACCTGGTTCGATCCGGCGGATGCGTCGACTGCCGGTGCGCTGGAGTCCATCGGACAGCTTGTGAAAACGCAGATAGAGGTTGAAATGCCGGATATCACCGGGCCGTGGAACCTGCTGCAGGCCCTGCGTGAAACGGGTGCCGCGCTGCCGTCAGGAGCCGGGCAGCCGGTCGAGAGCGAGGCCGGGAGCGAAGCGGGATGAAGGCCGCGTTCCTGGTATTGATCGCGTTTGTGCTGGCGCTGCTGGCCGCGGCCCTGGCGCCGGTCTTCAAGGCCGACCCCGGTATGGTGCAGATCCATTTTCGCGGCTGGACGGTGGAAACCAGCGTGCTGGTGCTGCTTTTCGCGGTCTTGCTGGCCTGGCTGCTGATCTGGCTGTTGTTGTGGCTTTGGAAGATGCCATCGGATGCTGCGCGGCGGGTGCGTGAAAAACGTTCCCTGGTCCAGCTGGAAAAAGGCTTGCTGGCCCTGACCGAGGGTGACTGGCAGACGGCCGAGCGCGCACTGGAACGGTCAGCCTCCGCTCACGGCCGAACAACAGCCCGCTACCTGGCGGCGGCGGAAGCGGCCGGCGGCCAGGACGCCCCGGACCGGGCGGAGTACTACCTCGAGCAGGCCGATACGCGCAACCGCAAGCAAAAATTCATCGTCGAACTGACCCGCGCGAAAATCATGGTTTCCAGCGGGCAGTTCGAAGAGGCCAGGCCCATTCTCGAAGACCTGCAGTCGCGCCGCAAAAAGCACCCGCAGGTGCTCGAAATGCTGGCGCGCTGCTACACCGAGCTCGGCGAGTGGGAACCGCTGGTCGGCTTGCTGCCCGTCATGCTCAAGACCAGGATGCTCGACACGGAGAAGGCCGCGGAACTGAAGCGGCAGGCGGCCGTGACCGAGCTGCGTCGCAGCCGCGACGCGGAGTCGCTGCAGTCCGACTGGCGCGGCCTGCCCAAAGCCCTGCAGCAGGATGCGGTGGTGGTAAGAACCTTTGCCGAGCGCGCCGTCGAACTGGATGCACCCGAATTGAATGAAGAAGTCATCCGGGCCGCGCTGAAACGCCGGTGGGATTCGAGCCTGCTGCCGCCATACGGAGTGGCCGGCGCCGACGACGCGAGCAGGCGCCTGCGCCAGTGCGAAAAGTGGCTGAAAGACCATCCCGATGATTCCGCCCTGCACCTGGCGCTGGGCAGGATCTGCGCGCGCGAGGAGCTCTGGGGCAAGGCCCGCGAGCACCTGGTGCGAAGCCTTGAACTGGAGCCCACGGTCGCGGGGTACGATTCCCTGGGGCAATTGCTGGAGCGCAAGGGTGAGCTCGAAGTCGCGATGGCCTGTTTCCGCAATGCGCTGCGCATGAACCAGGGCAGGGATCCAAAACCACTGCCCGGCGAACTGGCCCGGCTGGAAGCGCCGGACGCCTGAGCTTTTTACCCGGCGCTTTTTTCCAGCGGCACGATCAGGCTCGACGTATCCCAGCGCCCTCCGCCCAGCGACTGGACCTCCTGGTAGAACTGGTCGACCAGGGCGGTGAGCGGCAGGCGGGCGCCGGTTTCCCGGGCCTCGTCGAGCACGTAGGCGAGGTCCTTGCGCATCCAGTCGACCGCGAAGCCATAGTCGAAAACACCATCGACCATGGTCTCGGCGCGGTTGTCCATCTGCCAGGACTGGGCGGCGCCTTTTGAGATCACCTCGACGACCGCTTTCGGGTCCAGGCCCGCGCGGCCGGCGAAATGAAGTGCTTCGGAAAGACCCTGAACGATGCCGGCGATGCAGATCTGGTTGACCATCTTGGCCAGTTGACCCGCACCCGCTTCGCCCAGGCGGGCCTGCATTCTGGCATAGCAATCAATCAGCGGCGCCGCGCTGGCGGCGTCCTTTTCATCACCGCCGATCATCACGGTGAGCTGGCCGTTCTCCGCGCCCGCCTGTCCGCCGGAAACGGGAGCGTCGAGGAAGCCGAACCCGCTTTTCGCAGCCTCCGCGGCCAGTTCACGCGCAAGCTTTGCTGACGTCGTGGTGTGATCGACAAAAACTGCGCCCGGTTGCATGCCGTGAAACGCGCCGTTTTCAGCGGTGGTCACCGAACGCACGTCGTCGTCGTTTCCGACACAGCAGAAAACGAAGTCGCAGTCCGCCGCCGCTTGCGCCGGCGTCGCGGCGCAACGGCCGCCGTGGTCGCGGACCCACTGCTCGGCGCGCGCCGTGGTCCGGTTGAATACGCGGACATCGTGTCCTGCCCGGGCGAGGTAACCCGCCATGGGGTAACCCATGACGCCGAGGCCGATAAAGCTGACGGTGTATTTCATTGCTGCATACCCTATGCGTGGTTCAGAGCCGTTCCGGCTCGTTGCGAGCGGGCGCGGTCACGTCCGGCAATGTCGTGTCCTGCACGGTCTGGCCCATGTAGAGCGCATTGACGTACAGGCGCTCGGTGCCGCGCCAGAACCCGCGGAACAGCGGCGTATTGGCGAAACGCACGACCAGGCCCTTGCCGTGCCGGTCCGCGGCAACCGCAGGCTGGCCCCGCATTTCGTCCAGTCGCTGTTCGCCGATAAAGCCGGCCAGCAACGGCTCATTGCTGTAACGCACCGGGGTCGAATACGCGTCGTCGCCAGGTTTCAGCAGCACGGTGCCCTGCCGGAACACCGGCAGTTCGGGACGCTGTATGCCGTAACAGAGCGGGTGGCTGAGATCCGCGATGGCCGCCGCGATGGCGCCGCCGATGACCAGCCGTGCACGGTCATCGCTGAAATCCGAGTAGGCGCGGGACGGCGCCGGCTCCTCGACCGTCGATTGCTCTTCTTCCTCGCACTGTTTGCCGAAGCACAGCCGCTCCGCCCAGTCCGCCGCCCGCCCGCTGGCGACCAGGATGCCCCCGTCTTTCACCCAGCGGGCGATGCGGCGGCTGTTGGTTTCGTCGAGGTCCCGGTAATGCCCGTCCGGCAACAGGATATGCGTGTATTGATCCAGGTCGAGAATGTCGAAGTCGCGTTGTTCGACCAGTGGGACGGCGATACCCAGGCGCTCGTCGAGCAGGTGCCAGGTAGCTCCGGCATCGTAGGAAGAAACGCCTTTGCCGCCGAGGATCAGCGGCTTGACCGGGCCGATATGGGTGAAGTGCGAGGCGCCGAAGTCCGGCCCGATGGGGGTCATGGACGAATCAATGCTGGTGATCTGCAGGCCGTTGAGCGCTGCCTCTGACAATCTTTCCAAAATGCCTTCCAGCCGGTCTTCGTCCTGGATGCCGGCGTGCACCAGCAGGGTGCCGCGCTGGAACGCGGTCGGAGCGCTGCCGCTGCCGGCGCTGAAAGGCTTGCGTGCAGCCCGCACGCGGGCGCCCGCCTCGAGCAGGTCCTGCAGCAGTGCCGGGGCGCCCAGCTGGCCCCATGGAATCAGCCAGGCGCGGGCGCCCGGGTCAGGCGCGAGGCCGCTGCTGGCCGCGGGCGGTTCGGTGGTGTCGGGCATTCTTGAAACGGTTGCGTAGGGCAGGTCCCAGGCCAGCGGCAGCGTCCAGGCAGATACGTCGTAAAAGGTGTTGTCCTCGAATTCCGTCCGCTGCTCCATGATGGCCTCGAGCAGTCCGAACTGGCGCTGCTGCGCCGGTATGACCCAGGCGCTGCCCGGCCGGAACTCATGGCTGCCGGCCCTGACGGTCTCGCCCAGCGCGGCATATTCGATTTGATGCAGAGCGAGGACTTCCAGCAGTGCACGGGCCCGTTCCGGGTCACCGTCGTCTCCGAGCACCCAGGCCGTAAAGCGGCGGCTTGCCGCACGCTTTTGCATGCGTTCATGAAACCCGGCCTGGTAGGACTTGAGCCGGTCCCGCAATTGCCAGGCGCCGCGCAGGGTGGACAGAGAAACGCGCAGCTGGTTGGCTATTGCCTGTGCGAACGTCTCGGTGCCGTTGACGGTATCCAGCGCCTGGCCGCGAATGGCGCGCTGCTCGAACAGGATGCCGACCCCGCCGTTGATGTCGGGATAGGTCGAACCCTTGCCGAAGTAGAAGTCGTCGTAAGAATCCTCGGTGAAATACAGCTGGCCCGCGGCGTCCATCGCCGTGGCATGAAAATCCGCCAGCAGTCGCGTCAGTTCGAAGTTCTCAGCCGGTGTCAGGGGATTCTGGCGGCTGGGAACCCCGGGCTGGAAAAAGAAGCCCGGATTGCGGCCGCCCTGTTCGTGGTGATCGGTCAGGACGTGCGGAAGCCAGCGATGGTACTCGGCGATGCGGACCCGTGATTCCGGCTGAACCAGCGGCAGCCAGTCACGGTTGAGGTCGAACCAGTAGTGGTTGGTGCGCGCACCCGGCCAGGGCTGCCGGTGCTGGCGCGTCACCGGGTCGCCGACCGGGTTTCGCGCCGCGTTCTGGTTGGCCCAGCTGGCGAACCGATCGAGCCCGTCCGGGTTGATGGCCGGGTCGATCAGCACGATCGTGCCAGCGAGCAGTTCCTCGACGGCCGGGGAGCGGGATGCAGCCAGGTAATAGGCCGCGAGCATGGAGGCGTTGCTTCCGCTGGGTTCATCGCCGTGCACGCTGTAGCCCATCCAGACGACCAGCGGGCCTTCGCCCGCCAGGTGCGCCTGGCGCAGCGCCTCGAGGCGGCCCTGGTTTTCCGGGCTGGTGACGGCGAGCTGCAGCAGCGGCCGTTTTTCGTGCGAGCGGCCTGTTTCCCTGACGGTCACGCGCGGTGAAGACTCGGCCAAAGCGTAAAGGTAGCCAACCAGGGCGTCATGCCCGACATGGCGGTCACCGATTTCCCAGCCAAGCCAGGCCTCCGGTGTGGGAACTGCGGGGTCTGCCTGCATATCGTCGGGCAGGTAGTCCGCGGCGCTCCGCGCGGAAAGGTTCCCTGCCACGAGCAGGAACATCAATGCGGTCAGTAGCCTGTTCACGTTTTTCACCGATGAAAATCGTTATTCTATGAGATACTGCCCGCAAAAGCTTTTACTGCTTTTGAGGGCTGCCGATGTCGCTGATCCAGATCCTGGTGCTTTCCCTGGTTCAGGGATTGACGGAGTTTCTTCCGGTATCGAGTTCGGCTCACCTGATACTCGGCGGCAAGGTTTTTGGCTGGCCGGACCAGGGTCTGGTGTTCGATGTCGCCACCCACCTGGGAACGCTGTTCGCCGTTCTGTTCTACTTTCGATCCGACCTCTCTTCGATGGTCGGGGCCTGCCTGGTTCGCAACCGGGGTGAAGACGCCCGCAGGGCCCGCGCGATGGCGGCTTATATCGTGGTGGCCAGCGTGCCTGCACTCCTGCTCGGTTACTTCGCCCACGGTCTTGTCGAGGCTTACCTGCGCGACGTCCGGGTTATTGCAGTCACCACCATCGGGTTCGGCCTGCTGCTCTGGGCCGCCGACCGTTTCAGCCCGAGTTACAGGCCGCTCGAAAGCATGGGGCTGAGGTCCGTGGTTCTGATTGGCCTGGCCCAGGTCCTGGCCCTGGTGCCGGGTACATCCCGATCAGGCATAACGATCACGGCCGGGCGCGCGCTGGGATTCACAGCGGACGCGGCTGCGCGCTTTTCTTTCCTGATTTCGATCCCGGTGATCGCGGCCGCCGGCGCTTACGGCATGGTCAGGGTGGCACAGGGTGACGCTCCCATCGACTGGACCCAGTTCCTCCTTGCACTGCTGTTTTCGGCCCTGGCCGGCTGGGCCTGCATTGCCGCGTTCCTGGCGCTGCTCAAGCGCGTGGGGCTGCTGCCTTTCGTCCTGTACCGGTTGCTGCTCGGTATCTTCCTGGTCTGGATCGCATTTTAATCGCACCCGAATGGTGCAGAATGCCCAGCGGACTGCACCACACAGGTGCAGCCGTGTTAGACTGCGGTTTGCAGACACCCCCGGTGTTGAAGACGGTTCTCGAAGATTCGACAAATAGCATCTAAAATCCGCGAATATGCGGCCATCATGAGTCTTATTCGCAGGTTTTGTGGGCAATCGCATTGGCATGGATTCTGCTTGGTAATACCGAACCCATGCCTTTCACTCGAACACAGGAATGACTACCGATGAGCACTGAAAAAATTCTGAAGACCCTGGAAGAGAAAAAATTCCGTTTCGTGGACCTGCGTTTCTGCGACACGCTCGGCAAAGAACAGCACGTTTCGCTTCCCGTGAGCGCCGTTGACGAGGACCTTTTCGAAGACGGAAAAATGTTCGACGGTTCTTCCATCAAGGGCTGGAAGAGCATCAATGAATCGGACATGGTCCTGATGCCGGATGTCGATACCGCGGTCAAGGATCCCTTCTCCGAGCACAAGACGATGATCATTCGCTGCGATGTGCTCGAGCCGAACACGATGGAAGGCTATAACCGCTGCCCGCGCTCCCTGGCCAAGCGTGCCGAGGCGTACATGAAATCGAGCGGCATCGCGGATACGGCATTTTTCGGGCCGGAGCCGGAATTTTTCGTATTTGACGACGTGCGTTACGAAACCGACATGCACGGCTGCTCTTACCGGGTCGACTCCGAGGAAGGGGCCTGGAACACCGGCGCCGAGTACGAGGGCGGAAACATCGGCCACCGGCCGGGCGTCAAGGGCGGCTACTTCCCGGTACCGCCGGTCGATTCGCTGCACGACGTGCGCTCGGAAATGTGCGCCATCATGGAGAAGATGGGTCTGGTCGTCGAGGTGCACCATCACGAGGTCGGAACCGCCGGGCAGTGTGAAATCGGAACGAAATTCAACACCCTGGTGGCCAAGGGCGACGAACTGCTTACGCTCAAATACGTTGTGCACAACGTGGCGCACCGGAACGGACAGACCGCCACGTTCATGCCCAAACCGCTGGTGGGGGACAACGGCTCCGGCATGCATGTCCACCAGTCCATTGCCAAGGAAGGAAAAAATCTCTTTTCCGGCGATGGCTACGGCGGCCTGTCCGAAACCGCTTTCCACTACATCGGCGGCATCTTCAAGCACGCCCGCGCCCTGAATGCTTTCGCCAATGCGTCGACCAACAGCTACAAGCGGCTGGTTCCCGGCTTCGAGGCCCCGGTCATGCTGGCCTACTCGGCGCGCAACCGTTCCGCCTCCTGCCGCATTCCGTTCGTGAGCAGCCCGAAGGCCCGCCGCATCGAAGTGCGCTTCGGCGATCCCTCCGCGAACGGTTACCTGATGTTCGCCGCGATGCTGATGGCCGGGCTGGACGGCATCAGGAACAAGATCGACCCGGGTGCGCCGATGGACAAAGACCTGTACGACCTGCCGCCCGAGGAAGAAGCGCAGATCCCGACGGTTTGCTCTTCCCTGGACCAGGCGCTGGCCGCACTGGACGCGGACCGCGAATTCCTCACGGCGGGCGGTGTTTTCGACGACGACCTGATCGACGGCTACATCGCGCTGAAGATGGAAGAGGTGACGACCTTCCGCATGAGCACGCATCCCGTCGAGTTCGATATGTATTACTCGCTGTAGCGTTTGCGCAAAAGCGGAAGAAGCGTGCGGCGGTGGTTATTTTCACGGCCCGGCGATGTCGCCGGGCCGAAAGCATGAACTGATTGAAAAGGAGAACTGCCATGAGCAAAGGACTGGTACCGGCGATCGCTAGCCTGCTTCTTATCCTCTCGCCTGCTGCATTCGGCCAGGCGATCTACAAGGTCGTGAACCCGGATGGCTCCGTGACTTACACCGACCAGAGGCCCAACCCCAGTGCGGAACCGGTCGAGTTGCAGCCGCTCTCGGTGATCGAGACGGATGTCGCAGTGCCGGAAGACACCGGGGCGGGCGATGCGGGGGCAGCCGCGGCGGAAGGCGCCGATCCGGAGTCGGCCGAGCCGACACGGGCCGAACTCAGGCGCATGTACCGGGACTTCCGGATCAGCCAGCCGATGGACGAGGAGACGTTCTGGGGTACCGGCAACGAAGTGACGGTGTCGTGGGCGACCTCGACACCGCTGCGTGAGGGCATGAGCGTGACCCTGTACGTGGATGGGGAAAGCAGGGACGCAACCCGCGGCAGCGTCACGCTGGTCCTGGACCGCGGCAGCCATGAGGTCTACGCCGTGCTGCAGAACGATTCCGGGCAGCGCATAGCCGCGACCGCGCCGGTTACCTTTTTCGTCAAGCAGCACTCGGTTAACTTCAATCGCGGCGGGGGTGGGCCGTAATAGACGAGGTGGCAGAGTTCGGCAAGCAGCACGAGAACGTCCTCGACCTGCTCGAAACCGGTGTCGTATGGATTGGACCGGACGGCCGGGTCGACATGATGAATAGCGCTGCCGAGCAGGCCTTGATGCTCAGCCGGGACCGTGCGCTGGGCCGGCAGCTCGATGCTCTGGCCGTTCCCGCCCCGGTGCGGGAAGCCGTTCTCAATTCCGATGTGCAGGACTCGAGCCTGTGCCTGCGCGAGCAGCGCATGGACGGTGGGCTGTTTGACTGCACGGTTCGCAAGACGCGGCAGGATGAATGTCTTCTGGAGATTCACAGTCTCGAATGGGAACAAAACCGCCGCCGCCTGCAGCAGCGGGAAATCCAGACCGGCATGCTGGGGCTGCTCAGCAGGAACCTGGGGCATGAAGTCAGAAACCCACTGGGCGGCATTCGGGGGGCGGCGCAAATGCTCGCAGACGAACTGGAATCGGATGAACTCGAGATGCTTGCACGGCTCATCATGCGGGAATCGGACCGCATCGATGAGTTGATCAGTCGCTTCGGCCAGCCGGAACTGCAGATCAGCCATTGCGACATGTACCAACTGATCCAGGAGGCATTGGACGTGGCCCGGGCGGAGTTCGGTGAGAACATCGAGTTCGAGCGCGACTACGATCCGAGCATTCCGCCGCTCAACGTCGATGCCGGCGCGATCCGCCAGGTGGTTCTGAACCTGTTGCGGAATGCGTGCCAGGCCGGAGCCGGACACATCCGGATTCGCACCCGCGTGAAGCACGGCAGTGCCTTTCTTCGCCCGGGCCAGACAAGTGCGATCCGGCTGGATGTCGATGACGACGGCAGCGGCGTGCCCGAATCTCTGCGTTCGCTGCTGTTTCTTCCCCTCGTGACCGGACGGCGGGACGGCACGGGCCTCGGCCTGTCATTGTCCCAGCAGATTGCTTCCGTTCACGATGGCATGCTGACCTTCGAGCCGCTGCAGCCGGGCAGCCGGTTCAGCCTGTTCCTGCCGCTGGGTAGCGGAAAATGAATCCACGCAGCGACATCTGGATCGTCGATGACGACGAGGCGATTCGTTTCGTCCTCCAGCGCGCGCTGAAACGCCGCGGATACGATGTCACCAGCTTCGAGGACGTGACCGGTGTCCGTTCAGCCCTCGAAAACAGCCACCCGGCCGCGCTGATCACGGATATCCGTCTGCCCGACGAAGACGGTCTCAACGTGGTCGATGCCCTGCAGGAAAAAGGTATCGAGATTCCGGTCGTCGCGATGACCGCCTTCGCCGACCTCGACCAGGCCGTCGCCGCTTACCGCAGGGGGGTCTTTGAGTACCTGCCCAAGCCTTTTGACCTCGACCAGGTCATCTCGGTCATGGACCGCGCCGTGGCGGCGGGCAACGCCGATGCACCGCAGGCCATCAACCTGCCCAAGACCAGCAATGACCGCCTGCTTGGCGAGTCACCGGCCATGCAGGAGGTTTTTCGGACCATCGGCCGACTCTCCCGTTCCGACATCAGCGTGTTGATCACCGGAGAGACGGGAAGCGGAAAGGACGTCGTGGCGCGTGTACTGCACGACAACAGCCCGCGCGCCGGCGGGCCGTTCGTGGCGATCAATACCGCGGCGATCCCGGCGGAACTGCTCGAGTCCGAATTGTTCGGGCACGAAAAGGGCTCGTTTACCGGCGCTCACTCGCGCCGTGTCGGCCGCTTCGAGGAAGCGGCAGGCGGCACGCTGTTCCTGGACGAGATCGGTGACATGCCCCTGGCCCTGCAGACACGGCTGCTGCGGGTGCTTGCGGAGGGCGATTATTACCGGGTCGGCGGGCGCGACCTGCTGCGCGCGCGGGCGCGGGTCATAGCGGCAACCCACCAGGACTTGAACCGCAAGGTCGCCGACGGCCTGTTTCGCGAAGACCTGTATCACCGGCTCAACGTCATTCACATCGGGCTGCCGCCGCTGCGTGAGCGCAGCGAGGACATCGCGCTGCTGGCGAGTCGCTTCCTGGCCCGGGTCGCGGAAGAGCTGGGCCTGGAGGAAAAGAGGCTGCGGCCCGAAACGGTCAGCTTGCTCGAGTCCTACCACTGGCCGGGAAACGTCCGCCAGCTCATGAACCTGTGCCGGCAGCTCTGCGTGATGGCGCCGGGTGACCAGATTTTTCCCCAGGACTTGCCGCCGGAGTACCTTGGCCGGGAACCGGTTGCCGGCACGGTCTCCGGGGATTGGCGCGAAGCGCTGCGGGAATGGGTCCGGGAAGAGCTCGAGTCGGGCGTGGACGGATTGTTCGGACAGGCGCAGGAAGAAATGGAGCGCGTGTTGATTGACTGCGCGCTTGAGCGGACCGGCGGGCAACGTCAGAAGGCAGCCGAACTGCTGGGCTTGGGTCGTAATACGCTGACCAGGAAACTGCAGAAGTTCGACAATGGTTCGAAAAGGGTCGATGCCGCTGAAGGTCAGTCCTCGGGCGGAACCTGAATCCAGAAGGTAACCGGTCCGTCGTTGACCAGGTGAACTTTCATGTCTGCGCCGAAGCGCCCGGTCTGCACGCCGTTTATCGTCTCGCCGGCCCTGTGGACGAGATATTCGAACAGGCGTTCACCCTCGGCAGGCGGGGCCGCCGAGGTGAAACTGGCGCGGTTCCCCTTGCGCGTATTGGCGGCCAGCGTGAACTGCGGAACCAGCAGCAGCCTGCCCCCGGCCTGGGTCAGTCCAAGGTTCATGCGCCCGGTTTCGTCCGGGAATATGCGATAGGAGATCACGCGCTCGAGCAATCGTTCCGCCTGTTTTTCCGTATCGCCTTTTTCGACGCCCACCAGGGCAAGGATGCCGCGCGGAATTTCGCCCACCACGTCGCCGTTAACATGAACGGCCGCTTCGGATACCCTTTGTATCAATGCAATCATGAAATCTGTTCCGGTCACCCGCCTGCGGCCATTCTATCAGGCGAAAAGTGGAGTAAAGGTCCCTCGAGCACATGGTTTATCTCGTTAAACTCATACTGAAGCTGCTCAACCTGATGCCCGATGGCATGCCGTACCGGCTGGCTCGACGCGGTGCCGGGCTGTGGATGGTGCTGTCGCCGGTCAAGCGGCACACGACCGAGCGCAATCTCGAGCGCTGCTACCCGGACATGCCCGCGGATGAGCGCGCGGCGCTCGCCAGGGATAGCTTCGTGCATTACCTCTGCTCGGTGCTTGAAAGCGGTCACAACTGGTACCAGCCCGTGCAAGCGCTGCGTGCTCGCTGCGACGAGTTCGTGGGCGCCGAACTTTTTGAAGAGGCCCTGGCGAGCGGCAAAGGGCTGGTGGTGCTGGCTCCCCATTTCGGCGCCTGGGAATTCCTGGGTCTCTACCTGCAAAAGTATCCCGGCATCGCGATCCTGTATAAACCGCCGGCGCAGCCGGAACTGGAAAAAGCCCTGCTCAGGCGCAGGGAACGCGGTGGTGCACTGATGATCCCGGCCACCGGCGCCGGCATTCGCAGGCTTTACGCGCATATCAGGGCCGGCGGAGGCGCCGGTGTTTTGCCCGACCAGCAGCCCAAACGCGGCCAGGGGCGGTTTGCCCCTTTCTTTGGAAACCCGGCGCTTACCGGTGTTCTCGTCCCCCGGCTGGTGCAGCGCACCGGCTGCATCGTCCTGGCCAGCGTCTGTGAACGGCTGCCCGCAGGACGTTACCGGGTTCACATGCTCCCGGTGGACGATGACGTCCATTCCCCCGATATCGATACCAGCCTCGCAGCCGTCAACCGCGCAGTCGAGTCCTGTATCGCAATCGATCCGCCCCAATATCTCTGGAGCTACCGCCGCTTCAAAAAACAGCCTGAGGGCGAGCCCCCGTTTTACGACTTCAGGTAGTGCCGCCCGGTGCGACAGACGAAGTCAATTGCGCCAGAATGCCGGCGTCAGGATCACCAGCAGCGTGTAAACCTCCAGCCGGCCCAGCAGCATGGCAATACTGAGGATGACTTTCGCGGTGTCATTGAGCCCGGCGTAGTTCGGTCCGGCTCCGCCCAGCGCCGGGCCCAGGTTGGTGATGCAGGCGCCAACGCTGGAATAAGCGGTTTCGGAGTCGAGCCCGGTGGCGATAAGCAGGATGGTCATCACCGCAAAACTGGCGATGAACAGGAAAAAGAACCCCCATACCGCGCTGATGACTGTATCCGAAGTGCGCTGCCCGCCGACCTTGACCGGTACGACCGCGTGCGGGTGAATCAGGCGCCGGATCTCGCGAATCGCCTGTTTGAACAGCAGCATGATGCGGATGACCTTCATGCCGCCGGCCGTGCTGCCGGCGCAGCCGCCGATAAAGGCGATGAAAATCAGCACGACAGGCAGAAAACCGGACCACTGGTAAAACGGTGCCGTGGTGAAACCGGTCGTCGTCAGCGCCGATATGACCTGGAAGCTGCCGTAGCGCAAGGACTCCCAGAGCGTGTCGTAGGTTCCCGAAAGGTACAGGGCGAAACTCACCAGTATCGCGAAACCGGCCAGGAGCAGGGCATACACCTTGAGCTCGGGATCCTGGAAATAAGGTTGTGTGCTGGCATGCCGCCACGCCGTGAAGTGCAGTGCGAAGTTCATGCCGGCGATCATCATGAACAGTGCCGCCACCGCCTCGATGGTCGGGTTGTTCCAGAAAGCGAGGCTCTCGTTATGCGTCGAGAAGCCGCCGATGGCCACGGTGCTGAAGGCATGGCCAACGGCATCGAACAGGTGCATGCCGGCCAGCCAGTAAGCGAAGACACAGACCACGGTGATGCCGAAGTAGATCAGCCACAGGGCTTTTGCCGTTTCCTTGATGCGGGGCGTCAGCTTGGTGTCTTTCATCGGGCCGGGCGTTTCCGCGCGGTAGAGCTGCATGCCGCCGACGCGCAGGATGGGAAGAATGGCGACCGCCAGAACCACGATGCCCATTCCCCCGAGCCACTGCAACTGCTGGCGGTAATAGAGCACGGCGCGCGGAAGCGCCTCGATATCGGTGATGATGGTGGCGCCCGTGGTCGTCAGTCCGGACATGGATTCAAAGACCGCGTCGACATAACTGAGGTGCGGATCGGTCAGGATGACGAAGGGCAGCGCACCAACCAGGACCAGGACCAGCCAGGCGCAGACCACGATCAGGAATCCGTGGCGGATGCGCAGGTCGCGATGGTCGTTCCGGACCGGGTAGTGAATCGCGGTGCCGACGACCAGCAGGATCAGTGCGCAGGCGATGAACGTGCCGGATGTGCCGTCCCTGTACCAGAGCGATACCAGCACCGGCGGCAGCATCATGAGGCTTGATGCCGCGATAAGAAAACCAACGATTCGCTGGACGCCGGAGAATCCCATGGCCGCCTCAGACGAAAATCGCCCCGACCTGGAACAGACGCTCTACCGCGGGAATCTGCTTTTTGTCCGGAACGAACAGGAGGACGTGGTCTCCCTCGTGTATCACGGTGTCATGGTGGGCGATGATCACGTTTTCTCCTCGGACCACGGCGGGTATGGTCGTTCCCTGGGGCAGGTCAATGTCCTCGATCGCGCGGCCGACGACCCGCGAACTGCGTTTATCTCCCATGGCCACTGCCTCGATTGCCTCGGAAGCGCCGCGCCGCAGCGAGTGGATCCGCACCATGTTGCCGCGCCGGATGTGTGTGAGCAGGGCGCCGATGGTGATCTGCTGCGGTGAAATGGCGATATCGATGGAAACCGACTCCACGAGATCAACGTAGGCCGGGCGGTTAACGATGGCGAGCACCTTTTCGGCGCCCAGCCGCTTGGCCAGCATGGACGACAGAATGTTCGCCTCGTCGTCGTTGGTAAGCACGCAGTAGACGTCCGCGGTGTCGACCGCTTCCTCACGCAGCAGATCCTCGTCCGCGCAGTCGCCGACGAGTACGATGGCCCGCTCCAGTTGCTCCGCGATCTCGTCGGCGCGCTTCGGGTCCTGTTCGATGATCTTGACGTGGTGGTTGCGCTCAAGGTACTGCGCCAGGTTGGCGCCGATGTGCCCGCCGCCGGCCAGGATGATGCGGCGAATCGGGTTATCCATCGGCCGCAGCTCGCGCATCATCATTTTGATGTTCTTGCGCGCCGCGAGAAAGAAAACCATGTCGTTTTCTTCGATCACGGTTTTACCGTCCGGGATGATGGTTTTGTCCTGGCGGTAGATTGCGGCGACGCGGGCATCGGCGTCCGCGGGCATGTGTTCCCGCAGGGTTTGCAGGCGGTGGCCGACGAGCGGTCCGCCGGCATAGGCCTGGGTGGCGACGAGCTGGGCCCGGCCATCGGCAAAATCGAGTACCTGGAGCGCGCCAGGGTACTCGATGAGGTTTGCAATGTACTCGGTTACCAGCGTTTCCGGACTGATCAGGACATTGACCGGACAATGTTCTCGTTCAAACAGTTTTGGGTTATCAATGTATTCCGACGAACGGATGCGCGCAATCCGCATCGGTGTGTTGTACAGCGTGTAAGCCACCTGGCAGGCTGTCATGTTGACCTCGTCGCTGCTGGTCAGCGCGATGACCATATCCGCGTCTTCGATGCCCGCGCGCACCATCACGGTCGGTCGCGAGGCGTGGCCTACGACCCCGCGGATGTCGAGACGGTCCTGCAGCTTCCTGAGCTGCCCCTCGTCGATATCGACGACCGTGATGTCGTTTTCCTCGCTGGCGAGGCTGTGCGCCACCGTCGAACCAACCTGGCCGGCTCCTAGAATGACGATTTTCATTTTTCGACCCTGCCTGCCGTCCTGGGATCGATGCCCAGGGCGCGGAGCTTGCGATAAAGGTGGGTGCGTTCCATGCCGACCATTTCCGCGAGCCGGCCGACACTGCCTTCCGATTCCCTGAGCCTGTAGACCAGGTAGTCGTGTTCAAAGCGTTCACGCGCCTCGCGCAGCGGCAGGTCAAAATATTCGGATATACCCGGCGCTCTCGAAGCCGTGGCGGCCGGGTGCCGCTTAAGTGCTTTTTCGACCTCGTTGACCGTGACCTCGCCGCTGCCGCCAAGCACCAGTGTCTGCTGCACGAGGTTGCGCAACTCCAGGACGTTGCCGGGCCAGTCGTGGTTGCGCAGGCGGTTCTGGGCCGCAACCGAGAACGGGCGGTAGGGCAGGCCCTCGTTGTTCGGGAACCATTCCGCGTAATGGCGGATCAGTTCGGGCACATCTTCCGGCCGTTCCCGCAACGGCGGAATTTCAAGCGGCAGGACATTGAGCCGGAAGTAGAGCTGGCTCAGCTTTTCGTTGCTCGAAGCATGGTCGAGCAGATCGTTGCCGGCGCTGGCAATGAGCCTGCAGTCCAGCAGGGCCGGACCGGAGCCTGCAGAAACGGCATCCTGGTCCGCTTCGAGGATCAGCCGAAGGATTTCCAGCGCTTCGTCCGGCAGATCCTGCAGGTCCGGTATGAAAAGCGTGCCGCCGCGTGCCCGTTCAAACAGGCCTTCGCTGCCTGGCGATCCGTGCAGGTAGCTGCGGACGGATTCCGGCCCCGCGCGGCCGTGATCGAGGCAGACGAAACGCCCGCCGCCGGCGCCCCGGGCATGGATGAAGCGCGCCAGGTTGGCGCGTCCGCAGCCTTTTTCACCGCTGATCAGTACCGGCAGCTGATGCCGGGCGGCCTGTTCCGCCTTGTTTCGCAGCGACTGCATTGCCTGGCTGTTGCCGATGGGTTCGCTCTCCGCCGGCGCAGCGGCGCCGGCCGCACGCGGCTGTTTCTGGCCGCTGTCTATTGCCTGCCCGGCGATCGAGAGCAGCTTGGCCAGGGAAATCGGTTTCTGCACGAAGTCATAGGCGCCCAGGCGGGTTGCCTCGACCGCCGTTTCAAGGTTTCCGTGTCCCGACATGACGACCACCGGGCAGTCCGGCTGTCCGTTCGATGACCACTCGCGCAACAGGGTAATGCCATCGATATCCGGCATCCAGATGTCGAGCAGCACCAGGTCGGGCGTGCGCCGGGCGAAAGCGGCCCGCGCGGCTTCGCCGTTTTCCGCGACCGCTACCTCATAACCCTCGTCTGCGAGGATTTCCTGCACCAGCTCGCGGATATCCGGCTCATCGTCAACGACTAGAACATAAGGTTGGGACATGAATGGATGACCTGTTGTATTTCCGCAACATCTTACTCTCTTGTCCCCGCCGTGCAAGGGCTTAAAAAGACGTTTCTGAATCGTGAGATGGTCAGGCCAGGGGCAACCGCACAACGATGCGCGCACCGCCGGTAGCGCGGTTTTCGATCTCTATGGAACCGTCGTGCTCGGAAACGATCTTGCGGCAGATCGCCAGGCCGAGCCCGCGGCCTTTGCCTTTGCCTGTGACATAGGGTTCAAACGGCTGCTCCAGCACCGCGGCGGGAAAACCGGGCCCGTCGTCCAGCAGTTCCAACTCCAGCATTCTGCGGCCGCCGGCATCCCGTTCGCTGGTCGATATCCTGAGCGACACGGTGCTTTCCTCGTTCGCCTCGTCGGCGTTTCTTATCAGGTTGTGCAGCATCTGGCGCAGCCGCCCGCTGTCCGCCCTGAAACCCTGCGGCCCGGAAACGAGGTCCAGTTCGAAGTGAATATCATTGCCGCCCTGCCGGTACAGGGTGACCACCTCGCGGATGAGTTCGTCCAGCGACACGGGTTCTCGAACGAGTTCCGGCTCGCGCGCATAGTCGCCAAAAGCGTCAACCAGTTTGCGCAGCGCCTCGACCTGGCTCACGATCGTATTGGATGTCTTTTCCAACAGGTCACCGTCCTGGGTTTCCAGTTTGCCGGAAAGCCGCAATTGAAGGCGCTCGGTGGCCAGGCGGATCGGTGTCAGCGGATTTTTGACCTCGTGTGCGAGCCGCCGCGCAGCCTCGGCCCAGGCGGCTTCCCTCTGCGCCTGGTTGAGCACCGTAACATCGTCAAAAACCACCACGTACCCGGCGCCATGATTTTCAACCGCCAGGGCGGAAGAAGGCAGGCGTGTGCCGCGCACCAGCAGCACCAGGGGGGCGCCGGTGCGTTCGATCTTGATTTCCTGCTGCCATTCGTCGCGGTCGCGGGAAACCTGTCGCCGTATCGATTCCACGAAGGGTTCCATGGCCGGATCGAATGTCGCCAGCCGGTCGAGTGAAGGCGGTTCGATTCCAGGTTTGTCAATGCCTTCGGTAAACGTTTCGTCCAGCGCCAGGATGCGGCGGCAGGCCCCGTTGGCCGTCACGACACGGCCCGCGTCGTCCAGCGTCAGGACACCCGAAGACAGGTTGCCCAGCACGGTCTCCAGGTATTCACCCTGCGCCTCGAGTTCAGCGCGACTGGCCTCGGCTTCCTGGCTGGCCTTTTTCAGCGCCTGCGTCATCGAGTTGAAAGAAGAGGCGAGAAAGCCGATCTCATCCCTGCGTTCGGCCGCGACCTCCTGGCTGAAATCGCCGGCCGCGACTTCCCGTGTTGCCCGCGCCAGCCTGGAGAGCGGTGAAACCATGCGCCGTGCCGAGTAGAGCGCAGCCAGGATGGCCAGCAGAACCGTGAGCAGCAATACCAGCGAGAGGATCAGCAGGAAACTCTGTTTGAGCGATTGCCGCAGGTAACGGACGTTCTGGTAGCGGTGGTATTCGCTTTCGATCGAGCCCGTGAGATCGGTGATGTCCGGCGGCAGGGGATAAACCGCCTGCAGCAGGCGCGGCTGGTCGCCCGGGTAGCGCGCATCGACCCGCTGAATGACCCGGATCTGCAGGCGGCCGTCCTGCGTCGGTTCGGCGGCGGCGTACTCCCCCTGCTGGGATGCCTGCATGATCGGGAAATCTCCAGGGCGCTCGGGCAGGCCGTTGAGTGCATTGATGTTGGCGGTAGCGACGAGTGTACCGTCGGTCTCGAACACCGTCAGTTCGCTCGGGCCGGATACCCGCACGCGATCCAGCAACGCCCGGCGCAGGTTCTCGCCATCCGCGGCCAGCGATGTCAGGCTGCCTGCCGTTTCCCGAAGCTGGTTGCGAACCTCCAGCTTTCGAGTGTCCAGGAACTGCTGTCCCAGGCGCAGGGAGTCCTCTAGCGCGGACTCGACCTGGACGTCGAACCAGCTGTCGATCGTCCGCGTGAGAAAGTATGCCGAGAAGAAAAATACGATCAGAACAGGCGGCAGCGAGAGCAGGAGAAAATTCCTTACCCAGCGGGTCGACAGCAGGGCGCCCGGCTGTCCGCGCCGGACCTGTCCAAACAGGCTGACCAGGCGGTCGAAAATGGTCCACAGCAGCACGAGCAGCGCGAAAACCGTGGCGATGAGCACCCACAGGTATGAATTGTCCAGCAGTGCGTCGGCCGACTCCTGCTGTACGCCGCTGATCAGGAACAGCGCGATCAGCAGCGCGGAGAGCAAGGCCAGCATCGGCAGAATGCGAAAGGCCCAGCGTTGCAAGCGGCTTTTTCTGCGGCTGGACGTGCTCACGTCGATCAGGCCCCGGGCTCGATGTTCATGGTCCAGGCGGTCCACTCGGACCGGTGGCGCCAACGTGGTGAAAACAGCACGGGAAGACGCATGGGCGGCGGCACGCGCTGCTTGTCGAGGAAGCCGCGAACCAGCAGTTCGTACTCGCCTTGCGGAAGCGCCCCGGTTTCAATCTCGAGCCGTACGTTGCCCAGTTCAGCCATGGCATGCCGCAACCTGGCGAATGTTTGCAGTTCGCTGCCGTCCGGCCTGGAAAGCTGGTAGCGCTCACTCAGGGGCAGGTAGCGTATCTGCCAGGACGATTCGTGCTTCCTGATCCGCGTGCCCATCTTTCCGTCCCGCAGCACGAGTTCGACTGCGAGCGTCAGCGGCACCCCGTGAACGAGCGCCGTGCGCGCCTCGCGGCTGAGCTGGACCGTCTGCACCAGGCGAACCTGCATCTGGCCGTTGGACCAGTTCGCCTCGACCTGGTCAATGTCGAAACGCCCGTCATTTTGGCCGCTTTCGCATGCCTGAAGCAGGACCGCTGCCAAGGACATCAGCAAAACGGCGAGGCGCTTACTCACTTTTGCTGATCCGGGCATAAAAGAATCCGTCCATTTCCAGTTCACCGGGAAGGATCTGTCTCCCCGGCGCCGCGTCTCTGCCCCAGGGCAGGTCCGGCTTTTCGACTCTTGCATCGGCCTGCCTTTCCAGGAAAGCGCCGACTTGCAAGGCGTTCTCACGCCTCAGCACAGAACAGGTCGCGTAGAGAAGAATACCGCCGGGCCGGAGCAACGGCCAGAGCGCATCCAGCAATCCGGCCTGAACAGTCACGGCTTGCCCGACCTGGGCCGGGGACCGCAGCCACTTGATTTCCGGGTGCCGGCGTATCACGCCGGTGGCGGTGCAGGGCGCGTCAAGCAGGATGCGGTCGAAAAGGTGCCCGTCCCACCAGGTCCGGGTGTCAGCCGCATCGGCGGCACGCAGCGTGGCCCGGTGCGCCAGGCCCAGCCGTTCCAGGTTGTCGCGCACCAGCTCGAGCCGGTCTGCGCTGCGGTCGATCGCCAGCAGTTCAATTTCCGGATTGAGTTCGAGCAGGTGGCCG
Organism: Lysobacterales bacterium; assembly: GCA_036351575.1. Classification (GTDB taxonomy): domain Bacteria; phylum Pseudomonadota; class Gammaproteobacteria; order Xanthomonadales; family SZUA-36; genus JABDPF01. The sequence continues at coordinate 35,041 of JAZBPJ010000115.1, read as the reverse complement.
GTTTTTCCGCCCGGTGCGGCGCAGGCATCGAGAACGCGCTGCCCCGGACGGCAATCCAGCAGGCCGGCCGCGATCTGTGCGGCGGGGTCCTGCACCGAGAGGCGACCGGCCGCAAAGCCGGGGATCTCCTCGACGGACCGGGCCGGTTCGATGCGGATGGCGGAGGGGACCAGCGGATGCTGGGTGACGTCCAGGCCCGCCCGGTCGAGTTCCTGCCCGGGAGCCGGTTCTGAACCATCGCTTCTGCACCGCAGCCACAGGCCGGCCGGCCGGTTGTTCGCCCGAAGGATGTTTTCCCAATCATCGGGCCAGTCGGCCCTGATCGCCTCGATAAGCCAGTGCGGGTGGGCGAACCGTTCTTCGCTATGCTCCAGTTGCTGCAGAAGCTGCTCGTGTTCGCGCTGGAATCGCCGCAGCACGGCGTTGACAAGCCCGGTCGCCCAGGGCTTTCCGAGAAGCCTGGCGCAGGCAGCGGTTTCGTTGACGGCGGCGTGTTCGGCGGTGCCGTCCTTCCAGAGCTGGAACAGGCCCAGCAGGATCAGGCGCTGAACGTCCCGGTCTTTTTTCCTCAGGGGACGGTCCAGCAATTGGCTGGCCAGCCATTCCAGCGCGGAAAGCCAGCGCAGCACGCCGTAAAACAGGTGACGGCTGTAAGCCCGGTCGCGCGGGTCGTCCAGTTCCGGCTCCGCGCCCGTCTCGCCGCGGTCCAACACGCCGCCCAGCAGGTGAAGGGCGGCGATTCGCGCATTTTTGTCAGGGCCCGGTTTGCGGCTCATTCGAAGCGGTCCGGCGCGCCGCCCGCGTTCAGGTAGTCGTGTGCGGCCATGCGCCGCTTGCCCGGGCGTTGCAGTTCGAGCAGGCGCAGAACGCCGTCACCGGTGGCCACGTCGATGCCGTGTTTGCCGGACGACAGGACGGTGCCCGGGCCTTCCCCGTAATTGCCCGAAAGCCGTTGCGCCGCCCAGATGCGTGTGCGCTCATCGGCAGCCATGCACCACGTGACCGGCCAGGGGTTGAACGCGCGAATGCGGCGCTCCAGCGTGATCGCAGGCTCGTTCCAGTCGATGCGCGCCTCCGCTTTGTCCAGTTTGCGGGCATAGACCGCCCCGGTTTCAGCCTGCGGCATGGCTTGCGGCGGTTCACCGGCAGCGAGCAGGCGAACGCAGTGCAGGATCGCTTCGGCGCCGGCTCGGGCCAGCTTGTCGTGGAGGCTGCCGCCCGTTTCACCGGCCCCGATCGGTGTACGAACGGTATGCATCACGGGTCCCGTGTCCAGGCCTTCGTCTATTTCCATGACGCACACGCCGGTTTCCGCGTCGCCGGCTTCGATGGCGCGCTGGATCGGCGCCGCCCCGCGCCACCGCGGCAGCAGGGAGGCATGGATGTTCCAGCATCCGTAGGTCGGCGCTTCCAGTACCCGGTTCGGCAGTATCAGGCCGTAGGCGACCACGATCATCAGGTCCGGCGCCAGGCGTTCCAGGGCTTGCAGGGAATCGGAATCCCGCAGAGAGAGAGGTTGATGCACCGGAATACCGGCGCGTTCCGCGGCCTGCTTGACCGGGCTGGCCTGCAGGTGGCGGCCGCGCCCTGCAGGCCGGTCGGGCTGGGTATAGACGGCTGCCGGGACGAATCCGTTATCGATCAGAGCTTGAAGGGGGGGAACGGCGAAGTCAGGCGTGCCGGCGAAAACAATACGCAGTCCTGATTCATGCGACATGGGTCAGAGCCTGGCTCTGTGCGCGTCCTGTTCAGCCTGCTTTCTCGCTTTTTCGAGTTTTTTCAACGCCATGCGGCGCTTCAGCGGCGACAGGTAATCGATGAATACTTTTCCGTCCAGGTGATCGATTTCATGCTGCAGGCAAACCGCATGCATGCCGTCCAGGTCCTCTTCAAACGGTTCACCGTTGCGGTTCATGGCTTTGACATGGATGCGCTCGGCCCGGGTCACGTTGCCGTAGATGCCCGGCACGGACAGGCAGCCTTCCTCGCAGGTTTCCGTACCTTCGGTTAGCGTGATCTCGGGATTGACATACTCGCGCGGCGTGTTCTGCTCTTCGCTGACGTCCAGCACCAGCAGGCGCCTGTGAACGTTCACCTGCGTTGCGGCCAGCCCGATCCCTTTTGCCGCGTACATGGTTTCGATCATGTCCTCGACCAGTTGGACCAGTTTGTCGTCAAATGTATCCACCGGTTTCGCGACGGTTCGCAAACGGGGATCGGGTACCTCAAGAATTTCCAGTTTAGCCATAGAGTTACGTGCCGCTAAAAACAATTTAAGTGAACTTTGTTCCGTGTTTTATTATGATAGCCCTTGGTGAACCCAATTCGCCAGAGTCTACACTGACCGCATCTGACAGATGGCTGGATGCCTACTACTGAGGAAGGAACGTGATCAGAAAACTCTTTTGCTTCACCTTTGCGGCTCTTTTTGCTTTCGGTACCGCCCTGGCACAGGACGTGGCGGTGCGATCCGACCACCCCGACGAATACGTCGTCGTCAAGGGTGACACGCTGTGGGATATCTCGGGACGCTTCCTGGAGAAGCCGTGGCAGTGGCCGGCTATCTGGCAGGCCAACCCGCAGATCGAGAACCCGCACCTGATTTACCCGGGAGACATCATTTCTCTCGTTTACGTCGATGGCATGCCCCAGTTGCGTTTGAAACGGGGCGGCGACAACAAATTGAGCCCCACGGTTCGTGTCTCCGATCGGGACGATGCGATCAAGGCGATTCCGTTTGAACGGATCGAACCATTCCTGCGCAACATGCACGTCGTTTCACCCGAGGATTTCGAAGGCCTGCCCTATATCGTTGCCAACACCGAAGAGCGCCTGACGGCGACTTACAGTGACGTGACGTATGGGCGCGGCCTGGATGCCCAGGTCGGACAGGAATACATCGTGGCGCGCCTGACCAACATCTACGACGATATGGGCGACGGGCAGATTCGCCGCGTGCTGCCCAAGGATGGCTGGGTGCAGGTGCCGAATGTATGGGACCGCCAGGAAGACATGTACAACACGGTCAGCCCCTGGAACAAGCGTCCCAAGAACCCGGTGGGCTACGAACTGGCCGAGGTAAGCCGCGTTCGTGTTCAGCAGAGCGGGGAGATTTCCGTCCTCGAGATCATCCGGGATCGTACAGAAGTCAAACCCGGTGACTTTATACTTCCCTGGGGTGACCCGGGTTACGAAACGACGTTTTACCCGCACGCCATGGACAGCGTTCCGGAAGGACTGCGCATTTTGGCGACGTCCGGACAAAAGACCGGTGTCGGCCAGTGGCAACTCGTTTCGATCAACGGCGGAAGCAGCGACGGCATCGAGGCCGGCCATGTTTTTGCGGCGTTCCGCGCGGGTGATGTCGTCGATGACACTGTCGGCTACCGTCGGGGCAGTTTTGCTAAAGACGCGGAAGTCCGGCTGCCTGAAGTGTACGATGGAATGGTGATGGTCTTTCGGACGTTTGATCACATCAGCTACGGTATTGCCTTGAGCGGTACCCGGGTCGTCAAGGAATTCGACATGCTGCGGCATCCGGACACGCGACCTTAACAGCCAGGCTGGTCACGGCGGCCCCTGGCGCTGAACGGGGGTTGTCATAAAAAACATCGAACACTGGCTCGCAGCGCTTCGCGCCCCCGCACTGGGGGGTGCGAAGCTTGTCGCGTTGATAGAACGGTTCGGCGGTATCGACCGCCTGCTGACGGCTTCGGCGTCCGAACTCAGGCATGCCGGCCTGCAAGACGAATCGGTGGCCGCGCTTCGGCAGCCGGACCGTTCTCTGCTCGATCATGACCTCGAATGGCTTTCCGGCCGCAATCATCACCTGTTGACCTGGGACGACGAGCGCTACCCCGCCCTGCTTCGTGATATCCCTTCGCCGCCTGCTGCGCTTTACCTGGATGGAGATCCAGACATACTCTGGCAACCTCAGATCGCGGTCATCGGCAGCCGCAACCCCACCGCAGGCGGGCGCAGCAACACCCGCGATTTTGCCGCCGAACTGAGTCGCAGCGGCCTGACGGTGACCAGCGGCATGGCCGAAGGCGTGGATTCGGAAGCACATGCTGCAGCGCTGGACGCCGGCGGCTTCACCGTCGCCGTTCTCGGCACTGGTCCGGATATCGTCTACCCCGCGTCCGGCCGGCAGCTGGCGGCGCGCGTGGCGGAACAGGGTGTTTTGTTGGCCGAGTTCCCCCCGGGTACAAAACCGAAACGCGGACACTTTCCCACGCGCAACCGGATCATCTCGGGCCTGAGCCTCGGGGTCCTGGTCATCGAGGCAGGGCTGCGCAGCGGAACCCTGATTACCGCACGCCTGGCCGGAGACCAGGGCCGGGAAGTCTTCGCGCTGCCCGGGTCGATCCACAATCCGATGTCGAAAGGCTGCCACCGGCTGATCAGGGAAGGGGCCAAGCTGGTTGAGGACGTTTCCCAGATATTGCAGGAACTGTCATCACTGGCGGGCGAGCTCGCCAGGGAACTCGAGACACGACTCGGGGAAAGCGCGGCTGCCGATGAATCGGCGTCGCTTGCATCAAAAGCCGGTGGCCCCGATATTGAAAACGGGGAGCCAAAAGGAGCCCCCTGGGAGCATGACGAGGAGTACGCCCGCTTGTGGGACTGCCTGGGCTACGACCCGGCGCCCGTCGACCTGATTATCGAAAAAAGCGGATTGACGGCGAAGGCCGTGTCGGCCATGCTGCTGATGCTGGAGCTGAGAGGAATGGTGGAGGCCCACCCCGGTGGCGCCTACTGCCGAATAAAACAGAGGTAAATAATGAAAGAAAACGTGCTCGACGTCCTCATGTACCTGTTTGAAAACTACCTGTACGAAGAACCCGAAGAACAACCCGACCGCGATTCCCTGGAGCAAAACCTGCACGAAGCCGGCTTCACCGCGAATGAGATCGACAAGGCGTTCAACTGGCTCGACGGATTGGCTGAACAGCGTTTCCAGCCCGACTTCAAAGTGCACAGCGACGAGCCGCTGCGCATTTTCGTTGAATCCGAGAACAGGCGGCTGGATACCGAGTGCCGGGACCTGCTCATGTACCTGACCAACTGCGGGGTGCTGGACGTGCAGCGCCGAGAGCTCGTCATCGATCGCCTGATGGCGCTCGAGTCGGACGAGATCGACCTCGAGGACGTCAAGTGGGTCGTGCTGATGGTCCTGTTCAACCAGCCGGGCCAGGAAGCCAACTTCGCGTGGATGGAAGATATGTTGTTTGACAGCGAGCAGGACTATCGCCATTAATAAAGAAAAGCGATAAGAACCGAGGGCACGCTCATCAAACTCCTGATCGTAGAATCGCCGGCAAAGGCGACCACCATCAACCGTTACCTGGGACCTGACTTCAAGGTCCTGGCGTCGTACGGCCATGTCCGTGACCTGCCATCGAAAGACGGGGCGGTCGATCCGGACAACGACTTCGCGATGACCTATGAACTCAACGAGGGCAGCGAGAAGCACGTGCGCGCCATCGTCAGCGCGGCAAAGAAGGCCGAGGCCGTGTACCTGGCAACGGACCTTGATCGCGAGGGAGAAGCGATCTCCTGGCACGTCTACGAGATCCTGCGCGAAAAGGGCCTGACTGAAAAAATCCCCTTTTACCGCATCGAGTTTTCCGAGATCACCCAGAAAGCCATCCGGGAAGCAGTCGACAACCCGCGCGAGCTGTCGATGGACCTGGTGAACGCCCAGCAGGCGCGCCGGGCGCTGGATCACCTCGTCGGTTTCAACCTGTCGCCGCTGCTTTGGAAAAAAATCAAGACGGGACTCTCTGCAGGCCGCGTCCAGAGTCCCGCGTTGCGCATGATCGTCGAGCGGGAACGCGAGATCGAGGCTTTCAGGGCGCAGGAATACTGGACGATCGAGGCCGACATGAGTCACGGCGGGCAGGCTTTCGAGTCACGCCTCGTGAAGCTGGAGAACAAACGCCTCAAGCAGTTCGATATCGACAATGCTGAACAGGCGCAGGCCGTGCGCGAACGGCTTACCGAGGCGGCCGGCGGCAGGCTTCGGGCGAACCGCGTCACCCGCAGCCAGCGCAAGCGGCGGCCGGCGCCCCCGTTCATCACTTCGACGCTGCAGCAGGACGCGGCGCGCAAGCTGGGTTTCTCCGCCCAGCGCACGATGCGCACGGCACAGGCACTGTACGAAGCGGGCCATATCACCTACATGCGAACCGACTCGGTGCACCTTTCCGCGGACGCCCTGGCTGACCTGCGGGGCTGCATAGAGCGCCAGTTCGGCAAGGAATACGTGCCGGAGAAGCCGAACTTCTTCAAGACCAAGTCGAAAAATGCGCAGGAGGCGCACGAAGCCATACGGCCCACCTCGTCCGGCCTGCTGCCCGCCGGGCTGAAAAAGAAGCTCGAAAACGACCAGTTCCGCCTGTATGAACTGGTCTGGAAGCGCGCCATGGCCAGCCAGATGGCGCCGGCGCTGGTCGACATGGTGGCGGTGGAATTCGATTGCGGCGCCGATGCCGTGTTCAGGGCGAACGGTTCGGTCATCGCTTTTCCCGGGTTCCTGCGGGCGTATGAAGAGTCCCGGCCGGCCGGCAAGGAAGAAAAAGAAAAGCGCCTGCCGGACATCCAGGAAGGCGACAGCGTTGCGCTGGAGAAGATTCGGGCGGAGCAGCATTTTACCGAGCCGCCGCCGCGCTTCTCGGAAGCCAGCCTGGTCAAGGCGCTGGAGGACTTCGGAATCGGCCGCCCGTCGACCTATGCTTCGATCATTCAGACCCTGCTGAGACGTCACTACGTGGAACTCGATCGGCGGCGGTTCATACCCACCGACACCGGCCGGGTCGTGGCGAGCTTCCTGCAGACGCATTTCGAACCGTATGTCGATTACGAGTTCACGGCCCGCATGGAAGACACGCTCGATGAAGTTTCGCGCGGCGAGATGCACTGGATTCCGCCATTGATGCAGTTCTGGAAACCGTTCGACAAGCGCGTCAAGGAAAAGCTGGAATCGGTCGACCCCGGGGAAGCCAAGGGCAAGCGCGTGCTCGGAACCGATCCGAAAACGGGCAAGGAAGTTTCCGTGCGCCTGGGTCGTTACGGGCCCCATGCCCAGATCGGCAAGGTCGACGATGAAGAAAAACCCGAGTTCGCCGGCCTGAGAAACGGGCAACGGCTGGAGACGATCACGCTGGAAGAAGCGCTGGAGCTGTTCAAGCTGCCGCGCACGCTGGGCGAAACGGAAGAGGGCGAGGAAGTCGCCGCCGGGATTGGCCGGTTCGGGCCGTTCATCCGCTACGGCAGCAAGTTCGTCTCGCTCAAGGAAGACGATCCGCACACCGTGACGCTGGAACGGGCACTGGAACTGATCGCGGCGAAAAAGCAGGCCGATCTCGAGCGGATCATTCGTGTCTTCGCAGGCACGGACGTGCAGATTCTGAAGGGCCGCTGGGGTCCTTACATCACGGACGGCAAGAAGAACGCGCGGATCCCTAAAGAAACCGAGCCTGCGTCACTGACGCTCGAAGAGTGCCAGGCGCTGCTGGACGCGGCGCCCGACAGGCGCAGCCGCAAGAAAGCCGCCGGGAAAAAAACGGCCAGGAAGAAAGCGACACGCAAGAAAACCGCCTCCAGGAAAAAAACGAAGAAGAAAACAGGCCGAAAAAAGGCCGCGTCCAGGAAAACTTCAAAAGCTTGATTCAAAGTGAAAGAGAGCCGACTGCTGACCATTGAAGAAGGTGCTGGCTGCCTGCTCGACGGCGGCGTAATCGCTTATCCGACCGAGGCGGTTTACGGTCTGGGCTGCGATCCGGGCAATGAGTCCGCGGTTCGCACCATCCTCGAACTGAAATCCCGCCCGGCTTCGGCCGGCCTTATTCTTATCGCTGACCAGCCGGGGCGGTTTGCGCCTTATATCCGGCCGGTGGACGAAGCACACTGGGAACCGGCGCTCGCTTCCTGGCCCGGCCCCGTTACCTGGCTCTTTCCTCGCGCGCCCGGCGTGCCTGACTGGCTCGCGGGCTCGCATCCCACGATTGCGCTGCGCGTCACGGCGCACGAGGGCTGCCGGGCTCTGTGCCGCGCTTTTGGAGGACCGGTCGTTTCGACCAGCGCCAATCCCCGCGGCGAGGAACCGGCGCGCACCGCGGACGATGTGAAACGTTATTTTTCCGATGAGCTTTGCGGCATCGTGGCGGGCGAACTGGGTGAGCAAAACCAGCCCAGTGAAATTCGCGATCTCTTGACCGGAAACGTCATTCGGAGCGGCTGAATGAGCACAACGGAGACCGTGGCCACGCCGGCTGTCAGGAAATACCTGCTTGGGCTGCAGGATCGGATTTGCGCAGCGCTCGAGGCGGAGGACGGCCGGGGAAAATTCATCGAGGACGCCTGGACGCGCGGCGGCGAGGCCGCTTTGGGCGGCGGCGGTCGCACCCGCGTGCTGGAACAAGGCGCGGTTTTTGAGCAGGCGGGCGTGAATTTTTCCCACGTGACCGGGGCCAGCCTGCCGCCTGCGGCTACCGCGTCCCGCCCCGAACTGGAAGGGAGGAGCTTCGAGGCGCTCGGCGTCTCGCTGGTCATCCACCCGGAGAATCCGCACGTTCCGACGAGCCACGCCAACGTGCGGTTTTTTATCGCTGAAAAAGAAGACGAGGAGCCGGCCTGGTGGTTCGGCGGCGGTTACGACCTGACGCCGTACTACCCGGTGCTGGAGGACGTGGTCGGTTGGCACCGGGAGGCCCGTTCCGCCTGTGAGCCGTTCGGCGATGACGTATATCCCCGGTACAAGGATTGGTGTGACCGCTATTTCTACCTGAAGCACCGGGCCGAGGCGCGCGGCGTTGGCGGGCTGTTTTTTGACGATCTCAACGAGGGAGGGTTCGAGCGCTGCTTTTCCCTCATGCGGGCGGTGGGGGACAGCTACCTGGATGCCTACCTGCCCATCGTGCAGCGCAGGCGCAACACGCCATGGACCGAGCGCCAGCGAAATTTCCAGCTGTACCGGCGCGGCCGCTATGTTGAATTCAACCTGGTTTATGACCGGGGAACCCTGTTTGGGCTGCAGTCGGGCGGGCGAACCGAGTCGATCCTGATGTCGCTGCCGCCGCTGGTGGCCTGGCGTTACGGCTGGAAACCCGGGCCCGGCTCCGAGGAGGCCGTGCTCTACGCCTTCCTGGAGCCTCGTGACTGGCTTGACGAGGACACGGCGGCCAAGGTGGAAGCAAGGTACTAGCTCATGGTCAGCAATCCACCGGGATCACTGCTTCAGTGCGCGGTGTCCCAGTCATCACCCCAGCCGGTATCCACGACCAGCGGCACGTCCAGCGAGGCGGCCTGCTCCATGCGCGATTCGATCGCCTGCTGCACGGCCTCGCGCTGGTCCGCCCGCACTTCGAGCACGAGTTCGTCGTGCACCTGCATCATCAGCCGGGCCGCCGGTTTTTCCGCGCGCAGCCACGCGTCGATCCGGACCATCGCCCGCTTGATGATATCGGCTGCCGTACCCTGCATGGGCGCATTGATCGCCGCACGTTCCGCACCCTGCCGGCGCTGCATGTTCGAGGCCCGGATGTCGGGCAGGTAAAGACGCCTGCCGAACAGGGTTTCCACGAAGCCGGCTTCACGTGCTTTCTCGCGCGTCGCTTCCATGAACTCCTGCACGCCGGGGTAGCGCATGAAGTAGGTATCCATGTAGGCCTGCGCCTCGGCGCGGCCGATGCCCAGTTGCCTGGCCAGCCCGAAAGCCGACATGCCGTACATCAGGCCGAAGTTGATGGCCTTGGCCGCACGCCGCTGCCTGTCGTCCACGTCTGCGTAAGGCACGTCGAACACCTCGCCGGCCGTGGCGCGGTGCACGTCCACCCCTTCGCGAAAAGCCTTCAGCAGGCCCTCGTCACCGGACAGGTGCGCCATGATGCGCAATTCGATCTGGGAATAGTCGCAGGCCATGACCAGCCATCCGGGCGGCGCCACGAAAGCCTCGCGGATGCGGCGGCCCTGCGGCGTGCGAATGGGGATGTTCTGCAGGTTGGGATCCTGCGAAGAGAGCCGGCCCGTGGCCGCGACCGCCTGGTGGTATGACGTGTGTACGCGCCCCGTATCCGGGTTGATTTCTTCGGGCAGCTTGTCGGTATAAGTGGATTTCAGTTTCGACAGCGAACGGTACTCCAGGATCAGCCGGGGCAGTTCGTAGTCGGCCGCCAGTTCCTGCAGCACGTCCTCGGCGGTGGAAGGCTGGCCCTTGGGCGTTTTTCGGATCACCGGCATGCCGAGCTTGCCGAACAGCAGTTCCTGCAGCTGTTTCGGCGAGCCCAGGTTGAACGGCTGTTCCGCTTCCGCGTGGGCTTCTTTTTCCAGGCGGTCGATCTGGGCGGCGAGCTCCCGGCTCTGCTTCGCCAGCCGCTCGCCGTCGATGAGCACACCGGTCTGTTCCATGCGCGCCAGGACGGGCACCAGGGGCATCTCCATCTCCGTGAATACCGCGGCCAGTGAATCGATTTTCTGCAGTTCGGGCCACAGCACCCGGTGCAGCCGCAGGGTGATGTCCGCGTCTTCGGCGGCGTATTGCGTGGCCGTGTCGATTTCGACCTGGCTGAACAGGATCTGTTTCGCACCCTTGCCACAGATATCCTCGTACTTGGTGGTTTTCATGCCGAGGTGACGCAGCGCCAGCGTATCCATGTCGTGACGGCTGCCGGTGCTGTTCAGCACGTAGGACTCCAGCATGGTGTCGAACGCCACGCCCTGAACCGCGATGCCATAGCGGGAGAGCACGTTCATGTCGTACTTGATGTGCTGGCCTGCCTTGGGCAGGTGCGGATCTTCCAGCAGCGGTTTCAGCTGCTCCAGGACCGCTTCGCGGGCGAGCTGCCGCGGTGCGCCGGGGTAGTCGTGCGCCACGGGCAGGTAGCAGGCGCGGCCCGGTTCGGTGCAGAAACTCAGTCCCACCAGTTCGGCCCGCATCGGGTTGAGGCTGGTCGTCTCGGTGTCGAAGGCGATGAGCTCCGCCGCGCCGAGTTCCGAGATCAGCTTTGCCAGCTCATCCTCGGTCGTGATCGTGTAGTAGTCGGTTTCGACCTCGTCTGCGGACGCCTCACCGTGCGCGCTGTCGCCGGCGACCTCCATTTCTCTCAGCCAGCTGCTGAATTCATAGCGCTTCAGGGCTTCGATGAGGGCTTCCCGGTCCGTTTCCCCGCGCACCAGGTCGTCGATGCCGAACTCGAGGTCGAGGTCGCGCCGGATGGTGGCGAGCCGCCGTGACAGCGGCAGCCATTCCAGCGCCTCCCTGAGATAAGCCCCTATCTTGCCGCCGACTTCGTCCGCGTGCTCCATCACGCCGTCCAGCGTCCGCCAGGCGGTCAGCCACTTGGCGGCCGTCTTGGGACCGCATTTCTCGACCCCGGGAATGTTGTCCGACTTGTCACCGGTCAGGGCCAGGTAATCGACGATCTGTTCCGGTGTGACGCTGAATTTTTCAACCACGCCGTCGCGGTCCATGGAGGTCTCGGTCATGGTGTTGGTGAGCGTGGTGCGGTCACTGACCAGTTGCGCCATGTCCTTGTCGCCGGTGGAAATGACGCAGTCCATGCCGGCTTCTTCGGCCTGCTGCGCCAGCGTGCCGATGACGTCGTCCGCCTCCACGCCCTCGACCTGCAGCAGCGGCAGGCCCAGCATGCGGGTGAACGCCAGGATCGGCTCGACCTGTTGCCGAAGTTCCTGCGGCATCGGCGGCCGGTTGGCCTTGTATTCCTCGAACATTTCGTGGCGGAACGTCGGTCCCGGCGCATCGAAGACCACCGCGATCCTTTCCGGATCGTGCTCCTTGATGAGGCGCCGCAGCATGTTGGCCACACCGAGCAGCGCGCCGGTCGGTTCGCCGCGGCTGTTGCTGAGCTGGGGCAGCGCGTGAAAGGCGCGGTAGAGGTAGGAGGATCCGTCAACGAGGTACAGCGTCGGTTTCTTGTTCATGGTCGCCGTCTGGTTTGCTTGCGCCGGTGGTCTGATATCATGGAAGCCGTCAGCCGGTAGGGCCCGGCCGGGTTCCGCCTGCAGACAAGTCTAACCCAGCGAGGATGGCGCGATGAGTGTGCAACGACGTATTTTTGCGGTTATCGCCGGAGGCGTCATTCTGTGCCTGCCCGGCGCGTCAGCGGCACAGCAGGAAGAAGACCTGGCGAAACCGCCGCCCATTCCCGAAGTATCAGAAGAATATCAGCCCCGGGAACGCGGGTCCGCGGCCGAACCCGTAACGGAGGCGGAAGGCGATGTGCCGATTCCGCCCAAGGTTCAGCAGGAGCAGGTCGAGCCGACGGTGCGGATTATCGAGGAAGAAGACCGCAGGATCGAGGAATACCGGCGCGACGGGCAGGTTTACATGGTCCGGATCGTTCCGAACAAGGGCGCGCCCTATTACTACATCGACACGGACGGTGACGGCCGTCTCGAGCTGGACGAGGACCAGCGCGCCCGAAACCCCGTACAGCCGGTTTACTGGAAGGTCAAGGAGTGGGATTGAGCGAAGCAGCCGCGACACCGGATGGGCTGCTTGCGCGCACGATCGCCGCGCTGGGACGCGCCGCGGCCTGGCTGACCCTGGTCATGACTCTGCTGACGTTCCTCGTCGTCGTCTTGCGTTACGGCCTGAACGAAGGCTGGATCTGGATGCAGGAAAGCGTGACTTACCTGCACGCTACCGTGTTCATGGTCGCGGCGGCATGGGCAATGCAATGCGACGAACACGTTCGCGTCGATATCCTGTACCGGGCCCGGTCGATGCGCTACCGCCTGTGGGTGGACCTCGCCGGCACCTTGCTGTTCATGGCGCCGTTCAGCGTGTTTCTCCTGTATATCGGATGGGACTACGTGGCGGTAGCGTGGCAGGTTCGCGAGACTTCTGCGGAGCCGGGCGGCCTGCCGCTGGTGTGGCTGCTCAAGACGCTGATCCTTGTGCTGCCGGCGCTGCTGCTCCTGCAGGCGGGCGTGACCGCGCGACGCTGCACGATGATGCTGAGAGAAGGCCGGGTTGAAAGATAAACGCTGCGAGGTCGTCGACGCGGTGCTGGATCGCCGCCAGCCCGACCTTACCGTGCTCGCAGAGCGCCTTCACAAACCCCGCAATTTTTCCGCGATCATCCGTACCTGCGATGCGGTCGGCATCAACGAGGTGCATGCCGTGCCGGGTGAAGAAGGCCTTGCAATTCACTGGAACACATCGCAGGGCGCCGAGAAGTGGATGCAGGTGCGGTCGCACGAAAGCGTGCCGAGCGCTTGCGGTTACCTGCGCGAGCGGGGTTTTCAGCTGGTTGCGGCTCACCTTTCAGACCGCGCCGTCGATTACCGGGACATCGATTACACGAAACCCACGGCGCTGGTGGTCGGAACCGAACTGTTCGGAGTCAGCGCGGAGACGCTGGAATTCTCGGATTGCCGCGTGATGATCCCGATGCGCGGCATGACACAGTCGTTGAACGTTTCGGTAGCCTGCGCGATCGTGCTGTACGAAGCGCAGAGGCAGCGCGACCGGGAGGGGTTTTACGAGCGGCCGCGGCTGGACGCCGCAACGCGTCGTGTGCAGCGTTTCGAATGGCTGCACCCGGTGGTTGCGCGCTTTTGCCGGGAGCGCGGCCTGGACTACCCGGAACTCGATGAGGACGGCAACATCCGCGGCTCATTCCCGCGCGGCAGCGCGTAGATCCTCCAGCACCGGGAGGGTGTCCGGTTTTCTGCCGGTCCATAATTCAAAGGACAGGGCGGCCTGGGCGACCAGCATGCCGAGGCCGTCGCTGTAGCGCACGTCCAGCTTCGAACAGCGTCTTGCAAGCGGGGCGGCTGCATGGCCGTAGTTCATGTCATAGCAGAGCGCCGCAGGGCTGAACCAATTTCCATCCAGGCCGGGCGCTTCCCCCCGGTGCCCCTGCGCAGTGGCGTTGATGACCAGGTCGAACGGGCCCCTCGATGCCGCGGCGTCAAGCGACGTGCCTTGAACCTCCCCGAGGTCGGAGTAACGGTCTGCCAGGGCCAGGGCCCGATCCACGGTCCGGTTCGATACCGTCACGCTTTTCGGCTGCCGTCCCAGCAGCGCTCCAAGCACCCCCCGGGCCGCTCCCCCGGCGCCCAGCAGGCAGACCTTGCGGCCACGCAGTTCGAAGCCGATGATCTTTTCCAGGTCGTTTACCAGGCCTGCGCCATCGGTATTCGTCGCGTAGAGGCCATCGCTATCAAACTGCAGCGTATTGGCGGCTTGCGCACGCTCGGCTTCCGGGCTGCAGCGGTCCGCCAGGCGCCAGGCTTCATGCTTGAGCGGCACCGTGACATTGCAGCCGCGGCCGCCGTCCCGCGCGAGTTTCGCCACGCGCTTCGGGAAGCTTTCCGCTGTCGCCTCGATCGCGCGATAGTCGATGGACAGTCCAAACTGCGCGGCGAACGCCGAGTGGATAAGGGGCGAAAGCGAGTGCTTCACGGGCCGGCCGAAAACGGCCAGCCGGATCAGTTCCTGTGTTTCAGCCATTCGGCCGCCTGGACGGCGTAATAGGTCAGAATCCCGTCCGACCCGGCGCGCTTGAGACAGGTCAGCGCCTCCAGGACCACGGCTTCCTCGTCGAGCCATCCGTTGAGCGCCGCTGCCTTGAGCATCGCGTATTCCCCGGACACGTGGTAGGCGAAAGTCGGCACCTCGAAGTTTTCTTTCACCCGGCGAATGATGTCGAGATAGGGCAGGCCGGGTTTCACCATGACCATGTCGGCGCCTTCCTCGAGGTCGAGTTCGACTTCGCGCAGCGCCTCGTCGCTGTTGCCCGGGTCCATCTGGTAGGAATACTTGTTGCCGCCGCCCAGGTTTCCGGCCGAACCCACCGCATCGCGGAAGGGGCCGTAGAAACTGGAGGCGTACTTGGCCGAATAAGCCATGATCAGCTTGTTGGGAAAGCCCTCGGTTTCCAGTGCCTGCCGTATCGCACCGATGCGCCCGTCCATCATGTCCGAAGGGGCGACACAGTCAGCCCCGGCCGCCACGTGGGAGAGCGCCTGCTTGACCAGCACGTCAACGGTTTCGTCGTTCACGACGTAGCCGGTATCGTCGATCAGGCCGTCCTGGCCGTGCGAAGTGAATGGGTCGAGCGCCACGTCGGTGATGACTCCGAGTTCCGGCAGGTTTTCCTTGAGCGCACGGGCTGCGCGCTGCGCCAGCCCGTCCGGGTTCCAGGCTTCGCGGGCATCATCCGACTTGCGCTCGGCGCCCACGACCGGGAACAGCGCGATGGACGGAATGCCGAGTTCCATGCAGTGCTCCGCCGCCTTCAGCAGCAGGTCGATGCTCATGCGCTCGACCCCCGGGAGAGAACTCACTTCCTGGCGGTTGTTTTCACCTTCGAGGACAAATACCGGCCAGATCAGGTCATTTGGCGTCAGCGTGTTTTCGCGCATCATCCGGCGGGAAAAATCGTAAGCGCGCATACGGCGCATGCGGGTCGAGGGAAAGGTCATTCAGCTATCCTTTTTCTGTTCTGAGCGAATTCTATCCGGCCCAGGGAAGCGATACCACCGGTTCAGCTGTTCGATGAGACGATTGATACCGTCGCGGGTTTTTGCGGAGAACACCTGGGCGGTCGCGCCCTCGGGCAGGGCTTTTCGGACTTTCAGCAGCGCGGCCTGGGCCGGACCGCGCTTGAGCTTGTCCGCCTTGGTCAGAAGCACGTGGCAAGGCACGCCGGTCGCGGCGCACCAGGCCAGCATCTGCTCGTCAAAGGGCTTCATCGGGTGACGGATATCAGTCACCAGAACGACTCCCTGCAGGCTTTTCCGGGTTTCGAAATAACGCTGCATCACCTCCTGCCAGTGAGCGCGCAGTTTTTCCGGAACTTTGGCGTAGCCGTAGCCCGGCAGGTCCATCAAGCGCCGCTCTGCGTCGAGTTCGAAAACCACGATCTGCTGTGTCCGGCCCGGCGTCTTGCTGGTTCTCGCCAGTGCTTTCTGCTCGGTCAGGGTGTTGATGGCGCTCGATTTGCCGGCGTTGGAGCGGCCGGCGAACGCCACTTCGCAGCCTTCATCGGGTGGCAGCTGCGAAAGGTGATGGGCGCTGATCACGTAATGTGCCGAGCGGTACGGGTTGCCGGTTCTTGCCTCCGATGTCATCGCTTCGCCTGTATTTGCTGGAACGTCGCCGCGGAAATCGCGATAATAACGCGTTTATTCCAGCTTGATTACCGTTTGATGAGATCTTGGGAGTTTTCACTATGCGTCTAATGTTGCATATCGCCGTTGCGTCATTGCTGCTTGTCAGCCTGCCGGCGTTTGCCAAGGGAGATGCGGCCGCAGGGCAAGCCAAGTCCGCGATTTGCGCCGCCTGTCATGGCGTGGATGGAAACAGCATGGTGCCGACCTGGCCCAAGCTGGCCGGACAGCACGAGCAATACCTCGTGCGGCAGGCCACGCTGATCAAGGCCGGCGCGCGCATGGTCCCGGAGATGGCGGGTATCACGCCGGGCCTGACGGAGCAGGATATCGAGGACCTGTCGGCGTACTTTTCTTCACAGACCAGCAACGGCGGCGTGGCCGACCCGTTGAAAGTCGAGTTGGGAGAGCGCATCTACAGGGCTGGCAACGCAGAATCCGGCGTCCCGGCCTGCATGGCCTGTCACGGGCCCGCGGGTGAAGGCAACCCGCTGGCGGGCTATCCCGTCCTGGCAGGTCAGCACTCGGTTTATACCGCCAAGATGCTGAAGGGTTTCCGCGCCGGCGAGAACTGGGGCGAAAAAGACGCGCAGAGCCAGATCATGAACGGATCGGCCGCTCACCTGACCGACGAAGAAATCGAGGCAGTGGCGAGCTACATAGAGGGTCTGCACCTGGCCGGGGATTGAACTGAGCTCCCCGCTCGGGGTCAGTAGAAAAGACCCGGTTGAGACTGGTTTGATGGAGAGTTTGTAATGACGGAATTCAGAATTCGGACAGCGTCCGCGGTGGCCGCTTTCCTTTTATTGTTCGCGGGAACCGCCCTGGCGCAAGGCAAGGGAATGGTTCCCTACCAGGAAGGGCTGCACTACTTCAAGATCGACAACGCCACGGAACTGCAGGGCGACAAGGTCGAAGTGCTGGAAATGTTCAGCTACCTCTGCAGCCACTGCAATACCTTTGAAACGTTCGTGAACAGGTGGGTGGAGAAAGCGCCTGAGCACGTCGCGTTCCGACGCGTACCGGTCGTTTTCGGGCGCGCGTCCTGGGAACTTTACGCCCGGGCTTTCGCCACGGCGCAGATCATGGGTCTTCCGGAAGAAGTCCACATGGCCATGATGGATCGGCTCTGGAAAGAGCGCAAGGTCTTGCGCAGCCTGGACGAGATCGCCGACTTTTACGTTCAGTTCGGGGCGGACAAGGAGAAGTTCCTGTCGACGGCGCAATCTTTCGCGGTCGATGGAAAGATCCGCAAGGACCAGCAGCTCGTGCGCAGCTACGGAATTACCGGAACGCCCTCGATCGTGGTCAACGGGCGTTACCGCGTGACCGCATCGTCGGCGCTTCCCAGCTTCCAGTCCATGCTGGACGCGGTGGACTATCTGGTGGAAATCGAGCACTACCGCATGCAGACAGAACGTGTCGCAGCAGAATGATAGCCGGGAGAAACGGACGCTCCGTCTGCTGAGTTTCAACATCCAGGCGGGTACGACGACAGCCCGCTACCGACATTACGTAACCCACAGCTGGCGGCAGGTTCTGCCCCACAGCGGGCGCATTGAAAACCTCGACGCCATTTCTGAGTTCGTGTCGGCGTTCGACATGGTCGGGCTGCAGGAGGCGGATTCCGGCAGCCTGCGCTCGGGTTTCATCAACCAGTCGAAATACATCGCCGCCCACGCCGGCATGCCGTTCTGGTGCCACCAATCCAACCGCAAGGTCGGCTCGGTGGCCTACGCAGGCAACGGTTTCCTTAGCCGCTTCGAACCCGACGCGGTCGAGGAGCACCGGCTTCCGGGCGTGATCCCGGGACGCGGCACCCTGCTGGCCCGCTTCGGTTCCGGTTCAAACGGCCTGGACATTGCCGTCGTGCACCTCGCGCTCGGCAAGCGGGCGCGGGCCCAGCAGCTGAAATTCCTGTCCCGCGAACTGGACAGCGGCCGTCACCTTGTCGTCATGGGAGATTTCAACACTTCGGCCGGGTCGGAACTCGTCAGGGACTTTTGCGAAACCATGGCGCTGACCGCGCCGACCGACGGCCTGGCGAGTTACCCGGCCTGGCAGCCGCAGCGCGCCATCGATCATATCCTGGTCAGTGACAGCCTCAGCGCCCGCACGGCCAGGGTTTGCGATGCGCCCTTTTCAGATCACCTGCCGATTGCACTGGAAATTGACTGGCCCGAAGGGCTTGAGCTGCCGGCGGCGCGCCCGGTCATAACGGTCGAAAGCGACGGCTGGGTCTAGAACCCGACCAGCATCCTGATTCCGACCAGCACCAGGAAGACACCGAAAACCCGGCGCACGGTATTCGGTTCCAGCCGATGGACCGTGGCTGCACCGAGCGGGGCCGCCACGACACTGGCCACGGCTATGCCGGCAAATGCAGGCAGGTGCACATAACCGACCGCGCCCTCGGGCAGGTCTCCGCCAAGGCCCAGCAGCAAAAAAGAAACGGAGCCCGCGATCGCGATCGGGTAACCGCATGCGGCCGATGTGGCCACCGCGTTCTGCGCCCTGATGCCATGCCACAATTGCCACGGGCCGGTCAGGGCGCCCCCGCCGATGCCGATCAGGCTCGAGATGCCGCCGATCACCGTTCCGACCAGGCTCAGCCCCGGCTGCCCGGGGAGCGGCTTTTCACCTGCCGGCTTGCGTCCGAAAATCAGCTGCGCACCGGCGAGAACGGCGAATACGCCGACCACGCGCACCAGGGCTGCCGGTTCCAGGAAATCCGCCAGAACCGCGCCCAGAACCGCACCGAGCAGCAGGCCCGGAGCCAGGCCTGCGACAAGGGGCCACCGTATTGCCTTTTTGCGCTGATGCGCGATGATCGAACTGAGCGAGGTGACCAGCATCGTGGCGAGCGAGGTGCCCACCGCCATGTGGATGGCCCAGGGAGCGGTCGCCGGGTCCTGCAGGAACAGGTAAGTGAGCGCCGGCACCACGACAAAACCGCCGCCGATGCCCAGGAAGCCGGCGAGATAACCGGCAAGCAGTCCGATCAAGAGAAGTTCGATCAATAGCATCGGCCCCCTGGCCTCCCAGCTTCACGGTATGCCTGGCGAGTGTAACGCCCCGGCCTTCTTTTCGACAGCGGTATTCGACCTTGCTCAGGCTGATGGGTACACTTGGCTTCTGTCGTTATTCGAGCCGCAAGGAGCGGAAGATGCGCATCGTATTACTCGGTTCAACCGGTTTCCTGGGGCACTACGTGCTGCCGGCGCTGGCCCGTGACGGTCATCGCTGTATCGCGCTGACCCGGTACCGTCCCGGCTGCCGCGAACTGGCCCTGCTGCCGGGCGTCAGCGTCGTGCAGAACCGCGAGTTCAGCGCGGAAGCCCTTGCCCGGCACCTCGAAGGGGCCGACGCAGCCGTCAACATGGTAGGCATCCTGAACGAGCCGGGCCGCAGCGGTAAAGGCTTTCGCAAGGCGCACGTCGATCTGACGAACACGTTGCTGGAAGCCTGCCGAAAAACAGGCGTCCGGCGCATCGTGCAGGTCGGCGCCCTGGGCGCCGGGCAGGGCAGCAGCCATTACCTCGTCAGCAAGGGCGAAGCCGAGGCCCTGTTGATGTCCGCGAGCGATATCGACGCGACCGTGATTCGGCCATCGGTCATCTTCGGGCGCGGCGACTCCTTCTTCAACCGTTTTGCCGGGCTGCTCAAACTGGCGCCGGTACTGCCGCTGGCCTGCCCGGACGCGCGGATGCAGCCGGTCTGGGCCGGTGACGTCGCCGCGCTGCTGGCGCGTGTGATCGGCGACCCGGCTTCCTACGGCCGCTCCCTGGATGCCGTCGGGCCGCGGGTCTACAGCCTCAAGCGACTGGTCGAGTTCGCCGCCCACACGGCCGGGCTCAAACGAAAGGTCGTGGGTTTGCCGAACGCACTCGCACGTCTGCAGGCGGCCGTGATGGACTTCGTGCCGGGCAAACCGTTTTCTTCCGACAACTACCGCTCCCTGCAGACGGCGAACACGAGCAACGACAACGCCCTGCCGGAATTCGGTATCCAGCCGGCTTCGATAGAGGCCGTGGTGCCCGGGTACCTGGCTCAGGGAAAACACCAGCGCAGACTGGACGCTTGCCGCCGGCACGTCGACACCTGAAATGGCATACCGCGTTTACCTTGTCGGCGGCGCGGTTCGAGACACCCTGCTCGGGTTCGAGCCGCGGGAAAACGACTGGGTAGTCGTGGGCGGCCGCCCCGAGGATTTGCTCGATCGGGGGTTTCGCCAGGTCGGCGCCTCTTTCCCGGTATTCCTTCACCCCGAAAGCGGTGAGGAATATGCGCTGGCGCGCCGGGAGCGAAAAGAAGGGCACGGTTACCATGGTTTTGCGGTCGACTTCGCACCCGATGTAACGCTCGAAGAAGACCTGCTGCGCCGCGACCTGACGATCAATGCCATGGCGCGGGACGAACATGGCCGCATCATCGACCCCCTGGGCGGCCGTGACGACCTGGAGCGCCGCGTGCTCAGGCACGTGTCGCCCGCTTTTCGCGAGGACCCCCTGCGCGTACTGCGTGTCGCCCGCTTTGCCGCCCGCCTGGCGCCGCTCGGATTCACCGTGCACCCGTCAACGATGGAGTTGATGCGCGATATTTCGGCATCCGGCGAACTCGAACACCTGGCTGCCGAGCGCAGCTGGGCTGAGGTCGAGGGCGCCATGGCGTCGGCGCGTCCGGGCGTATTTATCGAAGTCCTGCGGGCATGCGGGGCATTGCAGCGGCTGTTGCCGGAAGTGGATGTGCTGTTCGGCGTTCCTCAGCCCGAAAAATACCACCCGGAAATCGACACGGGCCTGCACGTGCAAATGGCGATGGACTTCGCAGCGGAAAGGGGCTGGGGGCCTGAAGTGGTGTTTTCCCTGCTGCTGCATGATCTCGGAAAAGGCATCACGCCGAGCGAGGAATGGCCCTCGCACCTGCGGCACGAGCAGCGTGGCGTACCGTTGGCGAGGCGTGTCTGCGAGCGCCTCAAGGCGCCCAACCGCTACCGCCGCCTGGCCCTGATGGTGACTGCGCTGCACCTGCGCTGCCATCGGCTGACCGAGATGAAACCCGCAACGAAGCTCAAGCTGATCGAGGAAGCCGACCTGCTGCGGCGCCCCGACCTCCTCGATGATTTCGTGCGCGCCTGCGAGGCGGACTACCGGGGCAGGGGTGGTTTTCGTGACCGCAGCTATCCGCAGGCCGGCATCCTGGCGGAGGCGCTGCGGGCTGCGCTGTCGGTGCGGGCGCGGGACCTGGATACGACGGGCCTGAACGGCACCCAGGTGGGTAATCTGCTGCGCGAAGCGCGTGTGCGGGCTATAGCCGGTACCTGATATCTTCCAGTTCGAAACCGCGGGGAGGAATTTCCAGTCCGCGACCCAGCCCCATGACCTTGAATCGTTCGCCCATCATGCCCGGCAGGGTGAGCTGCCGGGCCTCGGCGGCCAGGGCGAGGCCGTGGTCTTCGCTGGCGGCCGCAAGGTCCTGGAGCACCGTTTCCAGCCCGCTGCCCAGCAGGAACATCGCCTGTCCCGCGTAACCCTCAACGTCCAGGCCGCAATGGTCGGCTGCTTCGGCCAGGGCGGTGAAATCCACCCATGCCGTCAAGTCCTGGAGGCCGGGCCAGAAGAACGGGTCGTCGTGGGCCCGGTGGCGGTAGTGACACATCAGCGTGCCTTCCCGACGGTCCGGATGGTAGAAATCGCTCCTGGCGTGGCCGTAGTCGACAAACAGCGCCAGGCCGCGTGTCATGTTTTCGGTCAGTGAATCCAGCCATTCCGGCAGGTGCGGGCGAAGCTCGGAGCGAAAGCCCGCGGGAAGCGTGGTTCCCGTGCTTTTCTCGAGATGGCGGACCGCGTTTTCCAGTTCGGGCGGGGCCTTCCGGCTCGTCCATTCAAGCGTGTTGCCGTCGAGGGCGACACACACCTGGCTGACCCCGCCGTCCGTTTCGATCTGGAATCGTTCGGCCGCCAGCGCATCGATCACCTCGTTGGCGATCAGCAGGCCCTGCCATGAAGCGCCGGGCGGGCCGTCCAGCCACTCCACGCGGTCCCGCCAGCCGGGCGCTTCGCTTTCAATGCGGTCCCGCTGCACCTGTCTCAGGTCGGCGCTGCGTTCCAGGATGCGGTAGCGCCGGGGCTCCCGGCGCGGGTCGACATGGCCCAGGAAGTCCACGGCCAGTCTTCCGGTGCCGGCGCCGATCTCCAGGACCTCGTATTCACCCAACTCCTCCGCCGTCTGTGCAGCCTGCCGCGCCAGGCAGGCCGCGAACAGCGGGCCGATCTCCGGGGACGTGATGAAATCACCGGTTTCACCCAGATTGTGCAGCCCGGCCGAGTAATAGCCGAGCCCCGGCTCGTACAGCGCCATTTCCATGTAGCGTGAAAACGGCATGGGGCCGGTCGCGTGAATTTCAGAACGGATCAGCGCGGCCAGGCGATCGCTGTGCCGCTTGAGCTCGTCGGGGGGTTCCGGCAGGATGGTGCGCGTCATGTGAAGCAAGTTTGTTGGAGCACAGGATTCATGTCCAGTACAAAAAACGCCCTGGTTACCGGCGCAGCCGCCCGCATCGGGGCCTGCACGGCCGAAACGCTGCACGAAAGGGGTTGCAACGTGCTGCTGCACTGCAATTCCAGCGTTGAAAAGGCCGAGGCCATCGCCGCCAGGCTCAACGATACCCGGCCGGGCAGCGCCGGCGTTGCCCAGGCGGACCTCTCCAGCGCACAGGGCGTGGAACGTCTTGCCGCCGATTGCCGGGCCGCGTTCGACCGCCTGGACGTGCTGGTCAACAACGCATCGCGGTTTTATCCGACCCGGTTGGGCGAGACGCGGCCCTGGCAGTGGGACGACCTGCTCAACAGCAACCTGCGCGGCCCCTATTTCCTGGTCCAGGCATTGCTTCCGGAACTGAGGGCGGCCGGAGGCTCGGTGATCAATATCCTCGACGTGCACGCCGACCGGCCGATGAGCGATCACGGGGTCTACTGCATATCCAAGGCCGGGCTGGCGATGATGACGAAATTCATGGCAGCCGAGCTGGCCCCGGCGATTCGCGTCAACGGTGTATCGCCCGGCGCGATCCTGTGGCCCGAGCACGAGACCAGCGACGCGGAAAAACAGGCCATCCTCGACCGCACGGCGCTCGGCCGTGCGGGCGAGGCCGGCGACATCGCAAAAGCGGTCGCTTTCCTGGCGCTCGACGCGCCCTACGTTACCGGGCAGGACCTGGCCGTGGACGGGGGCCGGTCCCTGAATATCTAAGGGTCGCTGTATCTCGCTTTCACCAGGACTTGTGTGGTTTTGCTTTTCGGCTGCCAGCGCCTTACTCACCTCTCGCCGCACGCTCGAGACATCCCTGTGCGCTACTCGGCTGTTCCCGACAGCCGAGTGCCTCTCGAGGGGGTCAAGGCACCGGCAGCCCTGAAGTGAATCGTCCCTTGCTGGGCTGGCTCTGGCATGGTTTCACGGGATTTAGAAGCGCCGAGCATTGAACTCGCATAGGGGACGATTGGCCCGCATGGCCAATCGAGCCCTGAAGGTATCAGGGATGTACCTCCAGGGCGGCCCCGTTTGCGAGTGGAATGCGAGGAGAGTCCCGAAGGGACCGCTGACCAAGAGCGTGAAATCAGGCCAGAGTCAGTCCGATGTGGATACGGGCAACGCCGGGCCGTTTCCTACAGCCTGAAGTCGACCAGGCAAACCCGCTCCTTCGGAAAGCGTGACCACAACTCCGCAATGCTGATCCGCTCGACCGGGTGCACGAGATTGGGCGCCAAGTCGGCCAGCGGTTTCAGTACATGGGGAAAAACGAGGATTTCATCACGCGGGATCTCCAGGCGCGGAGATTTCAACCACAGGTCGCCGTACAGCAGGATATCGATGTCCAGCGTTCGGCTGGACCATTTCGGTGCGCTGCGGTCGCGGTCATGGTCGTCTTCGACAGTGTGCAGATGCTCGACCAGCTCCAATGGCGGCAGGGCGGTCTCAATGGAGGCCACAAGGTTGATGAAGTCATCGCCTTCGAAGCCCACCGGCGCGCTGCGGTAAGCCGGTGAGAGGGACACGTTTGCAAAGGACTTTCGCAGGGATTCGATGGCCGAGCGGATATTGTCCTCGGCGTCGATATTGCTGCCGATTCCAAGGTAGGCCGTCCGGGGTTTCATGCCGGCTTGCTGCGCTCGATGATCACGCCGACGGAACTGGATCCGCGCACCGCGCCGGGTTTGCCCAGCTTCAGCTTCAGCCGCTCGACCGGAAATTCGTTCAGCACGATCTCGGCACAGCGCTCGGCCAGGGTCTCGACCAGCTGGAAATCAGCCTGTTCGACGAAACGGATCAGCCGCTTGGCGACGGCCTTGTAATCCAGGGCGTCGTCGATGCGGTCGCTGGCCGCCGGCTTAGAGACGTCGTAGTACATCTCCAGGTCGATACTGACGGCTTGCCTGATTTCCCGTTCCCAGTCGAAAATTCCGATGACGGTCTCGATGGTCAGGTTTTCGATGAATACGCGGTCCATCAGTTTTCCGCCTGCATGGGTTCGAGTTCTCTCATCGGCCAGCGCGGCTTCGCCCGGATCACGTCGGTTTCGACCTGGCCGGCCTTGAGCCGGAAGTATCCGGCCAGCGCGATCATGGCGCCGTTGTCGGTACAGAACTCGATACGCGGGTAGGCGACGCCCCAGCCGTGTTTTTCTCCGGCCTTCGCCAACGACTCCCGCAGCATGCGGTTGGCCCCCACGCCGCCGGCAATGACCAGTTGGCCGCAGCGGGTTTGCTGCATGGCGCGCCGGCACTTGATGACCATCGTGTCCACGACGGCTTTCTGGAACCCGGCGGCGATGTCCGCCACGGCGTTCGGCTCATCGTGATGCTGCCGGTAAAGGTTTCGCGTGTGGGTCTTCAGGCCGCTGAAACTGAACTCGAGTCCGGGCCGGTCGGTCATCGGGCGCGGAAAACGGTATTTGTCCGGATCACCGCTTTCGGCTGCCCGGGCCACGGCAGGGCCGCCGGGGTAACCCAGCCCGAGAAGCTTGGCGGTCTTGTCGAATGCCTCGCCGGCCGCGTCGTCCAGGGTTTCGCCGAGTACTTCGTAGGACCCGATTCCGGCCACCTCGATCAGCATGCTGTGCCCGCCCGACACCAGCAGGGCGACGAACGGAAACTTCGGCGGATGCTCCTCGAGCAGCGGCGCCAGCAGGTGACCTTCCATGTGATGAACGGCGATGGCCGGAACGCCCAGCGAGCTTGCCAGGGCGCGACCGGTGGAGGCGCCGACCAGCAGCGCACCGACCAGGCCCGGCCCGGCGGTGTAGGCGACCGCGTCGATATCGCCGCGCTCACAGCCGGCGCGCGCCATGCAGTCGTCCAGAAGGGGAATCAGCTTGCGTACATGGTCGCGCGAGGCGATTTCCGGCACGACGCCGCCGTATTCGGCATGCACCTCGGCCTGTGAATAAAGCGCGTGGGCCAGCAGGCCGCGTTCGCCGTCGTAAATCGCGACGCCGGTTTCGTCGCAGGAGGTTTCGATACCCAGTATTCGCATGTGTCCTTTATAGGTGCGTGCGCACAGAATCGCAATGCTTGCGGTGCGATCAGGCTGTGCTATCGTTTCGGCGATGTCAGCGGAGTCGGCTTTGTGGCGCGGAAAATCGGTGTAGCAGCATCAGGCAGTGCAGAAGTGACGCAAACGGCGGTGGATATTCTCGAAGCCGGCGGCAATGCGTTCGACGCGGCGCTTGGCGCGCTGTGCACGGCCTCGATCGCGGAACCCCTGCTGGCCAGTCTCGGCGGCGGCGGTTTCCTGGTGGCACTGCCGAATGAAGACCGGCCCCGGGTTTACGATTTTTTCTGCCAGACCCCGGGTGTCTGCCGGCCATCCGGCGACATTGACTTTTTCCCGATCCTCGCGGATTTCGGCGCGGCCCACCAGGAGTTTCATGTCGGGCTCGGCGCGGGTGCGGTGCCCGGCGTGGTGGCGGGCATCTTTGACGCCCACGCCGACCTGGGCCGCATGCCGATCGCCGAAATCATGCAGCCCGCCGCATCGCTGGCCCGGTCCGGCGTGCTCGTGGATGCGTTCCACGACTACATCATCCGCATTCTGAAGGCCATCATCACCGCGACCCCCGAGGCCTTCGGGCTTTACGAGTCGCCCGGCTCCCCGGGCGAATTGATCTCCGAGGGCGAGCTTTTGCGTAATCCGAAAGCGGCGGACGCGCTGGATGCACTGGCGTCCGAGGGACCGGACCTGTTCTATCGCGGGGAATGGGCCGAACGACTGGCCGCTGATTGCGCGGAAAAAGGCGGACACATCAGCCTCAAGGACATGTCGTCCTACCGCGTCATGCGCCGGGAACCGGTTGTTTTCAGATACCGTGACGTGAAAATCGCGATCAATCCGCCGCCTTCGCCGGGCGGCTGCCTGGTTGCTTTCGCGCTCGGCGTGCTGTCCGACTGGAACTGCAGCGGCCGTGACTGGGGCGGGCCGGAACACATGATGAACCTGCTCCGGGCGATGCGGGCAGCCAGCATCGCCCGGCACGATTTTTCGATGGAGGGCGGCCTCGATTCCGAGGTCATGGGTCGCTTGCTGAGTGCTGAAACCATTCAGGAGTGGCAGCAGTCGATCCGGCTGCATTCCCTGTTCAGTCGCGGCACTACGCACATCAGCGTGGCCGATGCCGATGGCAACCTGGCCAGCCTGACGGCGTCCAATGGCGAGGGCTGCGCCTATGTGCTGCCCGGTACCGGCATCATGCTCAACAACATGCTTGGCGAGGAGGACCTGCATCCGGCCGGCTTCAATCGCTGGAAACCGGGCGTGCGCCTCGCTTCGATGATGTCACCGACCGTCGTCGAGAAACCGGACGGCACGCGCTTCGCACTCGGTTCGGGGGGATCCAACCGGATTCGCAGCGCGGTGACGCAGGTCCTGGTCAACCTGCTCGATTTCGGCATGGCTTCGACCGATGCCGTGGCCGCGCCGCGCATTCATCTCGAAGGCGGTTTGCTCAGCGTTGAACCTGGCTTGCCGGCCGAATCGGTCGAGGTGCTCGACTCCACGGCGCCGTCGAGCCATCACTGGCCTGAACGCAACCTGTTTTTCGGCGGGGTGCACACGGTGTCGGTCGCCCCTGGCGGCGTGTTCGAGGGCGCCGGCGACCCGCGGCGCGGCGGCGCTGCCGGATTTGCCTGCAAGCCGTCCTGAGCAAAACTGTTGTTCCGGGAATTGCGCAAGCTGATAAATTCGGGGTAAAATAAGCGGCTACGTCAACCAACGCTGCCCATTGGCGGCACAAAGGAAGAGTGAAGTTTAATGCCGAGTGTCAAAGTTCGCGAAAACGAGCCTTTTGAGTACGCGCTGCGCCGCTTCAAGCGGTCGTGCGAGAAAGCCGGTGTGCTGGCTGAAACCCGTCGCCGCGAGTACTACGAAAAGCCGACCCAGGAGCGCAAGCGCAAGGCTGCAGCAGCCGTGAAGCGCAACATGCGCCGCCTTTCGCGGGAAGCCGTTCGCCGCACCCGCCTTTACTGAGGTTTTACCGGGGACCTGATGTCCTTGAAGGCCCGCATCCAGGAAGACGTCAAGAACGCCATGCGCGCGCAGGAGCGCGGGCGGTTGGCGGTTTTGCGCCTGGTTTCGGCTGCCATCAAGCAGAAGGAAGTGGATGAACGGGTAGAACTCGACGATACCCAGGTGCTTGCCGTGCTGGAAAAAATGGTCAAGCAGCGCCGCGAGTCCCTGGAGCAATACCGAAAAGCCAAGCGCAGCGACCTGGCCGATCAGGAGCAGTACGAACTCGACATCATCCAGGGTTACCTTCCGGAGCCTCTCGGTGAAGACGAATTGGCGCGGATTATCACGGAAACCATCAATGAACTCGGAGCCAGCAGCGTTCGCGACATGGGCCCCGTCATGAATGCCTTGCGCGACAAGGTCCAGGGCCGGGCGGACATGAAAGCCGTCAGCCAGGCCGTCAAGAACCAGCTCATGGCGTAAGTGCCCGGTGGGCGGCCTGATTCCCGAATCCTTCATCGCTGAACTGCTTGGCAGGATCGACATAGTGGATATCATCGAGCGGCGCGTGCCGCTCAAGAGAGCGGGCCGCGAGTTCCAGGCCTGCTGCCCGTTCCACGACGAAAAAACGCCTTCCTTCACGGTCAGTCCGCAAAAGCAGTTTTACCATTGCTTCGGCTGCGGCGCCCACGGCTCCGCGATCGGTTTCCTGATGAATTTCGAAGGCCTGGAGTTTGTCGACGCCGTCGAGGAACTGGCGCGACACGCCGGTCTCCAGGTGCCGCGCGAGGCCTCCTCCCGGCCGCGCCCTTCCGAATCGCTTTACGACGTGCTCGACAAGGCTGCAAGGTTTTACCAGCAGCAGCTCAAGCCGAGCCAGGAAGCTGTCGCGTACCTCAAGCAGCGTGGTTTGTCCGGGGAGATCGCCCGTGAATTCGGTATCGGCTATGCACCGCAGGGCTGGGACAGCCTGCTCAAAGAGCTCGGCGGCGATGAAAAGCAGCTGGCCCATCTGAGGGCCGCCGGCCTGCTCAGCCAGGGCAAGAGCGGTGAATACGATCGTTTTCGTCATCGCATCATGTTTCCGATCCACGACCGCCGCGGACGCGTGATCGCCTTCGGCGGAAGGGCGCTCACCGACGACGGGCCGAAATACCTGAATTCACCGGAAACCGAGCTGTTTCACAAGGGCAGGGAGCTTTACGGTCTCTACCTGGCGCGACGGGGCAGTGCACGTCTCGATCGGGTGCTGGTCGTCGAAGGCTACATGGACGTGGTGGCGCTGGCGCAGCATGGTCTGCGCAATGCCGTGGCGACGCTGGGCACCGCGACCACGGGCGACCAGGCAGAGTTGCTGTTTCGCACCGCGGACGAAGTCGTGTTCTGTTTCGACGGTGACCGGGCCGGGCGCAAGGCGGCATGGCGGGCGCTGGAAAACACCCTCCCGCGTCTGCGCGAGGGGCGCCAGGCGCGCTTCCTGTTTCTGCCCGAAGGTGAAGACCCGGACAGCCTGGTCCGCGAGGCAGGCGCCGAAGCATTCAACGCCCTGCTGAGCGAGGCGCGGCCGCTGTCGGACTTTTTTTTCGATCACTTCACGGCCGAGGTCGACATGTCTTCCATGGACGGCCGGGCAACCTTTGTCGAAAGGGTGCGCCCCGCGCTGGAGACCATTCCGCCCGGTGTTTTTCGCGACATGATGTTCAGCCGCCTGGAGACCCTGGCCCGGCACCGCCTCTCCGGCGCGGACACGAGGCCCCGGGAGCGGGGGGCTTTGCGGCAAAAAGCGGGGAGGCCGGCACAGAACCGGACGCCGATGCGCACAGCCATCGCGCACCTTGTGCGGGAGCCCGCGCTGGCGGAAAAAGTATCCGGCCTGGACGTCTTTCAGGATTGCGACTTGCCCGGTATCGAAATCTTCTGCGAATTGGTTGACTTCTGCCTGAAGAACCCCAATATGACTACGGCTCAGTTATTGGAGTTATGGCACGATCACCCGGCACATTCTTACCTCGATGCGATGGCGACCTGGACGTTTCCGGGAGACGACGAGCAATTGGTGCAGGAATTTCTCGACACGGTGACTAAACTGGAACTGACGTGGTTGCAAACGCGCCAGTCCCGAATGCCCAGAATCATAGACCAGACCAGGGAAGAAAAAGAACAATACCTGTTGCTGGGGCAACGCATCGCGGAGCTGAAGTCCAGAGACGCTTTATGAACGAAAATCAGCAATCCCAATTGAAAGAATTGATCACCAAGGGCAAGGAACAGGGTTTTCTGACCTATGCCCAGGTCAACGATCATCTTCCCGATGACATCGTCGATCCGGAGCAGATCGAAGACATCATCAACATGTTCAACGACATGGGCATCCAGGTGCACGAAGTGGCCCCGGATACCGATACCCTGCTGCTCAATGATTCTGCGACGACCGACACGGAGGATGACACCGCCGCCGAGGAAGCCGCAGCGGCACTCGCTGCTGTCGAGACCGAGATCGGCCGGACGACCGACCCCGTGCGCATGTACATGCGCGAGATGGGCACGGTGGAACTGCTGACGCGCGAGGGCGAGATCGCCATCGCGAAACGGATTGAAGACGGCCTGCTGCAGGTCCACCACGCACTGGCGCGTTTTCCCGGAACCTACGCGGCCTTGCTGGTCCAGTACGCCAACTACAAGGAAGGCCGCCAGCGGCTGACCGAACTGATGGTCGATTTCATCGATCCCGAAGAACTGGCCAAGCAGGAAATTCCCAAACCGCAGAAACCGGCCAAGCCAAAGCCGAAGACCGACAGTGACTCCGACGCAGATGATGCAGACGAGGACGACGATGACGATGACCAGGAGGAAGAAGACCAGGGTCCGACCGGACCGGACCTGGAAGAGGTCGATGCGCGCTTCGAAGAGCTGGCGGAGCTTTACAAGAAATACATCGCGCTGAGTGACAAGCACGGGCCCGGCCACAAGAACGCCGACAAGGTCATGGATGAGATGGCGCATATTTTCCTGCGCATCAAGTACCCGGCCAAGATGGTCGACCACCTCGTGGACCGCCTGCGTTACTCCGTTTCCCAGACCCGCGACCTCGAGCGAATGATCCTGCAGATGGCCGTGGTGCAGGCCAAGATGCCGAAGTCGGTATTTTTGAAGTCGTTCACGGAAAACGAGGCCAACCCCGACTGGCTCGAGCCCATTCTCAAGGGCAGGCAGAAATGGGTCCCGGCCCTGTCCGAGTACGAGGGCGAAATTCGCACCGTGCAGGAAAAGCTCGGCCGGATGCAGAGAGAAGAGCGGTTGACCATCGCGGAACTCAAGGACATCAACCGCACGATGTCTATCGGCGAGGCCAAGGCGCGCCGGGCCAAGAAGGAAATGGTCGAGGCCAACCTGCGGCTGGTGATTTCGATCGCCAAGAAATACACCAACCGCGGCCTGCAGTTCCTGGACCTGATCCAGGAGGGCAACATCGGCCTGATGAAGGCCGTGGACAAGTTCGAATACCGGCGCGGATACAAATTTTCGACCTACGCGACCTGGTGGATTCGCCAGGCCATCACGCGTTCCATCGCGGACCAGGCACGCACGATCCGCATCCCGGTGCACATGATCGAGACGATCAACAAGCTCAACCGTATTTCCCGCCAGATGCTGCAGGAAATGGGCCGCGAACCGCTGCCGGACGAACTGGCCGAGCGCATGGAGATGCCCGAGGACAAGGTCCGCAAGGTGCTGAAGATCGCCAAGGAACCGATCTCCATGGAAACCCCGATCGGCGACGACGAGGATTCGCACCTCGGCGATTTCATCGAGGACGCGAATATTTCCAGCCCGGTGGAATCCGCGACCGGCTCCGGACTGACCGGGACCGTGCAGGGCGTCCTGGCCGGCCTGACGCCGCGCGAAGCCAAGGTGCTGCGCATGCGCTTCGGCATCGACATGAACACGGATCACACGCTGGAAGAAGTCGGCAAGCAGTTCGACGTGACGCGTGAGCGTATCCGGCAGATCGAAGCGAAGGCGCTCAGAAAGCTGCGCCACCCGACGCGCTCGGAGCAGCTGCGCTCTTTCCTCGATCTTGACTGATTCGGCTGTTCAATTCCGAAACCAGAAAAGCCCGCGATCGCGGGCTTTTTTCGATGTGTGCCCGCGGTTTGCTAGAATCGGGTTCGGCTTTGCCCGGGACCGGTATCGGAACGCTCGAATGGTTTTGAACGCTTTGGGGAGTATTCCCGCATGAATGCACTTGGCGCTACAGCGCGCGGCTGGAAAAGCCTGAGCCTGTCGACGCGGATCCTGATCGGCCTGGGCCTCGGTATCCTGGCCGGGCTGTTCTTCGGAGAACCCGCGGCCGTCCTGCAGCCGGTGGCCGACATCTACATCCGCCTGATGCAGATGACCGTTCTGCCGTACCTGGTCACCTCGCTGATGATCGCCTTCGGCCAGCTGGAGCCGGGCGAGGCGAAACGGCTGGCGGTGCGCGGCGGTATCCTGCTCCTGCTGGTCTGGATCGTGACCTGCGCGGTCCTGCTGGCCATCCCGCTAGCGTTTCCGCCTTATGACAGCGCCAGTTTTTTCAGCCACTCAATGGTGGAACCGCGCCACGAGTTTTCGCTGACGGATATCTATTTCACCTCTAATCCCTTTGCGTCGCTGTCGCAAAACGTGGTCCCGGCGGTCGTGCTCTTCAGCTGCCTGATCGGTATCGGCCTGATGGGGTTGAAGGACCGTGAAAACCTGCTGGCGCCGCTGCGGGCCTGGAACAAGGCCATCGTTCGCATTACCGGCTTCGTTATCGAGCTCACGCCCTACGGTGTTTTCGCCATCGCCGCCGCCACCGCGGGAACGATGGATCCGGAGACGCTGAGCCGGCTCGAGGTGTATTTCATCGCCTTCGCCGCCGCCTCGATGCTGATCGCGTTCCTGGTATTGCCCCTGCTGGTCACCGCGGTGACGCCGTTCAGCTACCGCGAAGTGACCGGTATCGCCCGGGACGCTTTGCTGACGGCGTTTGTCGCCCACAGCGCCTTTATCGTGATGCCGATCCTGATCGAGCGTTCGAAGGAATTGCTCGAAAAGCATGGCCTGCTTGACGAGCACTCCGACTCGGCGGCGGAGGTGCTCATCCCGGTGATGTTCAACTTCCCCAACGCGGGCAAGCTGCTGACGCTGCTGTTCATTCCTTTTGCCGCCTGGCTCGCGGGCGCGCCCCTGGCCGGCAGCGATTACGGTTCGCTGCTCACAGCCGGCATCCCCAGCTACTTTGCCAAGGCCCAGATCGCGCTGCCGTTCCTGCTGGATCTCTTCGGCCTGCCGCAGGACCTGTTCCAGCTTTACATCCCGACGACGATCCTGACCGGCAAATTCGATTCCATGGTCACCGCCATGAACCTGCTGGTATTCGCGCTGCTCGGGGCGGGCGCGCTGGGCGGCTTCCTGGTATTTCGGAAGCGCCGGCTTGTCCAGGCCGCCCTGGGCATGATTGGCGGTACTGCAGCCATCGTGCTGATGCTGAAATTCGGCCTGGCCGCGGTCGTCGATACCGAGTACAGCATGGATGAAGCGGTTCAGCACATGCACCGCTCGAGCCTCGATCCGTTCACGATCGTTCACCGTGATGACCGCCCGCCGCCGGTCAGTCCCGAGACAGCCGGCAGTCGTCTCGAGATGATTCGCGCGCGCGGCACGCTCCGGATTGGCTACGATTCCCGCAATCTGCCGATGAGCTTCTTCAACGCTTCGGGCGAACTCTCGGGCTTTGACGTCGAACTGTCCGAAATGATGGCCAACTCGCTGGGGCTCACTGCGGAATTCGTTCCCATTGACTGGCAGGAACTGCCTCGAATGCTGGAAGAGGGCGTGGTCGATGTCATGCCCGGCGTGTGGTACCGGCCGTATTGGTTCAGCTCCCTGCAGCTGACCGAGCCGTATTTCACGGCGACCGTCGGCTTTGCCCTGCGCGACGAGCGGCGTCACGACTTCGACCAGTTGGAAAAAATTCACAATGCCTCCGGTCTGCGGGTGGGTGTGCCGCTGGACACGTCCCAGCTGCAATACGTCATCGCGCGTTATTTTGCCGACTCCGACGTCGAGCTCGTTCCCGTCGAATTCTGGGCCGCGTATTTCAACGGCGAGCACCCCGGCCTGGACGCTTTCCTGATGCCGGTCGAGCACGCCGCGGCCTGGTCGCTGCTGCATCCCGAGTACGCGGCCGTGGTTCCGCAGCCGAGCCCCATCAGTATTCCCACGGCCTTCGGCATCCCCATGGGCGCAGAAGGCCTGCAGCACGTGATCGACGAATGGGTAGTCTTTGCGAGTACCGCCGGCGTCGTCGACGAGGCCTACGCCTACTGGGTCCTGGGTGAAGGCGCCAGGAGCAACGAACCGCGCTGGTCGATCATGCGAAACGTGCTGGGCTGGGGCGAATGAACGGACAACGTATCCCCGGCCTGGCATGGGCCATGCTCCTGCTTCTGGCGTTCTCATCCTCCCATGCGGCGGCGCCGGTTTGTTCGCTGCAGGACGCGGACGACGCCGGAATGCAGGAACGGCTGGAAGCCGTTTTGCAGGATCTCGGGCTCGATCGGCCGGTGGCAGATGGACGGCTTGCCGTCAGTCTCGTGGTGCTGACCGATCCGGACCATCCCCGGCTGGCCCAGGTCAATGGCCATGACATGATCTACGCAGCCAGTTTGCCCAAGATCGCTATCCTGCTGGGCGCCGCGGTCGAGCTGGACGAAGGCCGGCTCGAGCTGGACCCGGACCTGGAGCAGGATATCCAGGACATGATCCGGGTGTCCTGCAATGCCTGCGCCACCCGTGTGCTCGAAAAAATCGGACGGGAGCGCCTGCTGGAAATCCTGCACGCTCCGCGGTACGCCTTCTTTGATGCCGAAGGCAGCGGCGGCTTGTGGGTGGGCAAACCCTACGGCCCCTCGCCCGCGTACCGGCGCGACCCGGTGGCGGGCCTGTCCCACGGTGCGACCACGTTCCAGGCGGCCCGGTTCTACTGCGCACTCGCAAAGGGGGAACTGGTCAGCCCGGATTCAACACGCCTGATGCGCAGTGCTCTTTCGAAGCCGGGGCTGGACCACAAATTCGTCAAGGGGCTCTCGGCTTATGACGGTCTCGATCTGTATCGCAAATCGGGTTCGTGGAAGCAGTTTCACGCCGACAGCATGCTGGTGGAGACCCAAGGGGGGGGCGCCTACGTGCTGGTCGCGCTTGCAAAAGACCCCGCAGGTTCCGCCTGGCTGGAAGACCTGGCGGCGCCCTTGCACCGCCTGGCCCTGTCGCTCGACTGACTGCCTGTTATTCTGAGGATTACTCCCAGGGTGGTGACGCGAAGGCGTTTGCCTCGTCGTCGCTTCCCGCCGGCATGAAGTCGTGGATCGTT
>JAZBPJ010000114.1:0-9751 GCA_036351575.1 Lysobacterales bacterium | reverse complement strand
CGGCGCCGTGCGCTTGCCGAGCCGGTGTTCGAGGCGAAGGGTGCGCGCACCCGGGAAACCCGGGTCGCCAAGGCGCTGGCGGAGCTTGGGCGGCGGGTCTGAGGCTCCTCCGCGGCGTGCGGCTACCCTGAGCCCGAGAACGGCCACACGAGCAGGATCACGGGCGTCGCGACGAGCAGGACGAGCGCCTCCAGCGGCAGCCCCATGCGCCAGTAGTCGCCGAAGCGATAGCCGCCCGGGCCCATCACCAGGGTGTTGTTCTTGTGCCCGATCGGCGTCAGGAACGCGCAGCTCGCCGCCACCGCCACACCCATCAGGAAAGCGTCCGGGTTGACGTCCAGGCTATTGGCGACCTGCACGGCCACCGGCGCGGCGATCACCGCCGTGGCCACATTGTTCATTACGTCCGAAAGGGTCATCGTGACCGCCATGAGCACCAGCAGGACAACGACCGGCGAAAAGTCCGCCGTGAGACCCGTCAGGCTGTCGGCGATCAGGGCGGTTCCGCCGCTGCTTTCCAGGGCGACGCCAATCGGGATCATCGAGCCCAGCAGAACGATGACCGGCCACTCGATCGCATCGTAAACGCGCTGAACCGGGATGATGCCGGCGAGAACCATCAGCACAGCCGCCACGCCAAGAGCCACCGGCAGGTAAAGCACTCCCATGCTGGCAAGGACCACGGCGGCGGCAAATATGGAGACCGCCAGGCCGGCTTTGCTGCGCTGCACGAGTTGCAGCCCGCGCCCGGCCAGCGGGAGGCAACCCATCCAGCCAACGATGTCTTCGAGCCGCTCGCGCTCGCCCAGGAGCAGCAGCACGTCACCTGCCTGCAATTCCAGTTCGCGCACGCGGTCGCTGATACGCCGGCCCTGGCGGGATACGCCGAGAAGGGTGACCCCGTGGCGATACATGAGACGCATCGACCGCGCGGAACGCTTTTCAGCGCGCGAACCGCGCGGCACGACGGCCTCCAGCATGGTTTGCTCAGACTCCGGCAACCCGTTTTTGCCCTTGCTGCTGCCCGCATATTCGAGCCTGAGCGAGCCGACAAACCCCTCGATGCCCGCAGCATCGGCCTTGAGGACCAGCACGTCTCCGCGCCGAATCTCGACCCGGCGGGCCGCACCGGGCTGCCGCACACCGCGACGCACCAGGCCCAGCACTTCAACATCGTGCTCCGCCGCAACAACGTCCAGTTCGCGCACCCGCTGACCAACGGCTGGTGACCCCTCGGGTACGTTGACCTCGGCAACATAACTGCCCAGCTCGAACAGCTCCTTCCCGGCGTTGTGCTTGCCCCGGTCCTGCGGAATCAGGCGCCAGCCCAGCAGGGCGACAAAAACGACACCGACCGACGCCACCGCAAGGCCGACCGGGGTGAAGTCGAACATGCCGTAGGGCTCGCCCAGCGCGCTGCCGCGGTACTCGGCGATCACGATGTTCGGCGGGGTGCCGATCAGGGTGATCATCCCCCCGAGTATCGAGGCGAAAGAAAGCGGCATCAGGCTGAGCGCGGGACTGCGGTTGGCCCTGGCCGCGGCCTGCATGTCCAGCGGCATCAGCAGCGCGAGTGCCGCGACGTTGTTCATGACCGCGGACAGCGCCGCCGCGAAGCCGGACATGATGCCGATGTGCGCTCCGAGCTTGCGCGAGGACACGATGAAGTAGCGTGCGAGCCACTCGATGACACCCGAGTTCGACAGCCCCTTGCTGATGATCAGCACCAGGGCGATCACGACGACCGCCGGGTGTCCGAAACCGAAGAACACCTGCTCGACCGGAACGACGCCGGCGACTACCGCAACCATCAGTGCCGCGAAAGCGACCAGGTCGTAGCGCCAGCGTCCCCAGATCAGCAATGTGAAAACGATGACGAGAAGAACAAAAAGAATCATCGAGTCGTGCATGCCGCCCCCGTTTTTTTCGTTTTCGAACGCAGCACAGTGTGCCACACCGGCCGGTAATCAGCCGGTATCGTCTCGCGACTGCAGCAGCAGCGTGATTTCTTCCGGACGCAATCCCCAGTCCTTCAAAACCTCCGGATCGGGTTGCGTACGGCCGGGTCCATGACGAATTTCGCCCGGCGTGCGGGAAAATTTCGGCGCCGGGGCCGGCTGCTCGACACCGTCGACTTCGATCATTGCCCGCCGTGCACGCAGATGCTCGTGGCTGCCGAGTTCGGCCGGTGAAAGCACCGGCGTGCAGCAGGCATCCACACCTTCGAGTACCGAGGACCATTCGTCCCGGGTCTTTTGAGCGAAGGTTTCTTTCAAGCGCTGCCTGATAACGGCCCAGTAAGAGGGATCGTACTGGCGCGAAACATCTATGTCTTCGAGTCCCATGCGTTTCAGCAATACCGCGAAAAACTTCGGCTCCAGCGGCGACACGAAGACATGTTTGCCGTCGCTCGTGGCGTAGGCGCCGACAAACGGTGCGGCGCCGTCCAGGATGTTCGAACCGCGGCCCTCGGACCAGATGCCCGCTTCCATGAAACCGATAAACGGCGTCAGCATGTGGATGGCGCCGTCGACGATCGCGGCATCGACCACCTGCCCCTGCCCGGAGCGACCGCGCTCGAGCAGCGCCGCGAGGATACCCAGCGCCAGGTAGGCGCCGCCGCCGGCGAGATCGCCCGGAAGCATCGGCGCGTACAGCGGAGGCCCGCCCTTTTCGGCCAGCACCGTCATGACGCCGGACAGGGCAACGAAGTTGCCGTCGTGCCCGGCCCGCTGGGCCAGCGGCCCGTCCTGCCCCCAGCCGGTCATGCGGCCGTAGACCAGGCCGGGATTCACTTCATGACAGGCCCCGGGGCCAAGGCCCAGCCGTTCCATCACGCCCGGGCGGAACCCCTCGAACAGCGCGTCCGCCTTTCTGCACAGGCGCAGCACCAGTTCTCGCCCCTGCTCCGACTTCAGATCCACGGCCAGGTTCGACCTGCCGCGGTTCATCAGGTTGTATTCCCGCGGTATGTCAAAGCCTGCGGCCGCGAAACCGGGCCGCTCCAGGCGCAGCACATCCGCGCCGAGGTCGGAAAGCAGCATGCCGCAAAACTGGCCGGGGCCGATCCCGGCGATTTCTATGATGCGATAGCCTTTGAGCGGACCCATCGCGAACTCCATCGATTGCTGTTGAACGTATGCGGTCAGTCTAGGGCCTGTGTGGTGACGCATAAACCCTTTTGCACCTACAATATGCCGATGGGAAATCGCTTATCGAAAATTTATACCCGCACCGGCGACGATGGCACGACCGGGCTCGGGGACGGGGTGCGCGTCGGCAAGGATCATGCAAGGGTCGAAGCCTACGGCACCGTGGACGAACTCAACAGCACGATCGGACTTCTGCTCTGCGCGGACCTGCCCGCAGAAGTGCGCGACTGCCTCGACAGGATCCAGCACGAACTGTTCGACCTGGGCGGAGAGTTGTGCATGCCGGGACACACCCTGATACCCGATGCTTACGCGGAGCAACTGGAACAGGACCTGGACCGCTTCAACGCCGATCTGCCGCCGCTCAAGGACTTTATCCTGCCCGGCGGCAGCGAGGCGGCGGCACGCTGCCACCTGGCGCGGGCCACCGCTCGCCGTGCGGAACGACGCGTGATTTCGCTGGCCGCGCAGGAGGGCGTCAACGAGGCGTCCATACGCTACCTCAACCGACTGTCCGACCTGCTGTTCGTGGTGGCGCGCGTCCTCGCCCGGCACGATGGCGGCGCCGAGGTCATCTGGATTCACGGGGATCAGCGAACCGCCTGACTCGATCAATCAAAGCGGTACTCGAAGGCTTCGATATCCTTGCGGTAAATTCGCTCGACAGCGTCTTTGGTGCGTGCGTCGTAAAACTCGGTGTAATGCCGCTTGTCGTTCTCACCGTTGCGGAACAGCACGTTGCGAACACGCCTTTTCAGATTGCGGGACTTCTTGTTTGACGGGTTTCTGTGCGGCAGCGCGGAGTCCGCGATGCCCAGGCGTTTGCACACCTCGTCGAAATCCTGCTGCAGCGTCTCGAAACGGCCGACGAAGTCCACCAGCAGCCGGCCTTCCCGATCGTGCAGCATTTCGTATTGCGGCATCACGTGCCGGTACTTGTCGTCCCAGCCGGGCGCGGGCATACGGTTCAGGACGAAATCACTGAAACTGCGGTGCTGAAAGTAATTCCGGTAACGGTACTCGGAGACCAGGCGTTCAAAGGGATTGCGCACGAAAGCGAATTTGAACAGGCGTTCGAATTCTTCGCGCTCCAGGAACCCGCAGTCGACATATTCGGACGCGCTCAGGTGAGCGAGTTTTTCGGTGCCGCAATCGCGGTCGGCGTTATCGCCCAGCAGAACCTTTTCGCGGTCGGCGTCCCAGTCGAGACCGCGCCGGTTCATGAAAAACTGCTCGACGCTCTGGCCCGCCGTTTTCGGTACGTGAACAAATAGGATCTGGAAATCGCGGCAGATCATCCTGAAGCTCCGATCCGGGGTTGCCGATAAATTGCGTTGTCCCCGATTATGGCATCGAAGCCAATGAACGAGAACCACGATCCTTCACGGCCCGCGCCTGATTCGTTTCCGCAACGGCATTTTCGGGGACCCCGAACCGATCCGCGTGCTGGCTGCCCGCAAGGCACCACGCTGGTGCGCTGGCGGCAGTTTGCGGTGCAGGCCGCCGGCGTCACCGATCACTCTTTTTTTCAAGGAACAGATACATCATTGTTTTTAATGTCTTATTTTTATATGGCACTTTTTTTGCTTCGTATGCATGGACGATCAGATTACAACTACCGGAGACGTGACCATGCTGAAGAGAAAGTTCCTGCCCGCCATGCTCGTATTTGCATCACTGGCCGGCGTCGCTATCGATGCCCACGCCGACATCAGCGCCAATGCCGCCCTGGTCAGTGATTACCGGTTCCGCGGCATATCGCAGTCCAACGAAGATTTCGCCATACAGGGTGGCTTCGACTACGCGTTTGAAAACGGTTTTTATGTCGGCACCTGGGGTTCCTCGGTTGACTTCGACAGCAATGTCGACTTTGACGGCAGCCTCGAGCTCGATTTCTACGGAGGCTGGGGCAGCGACATCGGCGAACACTCGAGCATCGACATCGGATACATCTACTACGACTACCCGGGCGACGATGGCGCAGAAGGCGATTACCAGGAAATCTACCTCAACTATGGCTGGAAAGATCTCAGCCTGGGCGTGGTCTATTCAGACGACTATTATGGAGGTTCGGTCTCATTCTGGTATCTGCAGGCCAATTACGACTGGAGCTTCGCGGAAAACTGGGCGCTTTCACTCCACGCCGGATATAACGATTTTGACGAAGATATTTTCCTCTCCTCGGACAAGGGAAATTACGTCGACTATTCCATCGGCGTGACCTGGTCCGTCGTTGGCGTGGACCTGGGTCTGACCTGGGTGGGCACCGACCTCGAGGAGGAGGATGTGTTCGGCACGAGCTGGGGCGACGACACGGCCGTGTTTTCACTCTCCAAGAGTTTCTGATCGGAGTGGTGCAGGTGTCCCCGGATTTCATGGGACTTGTGTTGCGCTGACCTCCCAAACTGCATGTTCAAACGGGGGGGGAAAACCTGGAAACCGGGCCATTCTGCATGCAGTGGCTTCGGTTTCTTCTTTTCACTGCTATGGTTAGAAGGACTCAACGCGGAACAGGACCATGGCAAAAAACAAGACTGTCGAAACCCAGGCCAGTGTCGACGCTTTCATAGAGGCCGTCGACGACGAAAGCAGGCGCAGCGACAGCCGGGAACTTGTCGTTCTCATGCAAACGATAACCGGGCATGAAGCGAAGATGTGGGGCCCGAGCATGGTCGGCTTCGGCGCGTACCATTACCGCTACGCCAGCGGGCGTGAGGGTGATTATTTCATCACCGGTTTTTCGCCGCGCAAGACGGCGCTGAGTGTCTACGTGATGCCCGGCCTGGAGAGGTATGAAAAGCAGCTGGCCCGGCTTGGCCCGCACAAAACCGGGAAATCCTGCCTCTACCTGAAGAGCCTCGATACGATCGACCGGGATGTGCTGAAGGAAATCATCAGTGACTCGGTGCGAGTGATGCACGAGCAATACGACTGCCGCTGAGCGAACAAAAAGGCGGGCCGAGCGGCCCGCCTTGTCGCAAAGAGCTGTGTCTCAGAGTTCGAGTGCTTCCTGGGCCGGCACGTAGTCGTAGCCCAGGTCGCGCGCGACATCGTCGTACGTCACTTTACCGCGATGCACGTTGAGCCCTTCCAGCAGGTGCGGATTGTCGAGCATGGCCTGCTTGGCGCCCTTGTCGGCCAGCTGCAGCGTGAACGGCAGCGTGACATTATTGAGCGCGAAAGTGGACGTACGCGGCACCGCGCCCGGCATGTTCGCCACGCAGTAGTGCACGATACCTTCCTCGATATAGATCGGATCGGCGTGCGTGGTCGGACGCGACGTCTCGAAACAGCCGCCCTGGTCGATGGCGACGTCCACCAGCACGGAACCGGGCCGCATGTGGGACAACTGCTCACGGCTGATCAGCTTGGGCGCAGCCGCACCGGGGATCAGGACGCCGCCGACCACCAGGTCGGCATTCTGGATCTGCCGTTCGATCGAATCCGCGTTGGAAAATACTGTTTCGATGCGGCTTTCGAACGTGGCGTCCAGGTAGCGCATGACATCCGCATCGCGGTCCATCACGACCACGCGTGCGCCCAGGCCGATGGCCATCTGCGCCGCGTTGAAACCAACCGTTCCGCCCCCGATGATCACGACCTTGGCGGGCGCCACGCCGGGCACGCCGCCCAGCAGCATGCCGGAGCCGCCGTGTGCTTTCTCCAGGCACCAGGCGCCGGCCTGGATGGACAGCCGGCCGGCCACTTCCGACATCGGCGCGAGCAGCGGCAGGTGACCGTTATCGTCGGTCACCGTCTCGTAAGCGATGCAGCAGGCGCCCGAATTCACCAGGTCCTCGGTCTGCGGCGCATCGGGCGCCAGGTGCAGGTAAGTAAACAGCACGTGGTCCTCGCGCAGCATTGCGCGCTCAACCGCCTGCGGTTCCTTGACCTTGACGATCATCTCGGCCGCGTCGAACACCTCCTCGGCGGTCGGCAGGATGGTCGCGCCTACTTCCCGGTAACGGTCGTCACTGACACCGATACCGGCGCCGGCCGTGCTCTGAACGAATACGTCATGTCCATGCAGCGTCAGTTCGCGCACCGACGCCGGCGTCAGGCCGACGCGGTATTCGTGGTTCTTGATTTCCTTGGGTACCCCGACTTTCATCTTCATTCTCCTCGTGAAGCATGTTTATCATGCTAATTTTAGTAAGTACCAGGTGGTATTTGCTCCTGTATTTACGTTAAATTCAGTATATTATTCTGTTTTTGCTTCATCTCGAACGAGTAAAGCATGGCAAAAGCGACGCGCAAGCCCCGCCCACTGGACCGAACCGATCGCCTGATCCTGAAGATCCTTCAGGAAGACGGACGAATCTCCAACGTCGCGCTGGCAAAAAAGGTAAACCTCTCGGCCACTCCGTGCCTGGAACGCGTACGCCGCATGGAGCGCCGCGGCTTCATCAAGGGCTACACCGCGCTGCTCGACCCGCACAAAGTCGAGGCCGGCGTGCTGGTCTTCGTGGAAATCGACCTGCTGCGCAACTCGCCAGACGCTTTCAGGGACTTTCGGCGCGAAGCGCTGAAACTGCCGGAACTGCTGGAATGCCACCTTGTTTCGGGAAATTTCGATTACCTGCTGAAAGCGCGGGTCAAGGACATGAAGCAGTACCGCGAACTGCTGGGCGAAAAAATCCTGGCGCTGCCCGGCGTCAGCGACTCACGCAGCTACGTCGTCATGGAGGAGGTCAAGGAGTCGACAGCCCTGAACGTCTTGTGAATATACAAAAACCGGGGGGTGATTTCCTGATCGTACCCGGCTCAATTTTTTTACGACCACCATCTTCCCGGGCGCGTTTAAAGCGTTAACATGGTGGTTCATGAATACGCTTATCGTGCATCACGACAATTGCCTTCGGCACGACACCGGGCCCCGCCATCCGGAGCGCCCGGACCGAATCAGCGCCGTGCTGAACGCGCTGCGCGGCATGGCCGCTACCGAGTTCCTGCCGGCACCGAGAGCAACACCGGAACAAGTCCTCCGGGTGCATCCCGAGGACTACCTGAACGAACTGATCGAACAGGAACCCGCAGCCGGTTCCGAGTCCGGCGTCGTCGCCCTGGATGCCGACACCCTGATGTCGGCAGGAACCGTGGACGCCATGCTGCGGGGCAGCGGCGGCGCCTGTTTCGCGGTAGAGCAGGTCGCCGATGGCAGGGCGAACAATGCCTTCTGCGCCATCCGTCCGCCCGGTCACCACGCGCTGGCCGGCCTGCCCATGGGTTTCTGTTTGCTGAACCACGTCGCGGTGGCCGCACGGCATGCTATCGAAAAGGGTTACGCGGAACGGGTGGCGATACTGGATTTCGATGTTCATCACGGCAACGGCACGCAGGCCATCTTCGAGTCCTCGCCCGAAGTGCTTTTCGTTTCCAGTCACCAGATGCCACTTTACCCGGGCAGCGGCCATCCTTCCGAAACCGGTGTCGGCAATGTGCTCAACCTGCCGCTGGCGGCGGGCGACGACGGCAAGGCCTTTCGGCATGCCTGGATGCGCCGGGGCCTGCCGCGCGTGAAAAAGTTCAAGCCGGACTTTATTTTCATCTCGGCGGGCTTTGACGGTCACGCTCGCGACCCATTGGCGCAACTGCTG
Source organism: Lysobacterales bacterium (assembly GCA_036351575.1). Lineage (GTDB taxonomy): Bacteria > Pseudomonadota > Gammaproteobacteria > Xanthomonadales > SZUA-36 > JABDPF01. The sequence continues at coordinate 1,002 of JAZBPJ010000114.1, read as the reverse complement.
CTCCAGGACGAGGATTACGCCTGGATAACGGAGGAAATCCGCGCGCTCGCCGAAACGCTTTGCGACGGCCGGATCGTATCCCTGCTCGAAGGCGGCTATGACCTGGAGGCCCTCGCCAGCGCGTCCCGGGCGCACGTGGGGGCGCTGACCTCGTAAGGAGATTCTGCTAAAGTTCCATCCATGAAAAAATTGATCATGTGCTTTTTGTTCGTACTCGCCGCTGGACCGCTCATGGAGTCATCGTTCGCAACCGAAACCACTGAATCAGCCGGGGTCGTGCTGATCACGGGCGCCAACCGGGGCATAGGCCTTGAATTCGCCCGGCAGTATGGCGAGGCCGGCTGGCAGGTCATCGGCACGGCGCGCAAGCCGGAAACCGCGACGGACCTGCAGGAACTCGGCGCCCGCGTCCTGCAGCTCGACGTGACCGACGCGAACAGCGTCGCGCGACTGGCCGCGGACCTGCAAGGACAGCCCATTGACCTGCTGATCAACAACGCCGGTATCCTGGTGAACCAGAACGTATTGTCCGAGTCCGACATCGACGCCGCGGAGCGGACGCTCGATGTCAATGTCCTGGGGCCAATGAGAGTTACCCGGGCGCTGCTGCCGAATCTCGAGGCCGGCCAGCGAAAAATCATCGTCAATATGAGCAGCGGCCTGGGAAGCATCGCCGGCAATGATTCCGGCGGGTTCTATGGCTATCGCGAAAGCAAGGCTGCGCTCAACATGTTCACGCGCTCGCTGGGCGCCGAAAAACGCGACGAGGGGTTCATCGTGGTGGCGATGGACCCGGGCTGGGTCCAGACCGACATGGGCGGCCCCAACGCGACGCTGACGGTCGCGCAGTCGGTCGGCGGCATGCGGAAGGTCATCGGCAGCCTTGGCGCGGAGGACACGGGTACATATCGCAGCCACAGCGGAACGGTCGTTCCCTGGTAGTGCCGGCTGAGAAACCGGGGCGCTATTCCCCCGGTTCGCCCGGACCGGCATGGTCCCGGT
>JAZBPJ010000113.1:0-2494 GCA_036351575.1 Lysobacterales bacterium | reverse complement strand
GATGGTCCAGCTGCAACCGGACGACTGGGACAGCGTCAAGTCCACCCTGGTGCCGGGCAGCGAGGTTGCCGGCCCCTACGAAGCCAAGATGGATTCCGAAGGCTTCGAAGGCTGCGCCTGAGGATTCGGCCGAAGAAACCGGCGCCTCTGAAGCCGGTCCTTGAATACCGTTCGAGATGCCCGGCGCGGGTTTACCGCGTGCGGGCATTTTTTCGGTAAGTTCCGGGCGTGATCCCGAACCAGCCACGAAACGCCCGGCCAAAATTGGATGGGTCCTGGTAACCCAGGCGGTAGGCAATGCGGCTGACGCTCAGGCTGGAATTGGCCAGGTAATCCGCGGCCAACGTCTTTCGAACACCTTCACGAATGGCCCGGTAGGAAGTATTGCCGATTTTCAGGCGCCGGATCAGGGTACGCGGCGACAGATTCTGCTGTTTCGCGATTTCAGCCAGGCCCGGTATGTGTCCCGGGTTGGCCAGCAATGCCTGCCTGACCGCTGCCTCGGCCGGCAATCCGCCAGCCGATTCCCTGAGATCATCTTCGCATCGGCCCAGCAGGTATCGGTGCATGGCCTGGTCGTGCAGGGCGCAGGGCTCATCGAGCCAGTCTGCGGGCAGACGAAGCGCATGGCGCCGCGCGTTGAAGGTGAGGTCGCAGTGGAAAGCCTCTTCCAGTAATGGTCTGTATGCCGGCTCCGGCATCGCGAGCGCAAGCCGGCTGCCGCTGATCGACCGGCCGAGGGGTCTTTCGATCAGGCCTTGTACGGAGAGCAACGCCAGTTCAACCATTGGGCGGCGTATCGGTCCGAGGGCCAGCGATTCGTAAAACCGGATGACGAAATGCTCACCCTCGAGCGCCGCCGCGGGCCACAGAAAGGGGCCGCGAATGCCGAGGTAACGGATCAGGACCCCGATCGCAGCACGAATGTCCGGTGCCGTCACCACGGCGAAGCCCAGCGCGCCGTGCGCCGGCACCGTGAGCCTTTCCGCCAATCCCAGGTGCCAGCCTTCCCCCTGTATGCCGGTCATTCGGTCCAGCACGGTTTGCAGTGAATCGATGCCGACGGCCTTACTGCTGCCCAGCAGGGAATCCTCGTCCAGTCCGGTGCCATGCAGAAGGGTCTGCAGGGCAATTCCGCTGGCCTTGGCATGCTGCAGGAACAGTTTCAGGTAGGCCGCGGGCACGGTCCATTTATGGTCTTTATCGTGCATAAACGTATCTAATGTCACTAAATGACCAGGATCTGTCAAGCCATGCTCTGTTGGGCCGCCATTGAGTCAGGCACCATGCAAATTCGGCAAGTTCGGTCAAACAATGCATGAAAACGTATACCTACAACGATCCTGACCTGGGCATCCTGGAATACAGGGACCGCAAGCGCTACCTGTGGCTTTTTTCGGTCTTCTTTCCCCTGATTCCTTTTGTCGGCATGGGGCTTTGGTTTTTCACCGGTGAAGGGTGGGCCCTCTGGATTCCGTTGCTGGCCGTCTACACGGTCATTCCCTTGCTGGATTACCTGTTTTCGAACGACCGCAGCAATCCGCCCGAGGCGGTCGTGCCGCAACTGGAAAGCGACCCCTATTACCGGCTGCTGAACCACGCGACCGTGCCAGTGCATTTCATCGTTCTGTTCTGCAGCGCGTGGTTCGTACAGGCACAACAGCCCGGCTGGTTGGGTACTCTGGGCCTTGCGCTGGTGGTGGGTGCGGTCGGCGGTTTTGCAGTGAATACCGGTCATGAGCTGGGGCACAAGAAAGAAGCCGCCGACCGGGTGGCGGCCCGACTCGCCCTGGCGGTCGCGTTTTACGGGCATTTCACACGCGAGCACAATGCCGGGCACCATGCGCAGGTCGCGACGCCCGAGGACAGCGCCAGCGCCCGGTTCGGTGAGAGTATCTACCGCTTTGCCCTGCGCGAGATCCCCGGGGGGCTGACCCGGGCCTGGCGGCTGGAAAAACACCGCTTGCAGCGCAGGGGCCACGGCGCCTGGCACTGGCGCAACGAGATCCTGCAGTCCTGGCTGGTGTCGACGCTGTTCTATGGCGGACTGCTGGCCCTGTTCGGCGCCATCATCATTCCGTTCCTGCTGATCCAGCTGGCGTTCGCCTGGTGGCAGCTGACCAGCGCCAACTACGTCGAACACTACGGCCTGCTGCGCGAAAAACGCCCGGACGGCCGCTACGAGCGCTGCCAGCCTCAGCACTCCTGGAACGCCAACCACCTGGCGTCGAACCTGGTGTTGTTCCACCTGGAGAGACATTCCGACCACCACGCCAACGCGGCCCGGCGCTACCAGTCGCTGCGCCATTTCGAGGACGTTCCGCAACTGCCCAGCGGCTACTTCGGCATGTTCCTGCTGGCCTACGTGCCGCCCCTTTGGTTCCGGGTGATGGACCCGAGGGTGCTGGCGCTGGTGGACGGTGACATGGAGCGCGTGAACACGGGCTGAAAAGCCAGTTCTTCGATCAGCTTTCTAAATCGCCGGCGACTCGAT
>JAZBPJ010000112.1:0-10384 GCA_036351575.1 Lysobacterales bacterium | reverse complement strand
GTCATGCCGAATACACGGCTGACCTCGCGCGCGGGCGCCCGCTCCATCGTGGCGGGCAGCAGGCTCCCGGCGGCGGGTTCCGGTTCGTCGCCTGATTCCAGCAGTGCGTTCGCCGCGGCGACGGCGCCCGCCCAGTCATCGTCAAAACGGCCGGGATCGAAATAGACCTGCTTCAGGGAATAGACCGGATCGACCCGGTAGCGATCGCTGTTCTCCTCGAACCAGGCGCGCAGTGTTTCCTCGTCGGGCGCTTCGACCAGCAGCCCCTCGGAAATGAAGTCCATCTTTTGTGCGATGCGGCGCCGCACGACCGGGTCGCCCTCATCCAGGCCAAGCGCCAGCCCCTCGCGGTAGAAGATTTCCTCGCGCAGCCAGGAATCGACCAGGCCGTCGAGTTCCTGGCTTGACGGCGGCCGCTGCCAACTGCGTTCGAACTGGTTTTTGAGCGTCTCGACACGCGCGTCGTCGACGACGATTTCATCCGGCGGCGGCGCGGTCTCGCCGCCGAGCCAGTCATAAGCGTAAAACAGGAGGGCGCCCAGCACCAGGAAGTGAACCAGGGGTTCGGTCAGGACTTTTTTCAACATCGTTCGTTTCGGTTGTCGCGTTTCTTGGAACGGCCATGGTCACAAAAAAAGGCGCCCGTGAAAACACGAGCGCCTTTTTCACCGGGGCAAATTATGGCGTGTACCAGATTGGCGAGGTGTAGGCACGCTCCTGGTGTGTCGTCTCCGCGTCCTCGGGAATATCGACACCAAACCGGAAGGCGTCGTAGACAATCCATCGCGGTGTCGGGATTTCCAGTACGCGGGCGTAGTAAAAGGCCGACTGATCGGGATCGAAGTCCGGATCGGTCCAGACGGTGGCCAGTTCGGATGCGCCGATGCTGTTGGTCCAGTTGGCGTTGGCGACGTCCACCGTGTTGCCGACCGGCGGCAGCGCACCGTCTTCACCCGGTGCACGGTCACCGGACCAGGCCACGTCGTAAACTTTTTCATGGGTCTTGCCCTTGCGGTCCAGCCAGCCTTTCACGATCTGGATGCGGTCCAGGTTGGCGCCGATGGCGTCACGCAGTGCGTAAACCATGAAGGTCGGCGCGCCGCCGTTTTCGCGTTTCCGCAGATCGCCGCCCATCGGCACACCCTTTTCGTAGCCGCGGAAGGCCGGGGTGCGGCTGTTCAGATCTTCCGCGGTGAAGTCCCAGCCACCGAAGAAGCGGACGATGATGCGCGGACCGGTCGAGGCGTAGACTTCTTTGCGTGCCATCGCGTCCCAGATGGCTTCACGGGTGTTTTCCTGCGCCCAGACGGCGGCGTAGCCGGAAGCCACGAGTTCGTAACCCTCGACAACGCCCTTGTCGGTATCCACGAAGGGATGCTGCATCCGGCTCGGCTTGGGTTCCACGTTGCTGGCCTTGCCGAAAAAGTTATCTTCTTCCGCGGTGGACAGGCCGGTGTGTGAATCGGTGGAACCGACCATGCCGAACTTGTAGGGGTTCGTGCCGAGACGTTTTTCGAGCAGCAGGCCGTTCTTGAGCGCTTCGCGCGCGTACTCGCCCTGCAGCATGTCAGCGGTCTTGGCCTCGGTCAGGTCGAGGTTGCCGGCGTCCCAGGTCTCGTAGTCGGCAAAGGCATCGTCCGGGGACAACAGCGGGTGCGCTTCGCCGTCACCCTTGATCTGCGTGACCTCGTACATGGGTTCCCAGCGGGCGCGTTTCTGCACATAAGTGTCATCGAGCTTGCGCCCGGTGTACTGCCGGTCGACCGGGAACATGATGCCGTTGGACAGGTTGCCGTTGTGGGCCAGAGCCAGCGCTGAGCCGCCGGTCTTCGACTCGTAGTTTTCCATCCACTTGTACAGGTCCAGCGGATCGGTGGAACCGATCGGCGCCTGCGTGGTGTAGGGTACGATCATGCCGGCCCGGTCCGCGTCGTCGCGGAAAATCACGTTGCGGTGCAGGTTGTTGCCGGCGACCAGCGAGGTCCATTCAAAGCCGATCAGCGCCGTGAAACGGCCCGGTTCGTTGAAGCGTTCGGCCGCGTCGACGACCTTGTCCCAAACCGAGGAATAAATTTTCGAGCCGGGTGAATACTGCCCGAGCAGCTCCTCGTTCATCTCACCCTGGGAGAACGTGGTGATCAGGTCCAGCGCCGCCGCCGCGGAGGCTTCACCGCCGGCCTGCAGGCCCTCGTACCAGCGCTGTCCCTGCTCGAAGCGCGTGATGTTGGGCGCGCCGGCCGCCAGGTCATTGATCATGCCCATGCCGTCGGAATGATCCGCGATCACCAGCCAGTCCAGCGGCCGGCTGAGCCGGACGGGCTGTCCGCTGGAGGCCACGACTTCTTCGCCGCGGGCGAAGCGGTAAGCCTCGTCCAGTCCGAGGCGGGCGCCGAACAGGCCTGCATCCATGGAGAGGCCCGTGTGCAGGTGCGTGTCACCCCACAATACCTGGTCCGGAAAACGGCGCCCGGCATACGGCGAATAGGCCTTGCCGGGATAAAGATCCGAGAGTGACTCGGCAGACGGATGAATCTGGGCGTGGACGTTGCTGAACGCGGCAGTCAGGCAGGCTGCGGTCAATGCTGTTTTCAGGATGCGCTTATCAAGTGTTTTCATGCTGGGGCTCTTTTCGCTCGGTCGGATCAGCTTAGCATGAGAAGCCAGAAGCCTGACCGCCAGGCGGCGCCGGCCGGCAGCGAAGCCGTTGCACGGGCCGGTGCGCTTCGGGGACAATCGTCAGGGAGCCTTCCGCGCTCAATCGGCCCGGTCCAGGCCAAAGGAGATAAAAGTGACATTCGATCTCGAGTTCGTACGCTCCCGCTTTCCCGCCTTCAGCGAACCGTCGCTGGACGGCTTCGCCCACTTTGAAAACGCCGGCGGTTCCTATGCCTGCGGCCACGTGATCGAGCGCCTCGGGCGTTATTACCGCGAGACCAGGGTGCAGCCCTACCATGCCTTCGATCCGTCCCGGCGAGCGGGCCAGGCCATGGACGCGGCAAAAACCCGCCTGGCCGCCTGGCTGGGCGTCGAGGCGGACGCGGTGCATTTCGGTCCGTCCACGTCGATGAATACCTACGTGGTGGCGCGCGCTTTGTCTGAACACCTGGTCCCGGGTGACGAGGTCATCGTCACCAACCAGGACCACGAGGCCAATATCGGCGCCTGGCGGCGCCTGGAAACAGCGGGCATCACGGTGCGGGAGTGGCGCGTGGACCCGGCCAGCGCGGAACTGCGCATCGAAGACCTTGAAGCGCTTCTGAACGAGCGCAGCAAAGCAGTTGCATTCACCCACTGCTCGAACATCGTCGCCAGTATCAATCCGGTCCGAGAAATTTGTGACCTGGCGCACGCTGCCGGGGCCCTGGCCCTCGTGGACGGCGTTTCCTTTGCACCGCACGGCCTGCCGGATATCGACGCACTGGGTGCAGACATCTATTTCTTTTCGCTTTACAAGGTTTACGGTCCCCACCTCGGGGTGATGGTCATGGGCCGTGAGCTGAATGAATCCCTGCCGTACCAGGGCCACTTTTTCAACGTGGAAAAACCGGCTTACCGTTTCACGCCCGCCGGGCCGGACCATGCCCAGGTCGCGGCCGTGAACGGTGTCGTCGACTACCTGGAAGAAGTGTACGAGCAACATTTTGCAGCCACGGCCGGGCCCCATGAGCAGGCCGCGGCAGTTCAAGAACTGTTCCGCGCCCGGGAAACGGAGCTGCTGCAGCCCCTGCTGGATTACCTCGACGCCAGGCCGGGCGTACGCTTGATCGGGCGAAGGGCGGCGGCTGAGCGTGCGCCTACCGTGGCGTTCAGCGTCGATGGGCAATCCTCGCATGAGATCGCCGCGACGCTGGCAAAACAGGGGATCGGCGTCGGCGCCGGGGATTTTTACGCCTACCGCCTGGTCGAGGCGCTGGGCTACGACATGGCGGATGGCGTGGTGCGCGCCTCCTTCGTGCACTACACGTCAAAGGAAGAAGTGGATCGACTGCTGAAAGCGCTGGACCCGTTGATTGCCTGAAGGAACCCGAGGCTGATGCGAGATGACCCGCGGCCAACGGCGCTATACTGCGATTCAGCCTTTTGATCTCGGCCGTTCTTATTACAGATATTGCTAATATAGATTTTTATATATTAGAATAATCTAATTTTATATCCGTCCCAAGCGGACGAAGGAATACAAACAGTGAAATCGCAGAGCAACGCGCCACTCGGGTACCGAGAGACCAGCGGCCTGTCGCGCCGCATTTTGAAAATCGTGGTACTGGCCTGTTCGTTCCTCGCGCTGGCGGCGTCCGCCGCGGCACAGGATATGGACACCGTGGCAGTCTCATACGAGGTCATACCGCAGGAACGCAGTTTCGACGGTTTCGTCGAGGCCATTCATCAATCCACCGTTTCAGCCCAGGTTTCGGCCCGCATCGAAGAACTGCCGTTCGACGTTGACGACTATGTCGAGCGCGGCGATGTTATCGTGCGTTTCCGCAACCAACAGGCGGCGGCGGACCTCAAGCAGTCCGAGGCGGCCCTGCAGGAAGCGCAGGCGCGACTCGAAGAAGCCGCGGCCAGCCACGAGCGGATCGAGCGGCTGTACACGCAGGAGCGGATTTCCAGGGCGGACATGGACCGGGCCACGGCAGACCTGCAGTCGACCCGGGCGCGCGTCGAAGCGGCCCGGGGCGCGCTGCTGGGTGCGAAGGAACAGTATGAAAACACGCTGGTGCGCGCACCGTTTGCCGGCATCGTGGTCGAGCGCCACGTGGAACTGGGCGAAATGGCCACCGTCGGCACACCGCTGATGACCGGGCTTTCGCTGGAGCACCTGCGCGTGGTGGCCGATGTTCCGCAGCATGATATTGCCGCGCTGCGGCGTGATGGCGGCGCCATGGTCGACCTGCCCGGCGGCGAGACGCTGCAGGCGCAGAAAATCAGGATTTTCCCCTACGCCGATGCGGGCACGCATACGTTCCGCGTTCGCATTCGCCTGGCCGAGGGGCAACACGGCATCTATCCCGGCATGTGGGTCAAGGTGCGCTTCATCACCGGCGAAGACGAGGCGCTGCTGATACCGGCTTCGGCCCTGGTTCGGCGCAGTGAACTCACGGCGGTTTACCTGCTGGACCAGGAAGACCGCCTGAGACTGCGCCAGATACGCCTTGGCCGTGAACTCGATGACGGTCGAATCTCGGTGTTGGCCGGCCTGGAGGAAGGTGAGCGGGTGGTCATCGACGGTGACGCCGCTCGCCGTGTCCTGCTGGGCAGCCGCGAATAAGGTGACAGCAAATGAGCAGCGATAAGAGCGACAGCCCGAAGCTGGGTATCTCAGGCGCGCTGGCCAGGCGCTTCCTGCAGACCGAGATCACGCCCCTGCTGGCCCTCGTGGGTCTCCTGATGGGCCTGTTCGCGGTCATCATCACGCCCCGCGAAGAAGAACCCCAGATCGATGTCACCTTCGCCAACGTCTTTATCGCTTACCCCGGCGCGACCGCGCGCGAGGTCGAGCAGCTCGTCAGCACACCGATGGAACGAATTCTGTCGGAAATCGACGGGGTGGAGCACATTTATTCGGTTTCCATGCCGGGCAACAGCACCCTGACCGTGCAGTTCGAGGTGGGTGAAACCCGCGACGAGGCCATCGTCAGGCTGTACAACGCGGTTTACTCCAACCAGGACTGGATGCCCCAGAACATCGGCGTGATGCCCGCGCTCATCAAGCCGCGCGGCATCGACGACGTGCCGATCGTGACCGGCACCCTGTGGAGCGAAGACCCGGACGTCGGCGCCTACGAGCTGCGCCGCGTGGCCCACACCATCGAAACCGAGCTGCAGCGGGTTCCCGGAACGCGCGACATCGATACGTCCGGCGGGCCGGACCGTGTCGTCAGCGTGCGCCTTGACCCCACCAGGCTCTCCGGTTACGACATCGACCTGCAGCAGCTGCGTAATGCGCTGGCCAGCGCCAACGCTTCCGCCAACGCCGGTTCGTTCGCCGCGGGCAACCAGGACGTGCTGGTGCAGGCCGGAACCTTCCTGAGCACGCCGGAAGAAGTGTCCGAACTCGTGGTCGGTGTGCAGGAGGGCGGGCGCCCGGTGTTCCTGCGCGACGTGGCGACGGTCGAACTCGGACCGGACCTGCCGCAGTCGCTGGTCACGTTTGGTCTCGGCCCGGCCAACGAACTCGGTCTTTCCGCCGGCATGCAGCATCCCGCCGTGACGATGGCCGTGGCCAAGAAACCCGGCACGAACGCCGTCGACGTGGCCGACGCCGTCATTGCACGTTTTGAACAGCTGCAGGGCGCGCTGGTGCCGGACGGCATGCACGCCACCATTACGCGCAATTACGGCGCCACCGCCGACGACAAGGCCAAGACGCTGATCAAGAAACTGATCTTCGCGACGCTCTCGGTCATCGTGCTGGTCTGGGTCACGCTCGGCTGGCGCGAGGCTGTCGTGGTTGGCGCCGCGGTGGTCATAACCCTGGCGATCACGCTGTTTGCATCCTGGGCTTACGGGTTCACGCTGAACCGCGTGTCGCTGTTCGCCCTGATCTTTTCCATCGGCATCCTGGTGGACGACGCCATCGTGGTGGTCGAAAACGCCCACCGCCACATGCACATCAGCGGCCTGTCGCTGCTGAAATCCATTCCGATCGCGGTGGACGAAGTCGGCGGGCCGACCATCCTGGCGACCTTCACGGTGATCGCCGCACTGCTGCCGATGGCCTTCGTCAGCGGCCTGATGGGTCCGTACATGGCGCCGATTCCCATCAACGCCAGCATGGGCATGCTGATCTCGCTGCTGGTGGCCTTCGTTTTCACGCCGTGGCTGTTTTACCGCGTGTTTGCCAGGCAGGCCAGGCAATTCGAGGGCGACCACGGCCACGAGGTTGAGCAGGACGACAAGCTCTACCAGTGGCTCTACCGCCAGTTCGACACGCGGGTCCGGCCCTTTCTTAACGGGCGTAAAGGCCGTGGCAGGCGGCTCGCCATGCTGGCGACGGTGTTGGTGCTTATCGCATTGTCCATCGGCATGGTCGCGGTGCAGTGGGTGGTGCTGAAGATGCTGCCTTTTGACAACAAGTCGGAGTTCCAGGTCATCGTGGACATGCCCGAGGGCACACCGGTCGAGCAGACGCAGCGCGTGCTGGATGAACTGGGCCTGGAATTGACGAAGGTACCCGAGGTCACTAACTTCCAGACCTATGCCGGCACCTCGGCCCCGATCAACTTCAACGGGCTGGTGCGCCAGTATTACCTGCGTTCCGAGCCGCACCAGGGGGACATCCAGGTCAACCTTGTGGACAAGTCCGACCGCGACCGCAAGAGCCACGAAATAGCGATGAGCGTGCGGCAGCCGCTGCAGGCCATCGGCGCGCGCTTTGATGCGAACGTCAAGATCGTCGAGGTGCCGCCCGGGCCGCCGGTGATCGCGCCGCTGGTGGCGGAGATCTACGGCGCCACCGCCGAGCAGCGCGAGGCGACCGCGCGCCAGGTGCGAGCGGTTTTCGAGGGCACCGAGGACATCGTCGACGTGGACGATACGCTCGAAGCGCCGCAGCCGCGCCTGCTGGTGTCGGTCGACCGGGCGCGCGCCGCGCGGCTGGGTGTCGGCCAGTCGGCCATCGTCGCGGCCATCGCCACCGCCATGAAGGGCGAAGACGCGTCCTACCTGCACACCGAGAACAGCCGCCGGCCCGTCCCGATCCGCCTGGAACTGGAAGAAGGCGAAAAAGCCGATCCGGATGTCATCGCCCACCTGCGCGTGCGCAACTCGGCCGGTGAGCTTGTGCCGCTGTCCGAGGTAGCGCACTTCACGCGCACCACGCGCGAGCGGGCGATCTATCACAAGGATCTGCTGCCGATGGTGATGGTGACGGGCGACCTCAGCGGGGAACTCGACAGCCCGCTCTACGGCATGGCCGCCATCGCGTCCGCGCTTCCGGACGCGGACGAGCCGGGCGGTATTGCGCAGTTTCTTATCCGCCAGCCCTCGGAACCCTGGCTGCCCAGCCTGAAATGGGACGGTGAGTGGCAGATCACCTACGAGACTTTCCGCGACATGGGCCTGGCCTACGCGGTGGGGCTGGTGCTGATCTACCTGCTGGTCGTGGCGCAGTTCCGTTCCTACAGCGTGCCGCTGATCATCATGGCGCCGATCCCGCTGACCATGATCGGCATCATGCCGGGCCACGCCCTGCTGGGGGCGCAGTTCACCGCGACCTCGATGATCGGCATGATCGCGCTGGCCGGCATCATCGTGCGCAACTCCATCCTGCTGGTCGATTTCATCCACCACGAGGTGGCGGCCGGCGCGCGCCTGTCGGACGCGGTGGTCAAAGCCGGCGCCGTGCGGACGCGGCCGATCGCGCTGACCGGTATCGCCGCGATGGCCGGTGCGTTCTTCATTCTCGACGACCCGATCTTCAGCGGCCTGGCGGTCAGCCTGATCTTCGGCATCCTGGTATCCACCCTGCTCACGCTGGTGGTGATCCCGGTGCTGTACTACGCCTTCGAGTACCGGTCGAAGGAACGCTGAGGCGCGGTTTGAAGTGCAGGCAGCCGGGGGCAGTTTGCTCCCGGCGATGTCCGGTTTGAGTGACCTGGATTAACCAACCGGCAAGCGTCAAAGGACTAAAATAGGGACGATCATCCACATTTCGCGCAATCGCGAAAACAGGAGCGTCATCATGTCCGACAAGCTTCCCAAGTCTCTCGTACTTCCCCAGGTCCACGACCCCCTGAAAGTCAAATCCAGAGGGCTGGACATCCTCAACAATCCCTGGCTGAACAAGGGCACGGCGTTCACGCTTGAAGAACGCGACTGTCTTGGCCTGAGGGGGTTGCTGCCGCCGTTCACCGCCGACATGGAGGAGCAGGTCCTCCGTATCATGGAGAACTATCACCAGCACATGAACCCGCTCGACAAGTTCATCTACCTGACGGGCATCGCTGACCGCAACGTGACCCTGTTTTACCGGGTGCTGATGGAAAACCTGCAGGAAATGACGCCCATCATGTACACGCCCACGGTGGGTAAAGCCTGTCAGAAGTTCGGCCACATTTACCGTAAGAACCGCGGCATATACCTCACGCGCCGGCACCGTGGCCACGTGCGCGAAGTGCTGGATAACTGGCCGGCGAAGGATGTGGACATTATCGTGATCTCCGACGGCAGCCGCATCCTGGGGCTGGGTGACCTCGGCGCCAACGGTATGGGCATACCGATCGGCAAGCTGGTTCTTTACGTGGCCGGTGCGGGTCTGCACCCGAACCGCACGCTGCCCATACTGCTGGACGTGGGCACCGACAATGAAGAGCTGCTGAACGATCCGCTGTACCTCGGCATGACGCACCGGCGCATCAAGCCCGATGAGTTTTATGCACTGGTCGACGAGTTCGTGCAGGCAGCCACCGAGAAATGGCCCAGTGTTCTGATTCAGTGGGAAGACTTCACCAATGACAAGGCGTTCCCCTTGCTGGAGCGTTACCGCGACCGGGTCCTGTGTTTCAACGACGACATCCAGGGTACCGGTTCGGTCGTGCTGGCGGGGCTGCTGGCGGCCATGCGCTATATGGAAACGGAATTGTGCGACCAGCGCATCCTGTTTTACGGTGCGGGCTCCGCGTCCGTGGGTATCGCCGACATGATCTGCGCGGGAATGGCGGATGAGCACGGACTGAAAATGGACGAAGCGCGCAAGCGGGTCTGGATGTGCGATTCCAAGGGGCTGGTAACCTCCAAGCGCAAGGGCAAACTCCAGGCGCACAAGAAACCTTACATGCGCGACGACGAGCCGGCGGATTTCGCCACACTGATCGAGCGAGTGAAACCGACCGTTCTGATTGGAGCCAGCGGGATGCGCGGCAGCTTCAGCAAGGACATCGTCCAGGCCATGCACCGCCATTGCGAGCGCCCGATCATTTTTGCGCTCTCCAACCCGACCAGCAAGTCCGAGTGCACGGCGAGCGAGGCTTACGAGTGGACGGACGGCAAGGCCATTTTCGCCAGCGGCAGCCCGTTCGCACCGGTGCGCCTGAAAGGTCGGATCTTCGTTCCGGGCCAGGGCAACAACATGTTCGTTTTTCCGGGCGTGGGCCTCGGCGCTATCGTCAGCGGCGCGAGCCACATCACCAACGAAATGTTCTTCACGGCGGCCCGAACCCTGGCGCACATGGTCACCGACAAAGAACTGCAGGCCGGAACGCTGTATCCCGACCTCGAAAAGATCCGGCAGATTTCACTGTCCATTGCAGCCGCGGTCTGCCGCGTGGCCTGGGACACGGGCCTGGCGCGCTACGAGGAGCCGGACGACATCCGGGAGCAGGTGCGCAAGTGCATGTGGCACCCGGAGTACCGGCCGTACGTTCCGGTATAAATTCTCAGGCGG
>JAZBPJ010000111.1:0-2481 GCA_036351575.1 Lysobacterales bacterium | reverse complement strand
GCGGGAAGATCCCGGATATTCGGCTTCGCCGAATTCCGGGATGACGGAGTCGTTATGACCTGGATCGCGCGCGAGGCTTGCGTCCACTAAGCGCTGCAGGCGGGCTTCTTTCAGCGATACGTCGTAGTAGTCGTTGAGGTTGTCCAGGCCAATGACGGTATCGCCGCGGGCGAGGAGCCTGAGTGCCACTTCGCAGCCGATAAAGCCGGCGGCGCCGGTGACCAGGACTGTGGCTTTGTCAATGCTCATTGTTTGTGTGTGGCTGCATTGCCGAGTAGTGAAGTGCGGCTTGGGCCCCCGGATAAGCACTTCGTGCTTTCCGGGGTGACGGTCTTTTAACTACCCCCGTCACCCCTGAAAAATGCGCAGCATTTGTCCGGGGCCGGGATGACGGAAACAATCAACTAGTACCCCTGCGGATTCCGCTGCTGCCAGCGCCAGGCGCTGCGGCACATGGCTTCGATGCCGAGTTCCGCTTTCCAGCCCAGTTCGCGTTCGGCTTTTGAAGGGTCGCTGTACACGGCCGGTGCGTCCCCTGCCCTGCGGCCGGCGATGCGGTGGTTGACCTTCGCCCCGGTGACCTCCTCGAAGGCGTGCACGACGTCCAGCACGGACTGCCCCTGGCCGGTGCCCAGGTTGTGTATCAGCAGGCCCGGGTTCTCTTCCAGTTTCTTCAGCGCGGCGATGTGCCCCCTGGCCAGGTCGACCACGTGGATGTAATCGCGGATGCAGGTGCCGTCGGGCGTGTCGTAGTCGTCGCCGTAAACCGCCAGCTGCTCGAGTTCACCGATGGCCACCTTGGTGATGATCGGCATCAGGTTATTTGGAATGCCCAGCGGGTCTTCGCCGATATCGCCGCTCTCGTGCGCACCCACCGGGTTGAAGTAGCGCAGGATGGAGACGTTCCAGGCGGGCTCGGCCGAGTGCAGGTCCTTGAGCATGTGCTCGATTACGAGCTTGGTGCGGCCGTAGGGGTTGACGGCTTCCAGGGGGCAGTCCTCGTGCAGCGGCAGGATGTCGGGTTCGCCGTAGACGGTTGCGCTGGAACTGAACACGATGTTGTGGCAGCCCCGTTTCTGCATCGCCTGCAGCAGTTTCGCGGTACCGCCGATGTTGTTTTCGTAGTACTCGAGCGGCTTCTCGACCGACTCGCCCACGGCCTTGAGGCCGGCGAAATGGATCACCGCGTCGATGCCTTCGGCGGCGAAGATGCGTTCCAGCGCCGCTGCATCGCGCAGATCCGCGTGGTGGAACACCAGGTCTTTGCCGGTCAGCTTTTTGACGCGCTCGAGCGCCTCGGCCTTCGAGTTGCTGAGGTTGTCGACAACGATCACGTCGTAACCCGCGTTCAGGAGTTCGACGCAGGTGTGCGAGCCGATGTAGCCGGCGCCGCCGGTGACGAGGATGGTTTTTTTCATTTACTTGTTCCAGCTCAGATCGGGCCTACGTTGGTTTTCCATGCAATCCCAGAGGTACAGATTGATCAGGGTTTGATAGGGAATTCCAGTTTCCTCGCCAAGCGATTTGAAATACTCGATCACGTCCTCGGCAATCCTGATCGTGACCTGGCGCTTGAGCTTACGTGCGTAAGGATTCTTACGCGACTCCATTTTTGAGAAATCGTATTCCTTTTTCACCTGGCACCTCTAAGATAAAAACCGGTTTCTTTCGATGTCGCTTTCCGCGCGGAAATGATCCGAACGACCGCGCCCTCTTCTTGCTCAGCGTGAACAACAATTAGCATGCGAAACCGATTGCTGAGCCCCAGCAGAATGAACCGATCTTCAATCTCTGAGTGCTCATCGTCGAAAAACTGGACCGCGTTCTGATCGAAAAAGACGGATCGAGCTTCGCTAAATAAAACACCATGCTTCCGAAAGTTTGCACGCGCCTTGGATTCATTCCAATCGAAATATAACATACTTACAATATATTTACATTTATGACCTTCCCCAGGCTCAATGCTTGCCTGGTGGTTGTGAAAAGGCGATGGGATTTGGCTGGAATAGCCGTAGGAGATTTACGCAGCATTTTTAGGGCGGGCTGGCGACAGGTTAGAATGAGAGGGAGTCATCGGCAGTTCAAGCACCCGATCAAGGCCGGTGTAGTAACCGTTTCGGGTAAAGCAAATGACGAACTGGCGCCAGGAACTCTAAACAGCATTTACAAGCAGGCGGGAATTAAAAAATGAAGTACCTGATCATCATTGAAAAAACCAAGACAGGATATTCCGCCTACTCTCCCGATTTGCCCGGGTGTGTTTCGACCGGAAAGACAATCGAGGAAACCGAATCGAACATGCACGAGGCGATCGAGTTTCATCTTGAGGGAATCAAGGAGGAGGGCCTGGAGATTCCACCCGCCTCAACCCACGTGACGTTTCACGAGGTGGGTGTTCAGGACTGAGGTAGGGCAAAAGGGGGCAAACCGTTGCCTGGGAGATCCCGGATAAGCGTCTTCGACGCTTTCCGGGATGACGTT
>JAZBPJ010000110.1:0-6272 GCA_036351575.1 Lysobacterales bacterium | reverse complement strand
CTCGAATGGCGGCATATCGGACCGTGGCGCGGCGGCCGCGTGACCGCGGTCACCGGCGTGCCCGGCAAACCCAACCTTTATTACATGGGCGCGACCGGCGGCGGTGTATGGAAAACCGAAAACGCCGGCCGGACCTGGGAAAACCTCTCGGACGATTACTTTGAAGTCGGCACCATCGGCGCGGTGGCCGTGGCCGAATCCGATCACAACGTGATCTACGTCGGCACCGGGGAGTCGCCGATCCGCGGCGTGACGACTTCTCACGGCGACGGCATGTGGAAGTCCACCGACGGAGGCGGAAGCTGGAAACACATCGGCCTGGAAAAGAGCGGGCAGATCTCGAGGATCCAGGTCGATCCGGGCGACGCGGATATCGTTCACGTCGCCGTGCAGGGCCAGATATGGGGCCCCAACGAAGAACGCGGAATATTCCGCAGCCGGGACGGCGGCGAGACCTGGGAAAACGTGCTGAAGGTCGGCCCGCAGACCGGCGCTTCCGACCTGCGCATGGACCCGTCCAACCCGCGCATCCTGTACGCCGCGATGTGGAACCATGGCCGCAAGCCGTGGTTCATTCACTCGGGCGGCACCGACGGCGGCATCTTCAAGAGCACGGACGGCGGCGACAGCTGGGAGAAACTGGGCGGCGGCCTGCCGGAGATGGTCGGCAAGATCGCGGTCGACGTGTCCGCGAGCAACCCGCAGCGGATCTACGCGCTAATCGAGGCCGAACCCGAAAAGGGCGGCCTGTGGCGCAGCGAAAACGGCGGCAAGACCTGGTCGCTGATCAACGGCCACCGCGTGCTGCACACGCGGGCCTGGTACTACATCCACCTGGCGGCCGACCCGCTGGACGAAAACACGGTCTACGTGCTGAACGTGCCGTTTCTCAAATCCATCGACGGCGGCAAGACCTGGTCCGTGATCCGCACACCCCACGGCGACCACCACGACCACTGGATCAACCCCGACGACAGCCGTAACATGATCAACGGCAACGACGGCGGCGCCACCATTACCTTTGACGGCGGCGAGACCTGGTCGACGCAGACCAACCAGCCGACCGCGCAGATCTACCGCGTGTCGACCGACAACCAGGTTCCGTTTCGCGTTTACGGCGGCCAGCAGGACAACACCGCGGTTTCCCTGCCCGTGCGCAGCGCCTACGGCGGCATCGGGGCCGCGGACTTCCTGGACCCGGGCGGCGGCGAGAGCGCGCACGTCGCCTTCGACCCCGACAACCCGCGGCTGCTCTATGCCACCAGTATCAACGGCACGCTCACCGAGTTCGACCGCGAAACCGGCCTGGAACGGATCATCATTCCCTACCCGGAACTGGTGTACGGCAAGGACTCGAAAGACCTGAAATACCGCGCCAACTGGAACCCGCCGGTGGCGGTCTCGCCGCACGAGCCGGATGTCATCTATTACGGAACCCAGAAGGTGCTGCGCAGCAGGGACCGCGGCCACAGCTGGGAGGAAATCAGCGCAGACCTGACGCGCAACGACCCGGAAAAGCAGGGCCGCAACGGCGGGCCCCTGACCGCCGAGAACGTCGGCGCCGAGTTCTACAACACGATCCTCACCATCGTTGAATCCCCCTGGGAGCCGGGCTATATCTGGGTCGGCAGCGACGACGGGCTGGTGCACCTGAGCCGCGACAACGGCGAGCGCTGGGACGACGTATCCCCGCCGCACAGGGGCGAGGCGATGATCAACGCCATCGAGATCAGCCCGAATCGACCCGGAACCGTCTACCTGGCCGTCACCGCGTACAAGCTCAACGACTTTTCGCCTTACATCTACAAGACCGAGAACTACGGCAAGCGCTGGAAGCGCATCGACAAGGGCCTGCCCGACGACGCCTTCGTGCGCGTGGTGCGCGAGGACCCGGAACGCGCGGGCCTGCTGTACGCCGGCACCGAGGCCGGCATGTTCGTTTCCTTCGATGACGGCGACAACTGGCAATCGCTGGACCTCAACCTGCCGCCGGTGCCGATCACCGACCTGGCCGTGCGCCAGGGCGCACTGGTGGCCGCCACCCAGGGGCGTGGATTCTGGGTGCTGGACGACCTGTTCATGGTGCAGGCCGCGGCCGGCGGCATCGGGGGGGAACCGCTACAGGTGTTCACCGCCGCGCAAACCTTCGATTTCGACAACCGCGGATGGCGCGGGGACGACTTCGAAGCGCAAAACCCGGCTTCGGGCGTGCGCATCTACTACCTGCTCGACGAGGCCGCGGCAAAGGAAGGCGAGGAACCGCTGCAAATCGAAATTCTCGATGCCGATGGTGAGGTCGTTCGGCGGTTCCAGAGCACCGAGAGCGAGCAGGAACGCTGCCTGCTGCGCAACTCCGACCCGCGCCGCCCCTACGAGCCCACGTATCCGCCGGCGAAGAAGGGCCTGAACCACTGGAACTGGCGCGGCGATGCGCAGCCTTTTCCCTGCGTGAACGACATCACGCTGTTCGCCGGTTTTCGCGGACCTCCAGTACCCGCGGGGCGCTACACCGCGCGGGTGACCGCGAACGGTTACAGCGCCGAGACCGGTTTCGAGTGGCTGCACGACCCCCGGCAGGAAGCCAGCGAGGCCGAACTGCAGGATTGGCACGCGCGCATGGACGAGACCGCGGCGCTGCTCGACGACCTGCTGACCGGGCTGGACGAACTGCGCAGCGTGCGCGAACAGACCGCGAAGCTGATGGACAATCACCCGTCCGACGAAGTGCTGCAGCAAGCCGGCGCAGGCATCGTCGAAGCCGTCGACGCCTGGGACCGAGCGGTCATTCAAGCCAAGCACCAGACCCTCGAGGACGAGGATGCCTGGGAAACCATGCTGGCCGGCCAGGTCCGCTTTCTGCTCGACGTCATCGCGGGCACCGGCGCACCCGTCACGCAGGGCGCACTGGACCGCCTCGCTGACCTGAAGTCCGAACACGAACTGTTAATGGTGCAGAAGGAACGCATCCTCGGCGATCAGGTCGAGGCCCTGAACCGGCGGGCACAGGAACAGGGCCTGCCGCACGTCAGCCCAGCCGTCACCGCGAGGGATTAATCTGCGGTTAAGGCATGCACTGCTAGTCTGGTATTCGCCGGCAAGGACGCCGGCGTCTTACGAGGAGACTACCATGGGCAATTCGCTTCCCCTGGCGGTGCGTGCACCGTTCATCACTCTTTTGCTGTTTTTGCTGTTCAGCACCAGCGCGCAGGCATTCGATATCTCAATCCAGATTTCACCCAACGTGCTGAACCTGGGCAGCAAAGGTGAAGTCGTCACGGTACATACCACTATCGATTACTGGCTGGTCGACGTGTATTCGGTTCACCTGAACGGCGTTGAAATCCAAAGCTGGAAAGCCGATGACCGCGGCGACTTTGTCGCCAAGTTCGACCTGGATGCCATCAAGTCACTTGATGGCCTCAGAATCGACGGCTACAACGAGTTCATCCTGGTCGGCGCCACGATTGACGAGGAGGCTTTCATCGGCACAGCAGAAATATTTGTAAAAAGCGCACTCCCGAAAAGCAAGGCACTCAAGTAAGCATTTACCGAGAAAGCGCTCCCGCATTGCCGGGAGCGCTTTTTTGTGTCAGAAAATATCGAGCACCAGGCCCACCAGGGCGCCGACCAGCAGCACGGCGTTGGCCAGCAGGGTCAGTCCCATGCCGGGCGCCCGCGTTTTCGGGTCCTTGACGTACTCCATGGCGTAAACCTGGCGGCCGGCCAGGTACACGACGCCCGGCACCCAGGCCCAGGTGGCGCTGGCGTAGATCGCGAACAGGAAAATCGCCGGTATGAACACCGCGAGTTGCTCCAGCGTGTTCATCTGCACCCGGTACAGCCGCTCCCAGGTCTCGTCGCCTGAAGTACTGGGCGCATCGACCTTGTATTTGAGCCGTCCGGAGCCGACACGCATGCTGAACCAGGTGTACTGGACCAATGCCAGAATGACGATGAGCGCTGCGTATTTCATGGTGGATTCCCTGGTCTGCTGAAGCGGTTGATCCACCGATTTTGCTACAGGCAGGCCCGGGCGGCAATGAATGCCTCCAGGACGAAGCCTTCTTTGCTTGTACAATGGATGTTTGCAACAACGGGCGAGTTACGATCATGGCGAACATCCTGGTGATCGGGGCCAGCCGCGGCACCGGGCTTGAAACGGTGAAACGCGCGCTGGAGGAGGGATACCACGTGCGGGCATTCGCGCGCTCGGCCGATCAAATCTGCATCGACGACCCGAACCTCGAGCGGTTCGCGGGCGACGCGACCGAGCCGGCCGATGTTCGCCGGGCGCTCTCCGGCATGGATGCGGTCATCCAGGCGCTCGGCGTGACAACCGGGCCAGAAATGATCGTTCGGGGCACGGAACTCTTTTCGAAGGCGACGCGGGTACTCGTCGAGGCAATGCAGGCCGAAGGCGTTTCGCGGCTCGTCGCGCTCACGGGGTTCGGTGCGGGCGACAGCCGCAATCAGGGCGGATGCCTTTACAACCTCGGCTTCAACGCCGTCCTCGGCCGGGTCTACGACGACAAGAACGTGCAGGAGCACCTGATCCGCTCCAGTGATCTCGCCTGGACGATCGCCCGGCCCGTCATCCTGACCGATCGCCCGGCCACGCACCGCTACCGGGTCTTGCTCGACCCCGCCGACTGGCGTTCCGGCACCATCGCGCGGGCCGACGTTGCCGACTTCCTCGTGAAGCAGGTCGCGAGCGAGGAATATCTGCGCAAGGCGCCGGTACTGATCGGCTGAGACGCGGTATGCGATTTACAGCATCAGCGCCGCTGCAATGGCCAGGGCGCCCAGGCCCGCCCGGCCGCCAACCCACAGGTAATAGCGGCCGGCATTTTCACGCCTGTGGTACACGTGCGAGCGGTAGTACCCGTGGGTGTAACCGGTAAGCAACGCCCGCACCGCCTCAAAAAGCAGCACGGCCCCAACCAGCGCCACACCCCATCGCAATACCGAGTAGGTGTCCATTTCCATTTCCTGTTTTTGTCAAACGTCCCCGCCCATTGTGAACCGGGCGATGTCATTGCCCATGGGTTTTACTACTTACCTTCCTGTTGTGATTGGCTTCCGTACTCATGCTCCAGCGCTTCATTTACCAATTGAAGCAACTGCATTTGCCCGAATTCGATCAACGGCTTGCCGTTGACGAAGAAGCCCGGAGTTTTGTCTACACCCAGCGCGCGCCCGTCATCCATGTCCTGCTGAATGTTCTGCAAGACTGCTGAACTTTGCGTATCCCTTGAGACTTGCTCAGGATCAAGTCCAACACTCGACATGCTTCTCCAGAACAAATCTGGATATGCCTGGTGATTGACTGTCCACATCCCCTGGGTGGCATAAGCGGCTTCCAGCGCCTCCCAGAACTTGCCCTGAAGTCGAGCTGCTTCGAGTATCTTCACAACATCCGCTGAACCCGGGTGAAGCGGCAGGTATCGAACGACCAGATTCACTCTTCCTGGATTGTCACGCAGGATTCCCTTGACGAAGGGATGAAAGGCACGGCATGTGCCACAGGCGGGATCGAAGAACTCCACAATAGTGACCCGAGCATCTTCCATTCCAGCCATGGGTGAGTGCTCTCTGATCAGCCTTGAGAAATTCGTTTTTGCCGTTACTTGAGCGTTGCTCGTGTCGCGGCTTTCAACAGCGAGCATGGCGATTACAAATCCGCCAACCATGACCGCGGCAGCCGCGAGGATCAAAATGTTTCTTTTCACGTTCTTGTCCTGTGCATGAACATAAGAAGCAAGCCGATGACAACCGAGAAGGAGAGCAAAGACAGCATCGGGATGTTGACGAATCCAAATAAACCCAGATCATCTTGTACGCAAGACGGCCCGCTGCCGCAGGGTTGCAGCGATTCGGGGACGATACCAACATACATCAGCAAATGGTAAAAAGCTGTCATCCAGCCGAAAAAAGCCAAGGGCAACCCATACCACGCGATACGACGATCCAGCACAAGAAGCCCGGTCAACAGTATGAGAGCCAGCGGATACATGAAAATCCGTTGGTACCAGCATAGCGAACAGGGCTCCATTCCAAGAGCCTTGTCGAGGAAAAGACTTCCAAGTGTTGCCACGGAGGCAGTCAACCAGCAGCCAAAAAGCAGGTACCACCCGTCCCCGCTACTTTGCCCATTGGAAAGCTCGTTTTGCTTGCTTGGGCTAGTCATTTTTCATTTTTAAATCTTGGCGAGCGAAGGCTGGGACTATGGCAAATGATGGGGGGTTAATCAATGAGAATAATTCTCACTGCCT
>JAZBPJ010000109.1:0-7867 GCA_036351575.1 Lysobacterales bacterium | reverse complement strand
GCTGATCGTCGGCGGCGCCCTGCAAGAAGACAACGCGGCGGTGCACCGGGCGCTGGTCGACGCCATGCTGCCGGAAGGCAAAATGGTGATCATTCCGGCCGCCAGCGGCCGGCCCGCTGAATCGGCCGCAGATTTTGTCCGCAGCCTGGAAAAATACGGCCTGTCCCGCGACCGGATCGCCGTCTATCCCCTGGCAGTCCGGGACGACGACGCCACCGCGGACGTGGACGAGAGCGCCTGGAGTAAAAACGCCTGGAACGCGGAATCCGTGTCCGCCGTCTCCGACGCGGCAGGCTTCTGGTTCACGGGCGGCGACCAGATGCGCATCTCGCAAACCCTGCTGGGCGAGGATGGGCGGGAGTCACCCCTCCTGGCCCTCATCCGCGAACGGCTTGCCCATGGAGCCGTGGTCGGCGGCAGCAGCGCCGGCGCGGCGATCATGAGCCGCGACATGATCGCGGGGGGAATCAGTTTTACTGCGCTCCTGGAACCGCTCGCCAGTGATTACAGCGACACCGAGGACCAGGACAGCGGGCGGCTGTACCTTTCCCGCGGACTCGGTTTTCTGCCTGAAAGCGTCGTCGACCAGCATTTCGACCGCAAGGCGCGACTGGGCCGGCTGGTGCGCGCGCTGGCCGCCACGGGACAATCCCGGGGTTTCGGCATTGACGAGAACACGGCCCTGCATGTGCGGCTGGGCGATAACCGCGCACGGGTCCTGGGAGGCGGCAGCGTCACGGCTCTGGATGCCTCCCGTGCGAAATTCGATTTTGGGAGCACCAGGTTGGCAAGCGGGCTCGAGATCAGCGTGATCCCCGCCGGCGTGACTTTTTCAACGACGGACCTCTCGCCGCTCGAAGGACAGGGTGACGCCACCGTCGGCAAAGAATATTTCGGCTACACGCCCGAAGCCGGGGGCGGCATGGCCTTTGCCAACCCGCGCCTCGACCAGGCATTGGGGTTCGACCTGATGGACAACGAGGCCCGCCAACTGGACCGCTACAGCATCGACCACCGGGGCCGCGTGCTGATCTACCGCTTCAGCCAGACCACTGACAGCAGGGGCTTTTGGCGCAGCGAGGGCTCCGCCGATCGCTACACGATTTCAAAAGTGCGTTTCGACATCATCGCGCTGCAGACGGAACTCCCGCCGCACTGAGCCGAACCGGCCAGATCACTCGGCGTCTTTGGGCGCCCCGTGACGCTTGCCGTGATGCTCGGCCTGGTGCTCGGCGAACTCGTCCGCGTCGATACAGCCATTGCCGTCCAGGTCGAGGTCACCGAACGTGGGCATCTTCATGCCCTTGCCGTGCTTGCCGTGCCCCGCGCCGTGTCCTTTCCCCTTGCCGTGCTGTCCCCGCATGGCCTGCATGTGCGCCTCGCGCCCGGCCGTGAACTCCGCCTCGTCCAGCTTGCCGTCACCATTGCTGTCGACCTCGCTGAACGGCGGCGCGCTGGCCTGGCCCTTCATCTTTCCGCCCGCTTCGGCGCGCGCCTTCATCCGCGCGGCGCGCAGCGTGAGAAACTCTTCCTCGCTGACGAAGCCGTCACCGTCCGTATCGAAGTCGGCGAAACCGGGCGGCTGCCCGTGGTGGGCCGCGAAAACCGTCGCGGGCAGAGCGATGGCAAACGCCAGTACGGCGGCGCCCGATAGCGCAAAAAAAGTAAAGCGGAAAGGCTTGTTCATGGGGTTTTCCGTCATGGTGTGGATACCTGTCGGATCATACACCGAAGCGCCGGGTACGGCATCCGGCCGCCAGCCGCGGCGCGGTTTGCAGTAAGATTCAGAAAACACCGGCAGGGAGAGAAACCGAATGTCCGAGTTCATACCCGCAAAGCCCTTCGATCTCGTCATTTTCGGCGGGACCGGCGATCTCGCGAAGCGCAAGCTGCTGCCCGCGCTGTTCCACCGCGATGCGGACGGGCAGCTGGGCGAAGGAAGCCGCATTATCGCGTCTTCGCGCAAGCACTTCGAGAGAGAGGCATTCGTCGAACTGGTCGCAGCGGCGCTGCAGGAACACCTGCCTGAAAGCGATTTCGACCAGCGGGTCTGGGAACGCTTCGCGGCACGCCTGCACCATCACCAGCAGGACGTAACTTCCGAAGAGGGTTGGTCCGGCCTGGTGTCCCTGCTGGATGAAAAGCCGGAACACATCCGCGTGTTTTACCTGGCCACGCTGCCTTCGCTGTTCGGACCGGCCGCCGCCCACCTGTCCGGCGCCGGCGTCGTTGGCGAAAACACGCGCATCGTGCTCGAGAAGCCGGTCGGGCAGGATTTCGATTCGGCCCGCCAGATCAACGACGAGGTCGGACGGTACTTTCGGGAACACAATATCTTTCGCATCGATCACTACCTCGGCAAAGAGACCGTGCAGAACCTGATGGCGCTGCGTTTCGCCAATTCCCTGATGGAGCCGCTGTGGCGGCGCGGCGCGATCGACCACGTTCAGATCACCGTGGCCGAAGACCTCGGAACCGGCGGGCGCGCGGACTTTTACGACCGTACCGGCACGCTGCGCGACATGGTCCAGAACCACATGCTGCAGCTGCTGTGCCTGGTGGCGATGGAAGCCCCGGCCAGCATGCACCACGAGGACATCCGCAGCGAAAAAATCAAGGTTCTCAGGTGCCTGCGCCGGATCACGCCCGAGACCGTCGAGCGTGTCACGGTGCGCGGCCAGTACCGCTCGGGCGCGATCGGCGACCGGGTGGTGCCCGGTTACCGGGACGAACTGGACGGCCAGGAGAGCGACACCGAGACCTTTGTCGCGATCAAGGCGGAAATCGACAACTGGCGCTGGGCGGACACGCCGTTTTACCTGCGCAGCGGCAAGCGGCTGACCGGCAAAGCCTCCGAAATCGTCGTCCAGTTCCGCCCGATCGCGCACTCCATTTTTCCGCGAGGCTCCGGCAAGGCCGAGGCCAACCGCCTGACCATCCGCCTGCAGCCGGACGAAGGCGTCGAGCTGAGCATGGTCACCAAGGTTCCGGGGCCGGGCGACTTCAAGCTGCGCTCCCTGCCGCTGAACCTGAGTTTTTCCGATACCTACGAAAAGCGCTACCCGGACGCCTACGAGCGCCTGCTGATGGAAGTGCTGAGGGGTGACCCGGCGCTGTTCATGCACCGCGACGAGGTCGAAAGCGCCTGGAAATGGATCGATGGCATCATCGACAGCTGGGCCGAGCAGGAAATGAAGCCGCAGCCATACGTGGCCGGCACCTGGGGGCCGACCGACTCGGTCCGCCTGCTCGACCGCGACAACCGGGAGTGGTGCTGCCCCAATGTCTGAAGACAATGCGCCGGAATTCAGGGCTTTCGAAAATCGTGAAATTGCGGCGCTGACCCTGGCCGCCGAACTGGGTGAAATCCTCGAGTCCGCCATCGAGGCGCGCCGCGCTGCGGCTCTTGTCGTCAGCGGCGGCACGACGCCCGCGCCGATGTTCCGCCAGCTGCGGGAGAGGTTGCTGGACTGGAGCAGGGTCACCATCGTGCCCAGCGACGAGCGCGACGTGCCGCTGGACCACCCGGACCGCAACGAACGCATGATCCGCGAAGAACTGCTGCAGGGACCGGCGTCCGGCGCGACCCTGTGCAGCCTGATTCCGCCCGGCAGCCTGCCGGCGCATTTCGACGCCACGGTGCTGGGCATGGGTGAGGACGGCCACACCGCATCCCTGTTTCCGCAAAGCCCGGACCTGTCTGCAGCGCTCGCAAGCACGGAGCCGCTGGAGTACCTTCAGGCCCCGCAGCTGGAGGCCCGCCGGATCAGTCTGACCCCAAAGGCGCTGCTGGCCAGCAGTCAAATCTGCCTGCTGATATTCGGTGAGGAGAAACGTCGGGTAATCGAGGCCGCGCTGCAGCCGGGGCCCGTAAGCCAATACCCGGTGCGCGTGGTGCTGCAGCAGGACAGCGTGCCGGTAACGATATTCTGGGCTGGCTGAAACACCGCCTCTGGCACAGTCCGCGCCCGCGGCGCAACCAGTTGAAACTGCGATGCATCCATTTCGCGGCGAGGCTGCATCTCATGGGCAGTACCACGCTCAAGCAAACAGGAGAAATAAAATGAACGATCCGGGAATCATGGTCCCCATTACGCTGTTCATCGTGCTGGGTTTCATACTCATTGCCTATTTCTACTGGAACCATCGCAACCGCGCCGGGATCATGGAAACGGTTCAGAAAGCCATCGAAGCGGGCAAGGACTTCACGCCCGAGATGCTCGATCGGCTCGGCGCGGCGGTCAACCCGAAGATGCGTGACCTGCGGCGCGGCGTCGTCTTCCTTGCGCTGGGCATCGCAACCTTCCTGTGCAGCCTGTTCTTCGATATCGACCAGGTCGTCAACGGCCTGCGCGCCGTCGCGGTGTTCCCGCTGATGCTGGGACTGGCCTTCCTGCTGGTCTGGAGGATGAACAGGGACTGAGGGCGCAGCGGGCGTGATATCCGACCAGGAACTGGTGGCGCGCGTCACCGGTTTTGACGACCCGGAGGCGTTCCGGCTGATCGTGGAGCGCCACCAGGGCGCCATCCGCGGTTTTCTCGGCCGCCTGCTCAACGGTGACCGCGGCACGGCCGACGACCTGGCGCAGGACACCTTCCTGCTGGCATACCGCAAGCTGCATTCGCTGAAGTCCGCCGGCAGGCTGTCGTCCTGGCTGCACTCGATCGCCTACCGGCAGTTCCTGCAGCACGGACGTAAACACGGCCGCCAGCGCGTGATGGCGGAGCCGCCCGAAGCCGGCTACGACCCGCGCGGAGCGGTCGAAGCGGAGGTGCTGGTCCCGGAACTGATGGCCAGGGTCAGCGCGGCCGAGCGGACCTGCCTGACGCTGACCTACGCCGCCGGCATGAGCCACGCGGAGATCGGCGAGGTGACCGGCATGCCGCTGGGCA
Source organism: Lysobacterales bacterium (assembly GCA_036351575.1). GTDB lineage: Bacteria > Pseudomonadota > Gammaproteobacteria > Xanthomonadales > SZUA-36 > JABDPF01. The sequence goes on along the minus strand of JAZBPJ010000109.1, from coordinate 2,974 downwards.
CGGTGAAATCGCATATCGACCGCGGAAAACGTAAACTCCAGGAGTGGCTGAAACACCATGATCATTCCCTTTCCCACGCTGCGGGCCAAGACGGCTCGGAGAAACCGAACCATGCCTGACAAGACCGATACGATGCTCGAGGAGCTGCTGGCCTACCCCTCCACGGACAGCAGCGAAGACCTGTTCGTGGTCGACGTGATGCGAAAAGTACAGAAAGAACGGCGCAACCGGCGCCTCATCCTGTGGGCATTCGGCGGTATCGGCGCCCTGTTCGGAGTGGCCGGAGCAGCGATGCTTTCCGATGCCATCGGCCAGCTGTTCACCGGCACAGTGTCCTCCACTGTCATGATGCAGCTGCCGCTTTTTGCGGTGGGCGCGGCGGCTTTTTACAGCTGGATCATGAACGATGACCTGACGCTCGGCCGCTGAGGCGCGCCCTGCTGCCCCGGCTTTACTCTCAACACATGGTCCGGGTTTAATGGGACCAGCCCTTTTTGCCGATATAATCGGATTAAATGCGCCGCATCCTTCTCATTTCGCTGGCCGCGCTGGCCGCGCTGCTGATCGCCCTGTTCGGCGTCGGCGCATGGATGCTCAACGATGAAGGTTTTCTGAAAAACCGGCTTTCCGGCCTGGCGATGAACTACACGGGCCGCGAGCTGAACATCGCGGGTCCCCTGGAAATCGACCTGGGCCGTGAGACCCGGATCGAGGCTTTTGGCATCTCCTTCAGCAACGCGGCCTGGGCAAAAAACCCTCAAATGGTGACAGTCGGGCACCTCGAAATCACCCTCGTCCTGCCGAGCCTGCTCTTCGGGCCGGTGGAAATACCCGCGTTGACGCTGCGGGACTGCGCCGTCGAACTGCTGAAAAACGCCGATGGCGAGGCCAACTGGGTGTTTTCGAGCGTCGAAGACCTGCCGAAACCGCCAGGCCAGGGGGAAATGCGGGAGCCACCGGTCGCACTGGAATCGGTCACGGTCGAGCGCTGCGATTTACTGCTGGAGGGTCCCGAGCGATCCCGTCCGCTGGAACTGCGCTTCGAGCATGCGCTGCTCGACCGGACGGATATGCGTGTTTTCACGGACATTGCGGGCAGGGTTGACGGCGAAGAACTGAAGGTCGAAGGCTGGCTGGAGCCGGTCAGCGCATTGCGAGAAGGCGGGGGGATGCGTTTCGACCTGGCCGCGCGCGCCGGCGGCATCGCGCTCGAAAGCCGGGGTTCGTTCGCCAACGCCAACACGCTCTCCGGGCCCACGATCGAAACCCGTTTTCACGGGCCAGGTATCGAGCGGTTCATCGACATGCTTGCCTGGCCGCGGTTCAGCGAGGGTCCTTTCGATTTTCGAGCACGGCTGTCGACCGAAAGCGGCAAGGCCCGGATCTACGTGGACGGCGACCTGGGCAGCCTCCAGGTGGACGCCCATGGTGTCATTGACCAGAATGCCAAAGCTTCTGCAGGACAAGTCCAATTCGATATCGCCGGCCCCGACCTCGGCGCCCTCGCCGAGGTCTTCAAGCTCAGGGGCGTGGTGCGGGAACCGTTCGAGGCCACCGCCGTGCTGGGGTTCGAAGGCGATAGGATCAAAATAGAAAACGGTTCTCTGAAAACCGGTGGCGACCGCCTCACGGTCGGCGGCAGCGTGGTCCGCGAGAAGAAAATGGCCGGCACCCGCCTGACCATCGGGCTCAGCAGTGAGGAGATGGGCCGCTGGGCCCCGCTCTGGGGAGAAGAAAGCCGTGTGCTGGGCGCAATCGACGTGGACGGTCAGCTGACGATCGAAACCGGCGGCTTGCTGTACGTGGACGCGCGCGCGACACATGGGCAAAGCGAGCTCGCAGCAAAGGGCATCGCCGCTGCGCTGGCCGGCCCGGCCGCGCCCGACCTGGACTTCGATTTCCATTCCAATGAACTGCCCTGGCTGGCGTCGCTGGCGGGGTTTCAGGACTTTCCGGACCGTCCGCTTGCCCTCAGCGGGCGCCTGAAAAAATCAGGACCGTCCATCCGAATCACGGGTTTCGACCTGTCTTTTGACACCGCTACCGCGACCGGGGACGCCACGGTCGTACTCGAACCCGGCTTTGACGGCAGCAGAATCGACACGCAGATCGACATACCGGACCTGGCTGGGCTCGGGATGCTTTTTGGCGTTTCCGACCTGCCGCGCGAGCGCCTGCAAACGCATGTTTCGGCTCGGATTGAAGGAGCCGGCCTGGCGTTCAAGGCCGGGGACGGCTCGCTTGGCGAAAATCGGATTGACGTCGAGGGTCGAATAGCGGACCTCGGGAAACCGGCATTGGTCGATGCGAGTTTCGACATTCGCCTTCCCGGCCTGCAGTTCATCCAGGGCTGGGCGCCTGGCCTGGACCTCCCTGACGGGCGATTCGAAGCCCGCGGTCGGCTTCGAAACCAAGGGGAACGCGTCGATATCGAGCAGACCGTCCTTACTTTCAATAATGCCAGCGCGACCGTAGCCGGCTACTTTACGCAGAACAAACACTTTGACCTGGAAATCACGGCAAAGGACCCACAAGCCGCGAATCTCAAGTCCCTGGCAAAGATCGACCTGCCCGAACAGCCGTTTGCACTGGGCGGCCATGCGATCGGCGATCTTTCCCGCTTCCTCATTCAGGACCTGGAATTATCGTACGGAAACAGCGTAATCACCGGCGACCTGTCGCTGGAGTTCGGTGAGACCAGGAAAATCTCAGGTGAACTGCATGCCGCCCTGGTCGACCTGGACTGGCTGGAAAAGAAAAATGCCGCGCAGGAGCCGGAAAAGGAGAAGCCGAAAACCGGGCTGCTGTTCGACGATACGCCGGTGCAGGAAACCACCGACACCGGCATCGAAATCGATACAAAAATCGAAATGAGCGAACTGAGGCTCGCCGGCAGCCGCTACGAGGACCTGGAGTTCGGTATTTTCCTGTCCCCGGAGCGTTTGGAGCTGAACCCCTTCAGGCTCAAAGGTTT
>JAZBPJ010000108.1:0-16235 GCA_036351575.1 Lysobacterales bacterium | reverse complement strand
GGAGCAATTTTGGTCGCGCGAGCAAAGCGAGTGCGCCCCCAGGGCCGAAACCAGGGATGGTTTCGGACAATCCCACCCTCTTCACAACCAACGAGAGTCGCTTCGCGACTGCATGATTTGCGTGTATAGCGACACGCAACGCCCCTCTCCGCCAGAAACGAAAAAGCCCGCCTTGTGCGGGTTTTTTTGTTTCTTACGGAAAGGCGGGGTTGAGAGCACATGGCAGCGAAGCTGCGTGGGTTCGACTAATCGGCAGGACTGCCGATTTGGACGTGCGAGTGCTGCGAGCACGCCCATCGGGCGAGCACCAGGGAAGGTGCGAGTCAATCCCACCCGATTGGGCGAGTCAAAAGGTCTTGAGTCGCTTCGCGACTGCATGATTTGCGTGTATAGCGACACGCAACGCCCCTCTCCGCCAGAAACAGAAAAACCCGCCTTGTGCGGGTTTTTTTGTTTCTTACGGAAAGGCGGGGTTGAGAGCACATGGCAGCGAAGCTGCACGGGTATTTTTACTCTTGGAAGTCCACGGCTAATTCCTTAACATGGCAAGTTCCGGTTTTAGCATGTTTCTGAAGGCCGGTCGGGGCATAAAACCATACAACCGGGCGGATCAATAACCACAAACGCCCGCATGACCGGCTTACGAGTCAGAGGATCCGTCATGTGTTCGATATTCGGCGTGCTGGAAGTGCGCCAGGACCTGGATACGGTCCGCAAAACGGCCCTTCGGCAGTCGCGCCTGCAGCGTCACCGCGGGCCGGACTGGAGCGGCGTGCACGCCGCCGGCAGCGCCGTTCTGGCGCATGAACGACTGTCCATCGTCGACGTCAACACCGGCGCGCAGCCGCTGCTCAGTGAAAACGGCCGCCAGGCGCTGGCGGTCAACGGCGAAATCTACAATCACCAGCACATCCGCGAGCGTTTCGGCGGTTCTTACGCGTTTCGAACGCAGTCGGACTGCGAGGTGATCCTGCCGCTGTACCTGGAGCAGGGCGCCGGCTTCCTCGACGAACTCAGCGGCATGTACGCCTTCTGCCTCTACGACGAGGATAAGGACTTCTGGCTGATGGCCCGTGACCCGATCGGCATCATTCCGCTGTTTTACGGCCACGATTCTGAAAACCGACTCTATGTCGCTTCGGAAATGAAGGCGCTGATGGACGTCTGCAACCAGGTGCACGAGTTTCCCCCGGGGCATTACTGGTGCAGCGGCGAGGCGGCGCCGGTGCGCTGGTACCGCCGCGACTGGGAAAACTATGCAAGCGTCAAGGACGCGGTGACCGACCGCGAGGCCATGTGCCAGGCCCTGGAAGACGCGGTCGTCAGCCACCTGATGACCGACGTGCCCTACGGCGTGCTGCTGTCCGGCGGGCTGGATTCCTCCATCACCGCCGCGCTGGCCGCGAAGCACGCTGCCATGCGTATCGAGGAAAATGAGGAATCGCCGGCCTGGTGGCCGCGTCTGCATTCTTTCGCGATCGGCTTGAAGGGTTCGCCCGACCTGGCCGCCGCGCAACGGGCCGCCGATCATATCGGCACCGTGCACCACGGGCTGACCTTCACCATCCAGGAAGGCCTCGACGCGCTGGAGGAGGTGATCTACCACCTCGAGACCTACGATGTCACCACCATTCGCGCGGCCACGCCGATGTTCCTGATGGCGCGCAAGATCCGCGCGATGGGCATCAAGATGGTGCTGTCCGGCGAAGGCGCCGACGAGATCTTCGGCGGTTACCTGTATTTCCACAAGGCGCCCGACGCGCAGGCTTTTCACGAGGAAACCGTGCGCAAGCTTTCGCGCCTGCACAGCTTCGACTGCCTGCGCGCCAACAAGGCGATGGCGGCCTGGGGCGTGGAAGCGCGGGTGCCGTTCCTGGACAAGGAATTTCTCGACGCGGCCATGCGCATCAACCCGGCGGACAAGATGATTCGTGACGGCCGTATCGAAAAACACATCCTGCGCGAGGGTTTTGCGCACCTGCTGCCGGACGAGATCGCCTGGCGCCAAAAAGAGCAGTTCTCCGACGGGGTTGGCTACGGCTGGATCGACGCGGTAAAGGATTTTACCGGTGAACACGTCAGCGATGCCGACATGGCCCGCGCCGCAGGCCGTTTTCCGCACAACCCGCCGGCTTCGAAAGAGGCGTACTGGTTCCGCAGCGTGTTTGAGCAGCATTTTCCACTGGCTTCCGCCGCGCTGACCGTGCCGGGCGGCCCGACCATCGCCTGCAGCACGCCGGAAGCGGTTTTGTGGGACCAGGCCCTGCAGGAAATGAACGATCCGTCGGGACGCGCCATGCGCAACGTGCACAAGGATTCGTATTGATATGAATGACCAGGCAAAACACTTGCTCGTACAGAAGTTCGGCGGCACGTCGCTGGCGGACCTGCGCGGGTTCGACGCCAGCGCCGAGGTAATCGGGCAGTACACCGGCGATTTCAGGGTGATCGTCGTGCTGTCGGCCGTGAAGGGCGTTACCGACCTGCTGCTCGCGGCGATCGATACGTCGATGGACGGTGAAGACGGATCAAAGCACCTCGACGAGGCGCTCAGGCGTGAGCGCGCGATTATCGACGACCTCGCGGCCGCGGGCGTGGACGCGCCGCGGGGCAGCAAGTACCTTCGGCAGCAGGAGGAGGTTTTATCGCGCATGGTGGAGGGCATCCGCCTGCTGGGCCAGTGCCCGGACGAAACGCGCGCACGCATCCTGGCCACCGGCGAGGGGTTTTCCAGCCGCCTGATGGTAGACCTGCTGAATGCGCGCGGTTTCAAGGCGGAATGGTCGGATACCGATATCCTGCCGCCTGCGAACGACGACTGGCTGGACTCGCTGATCGACGTGGAGGCAGCGGTGCCGCTGGCGCAGAAACGTTTTGAAACCGATGCCGACGTCGTGGTGTTGCCCGGTTTTTACGGCCGCAACGCCGATGGCAAGATCCAGTTGATGGGGCGCAATGGCACGGACTACTCCGCCGCGGTGCTCGCTGCCGCTTCCGGGGCGGGGCTGTGCCAGATCTGGAAAGAGGTCGACGGGTTTTTTACCGCCGACCCGCGCATGGTGAGCAACGCGCGCTGCCTGGAAGAGGTCAGCTACGAAGAAGCCATGGAGCTGACCTATTACGGCGCCAACGTGATCTCGGCCAAGGCCCTGATGCCGCTGGCGGCAAGGGGAATACCCTGCCAGGTTCGAAACACCTACGATCCGTCCAGGCCGGGCACGCTCGTGCACGGCGGCGCGCAGCCGAGCGGCAACGTGCGCGGCATCTCGCACCTGCCGAACGTCTCGACCATTACGCTGCAGGGCGGTTTTTTGCGCGGCCGCGTCGGTGTCGCCCAGCGAGTGATGGGCGCGCTGGCCGGGGTGTCGGTGTCGACCCTGCTGATCGTGCACTCTTCATCGGAGTACAGCCTCAGCATCTGCGTCCGCCAGGTCGACGAGGACAAAGCGCTGCGCGCCTTGCGCGAAGAGTTCCACTTCGAGTTGCTGCACAAGCTGCTCGAGGACATCAACGTACTCAGCGACCGGGCGGTGATTTCCCTGGTCGGCGAGGGCATGAAGCACGCACGGGGTATCGCGGCCCGGTTTCTGACCGCGATCTCGACCGCCGGCGTCAACGTCGAGGTCATCGCGCAGGGTTCGACCGAGTTCTCGATCTCCGTGGTGGTCGAGGGGAAAGACGCGCAGTCCGCCGCGCGCTCCTGCCACACCGCTTTCTTTGGCCGCTCGACGCATTTCGACGTGGTCCTGCTGGGCTGCGGCAATGTCGGCGCCGAGTTGCTCGACCAGTTCCAGCGCCAGGCGGAAACGCTTGAAAGCCATCATATGGACCTTCGTGTCCGCGCCATCGGCAACAGCCGCAAACTGCTGGTGGCCGACGACACCATCGAACTGGCGGACTGGAAGGAAGCGCTCGAACGGGACGGCAAGCCCTGGGGCATCGACGATGTCGTCGCCATTCGCAATCGCCTCGGCCTGCTCAGCCCGACCCTGATCGACTGCACGTCTGACGAGACGATCGCCGCGTCCTACGTGCGTTTTCTCGACGCCGGTTTCAATATCGTGGCGGCCAACAAGAAGGCCAATACCGCGGATCACGACTACTACGTCGCGATGCGCGAGGCGGAGAAGCGTAATTTCCGCAAGTTTCTGTACGAAACCAACGTGGCCGCCGGCCTGCCCTTCATCGATACCCTGCAGAGCCTGATTCGCTCGGGTGACGAACTGGTGACCTTCGAGGGCATCCTGTCCGGTTCGCTGTCCATGATCTTTGGCCTGTTGGAAGACGGTGAACCGCTTTCGCGCGCGGTTTCGAAAGCCATGGAGCTGGGTTACACCGAACCCGATCCGCGTGACGACCTGTCCGGCATGGATGTCGCGCGCAAGCTGCTGATCATCGCGCGCGAAGTCGGTCTTCAGCTCGACCTCGGCGACGTTACGGTCGAGCCGGTGGTGCCGTTCAAAGCCGTTGCGAATGCCGGCCGCGACAGGCTGGTCGAGGCGCTGCGGGCGCAGGACGCCGCTTTTGAACAACGTATCGCTGCCGCGGCGGCTGCCGGAAACGTGCTGCGCTACGTCGCGCGGCTGGAAGACGGAGCCTGCCGCGTTTCCATCGAGGAAGTCGGGCGCAGCAGCCCGCTGGGCGCGGTACGAAACGGCGAAAACGCCCTGGTCATTCATTCGCGTTATTATCAGCCCATTCCGATGGTGCTGCGCGGTTACGGCGCCGGCGCCGCGGTGACAGCCGCCGGCGTTTTCGGTGACCTCCTGAGAACCGTCTGGCGCCCACTGGACAACTGAGATGAGCCAGCAAACCGGAAATAAAAAACTTTCTGTCTATGCGCCGGCCTCGATCGGCAACATGTCGGTGGGTTTCGACGCGCTGGGTCTCGCCCTGGCGCCCATCGACGGCGCCCTGCTCGGAGACGTGGTCAGCGTCGAGAACCTGCCCGCTGGTGAAGACGACTGGCGCCTCGACGTGACCGGCCCTTTCGCCCACGCGCTGCCGCCCAATCCCGAAGACAACATCGTGACGGCCTGCTGCCGCGCCTTCAGTGATACCGCCGCACGCCAGGGACACGAAATCCAGCCCTTGAAACTGACCCTGGAAAAGCGCTTGCCGATCGGCAGCGGCCTGGGCTCCAGCGCCAGTTCCGTGGTTGCGGCGCTGGAAGCTTTGAACCGCTTTCATGCCCACCTTCTTTCCGCACCCAAACTGTTTGGCCTGATGGCGGAAATGGAAGGTGCGATCAGCGGTGAAATTCACCTCGATAACGTGGCGCCCTGCCTTTACGGCGGACTGCGCCTTTGCCCGCCGGGAAGCCAGCAGGAGTATGCCCTGCCCTGGCCCGGCGCCTGGCGCGCGGTGGTGTGCTGGCCGGGTACGAAACTCGAAACGCGCCGGGCGCGCTCGGTCCTGCCCGACCAGGTAGAGCGCAAAACCGCCGTGCGTCACGGCGCCCAGTTCGCCCAGTTCGTTCATGCCCTGCATAGCGGTGACGCACAACTGGCCGGGCAGTGTGTCGTGGACCACATTGCCGAGCCTTACCGCCGCGGACTCCTGCCCGGATTCGACGAGGCCCGGGTGGCGTTGCGTGAAATCGGTGCGCTCGCGGTCGGTATCTCCGGATCCGGCCCGACGGTATTCGCGCTGGTCGACGATTACGACGCTGCCGAACAGACGGCGCGCTGGCTGGACGGCAATTACCGGCAGAACGATGCCGGTTTTGTGCACATCTGCCGCGCCGACCAGGGCGGCGCGCGCTGTATCGACTGAGACTGCCGGCATGAAACTTGTCAATATTCGCCATAACGATGAAACGGTCGATTTCCGCACCGCGGTGCTGAGCGGACTCGGGCGCGGCCAGGGCCTGTTTTTCCCTGAGTCTTTTACAACGCTGGACGATGTCCCCGGCCTGCTGAAGCTGCCGTTCCTGGAGCGCAGTGTTCATGTGCTGCAGCACCTGGTCGGCGATGAGATCGAGGCCGGCAGCCTGCGCGAGATGGTCGAGTCGGCCTTTGATTTTCCGCTTGAAGTGACGCAACTGGACGACGGGACGCAGGCCCTTGAACTGTTTCATGGCCCGTCGCTGGCGTTCAAGGATTTCGGAGCGCGCTTCATGGCGCGCTGCCTGGGGGAATTCCACGACGGCGGGCCGATGACCATCCTGACCGCCACCTCGGGCGATACCGGCGCCGCGGTTGCGCATGCTTATTACGGCCAGCCCGGCATCGACGTGGTGATTCTCTACCCGCAGGGCAAGATCTCGCCGCTCCAGGAGAAGCTGTTCTGCACCCTCGGCGGCAACGTGCGCACCGTCGCGGTCGATTCCGATTTCGACACCTGTCAGAAACTGGTGAAGCAGTCTTTCGAGGACCCCGGCCTGCGCCGGAAACTCGGGCTGAATTCCGCCAACTCGATCAATATTGCACGCCTGCTGGCGCAGGTCTGTTATTACTTCGAAGCCGCGGCGGCGGTCAGCGACCCGCAGCGCATGGTGCTGTCGGTGCCGAGCGGCAACTTCGGCAACGTGACTGCGGGGCTGATCGCGCGGCGCATCGGGCTGCCCTTCAAGCGCATGATCGCGGCCACCAACATCAACGACACGGTTCCGCGCTTCCTGGCCAGCGGAACGTGGGATCCGCGCCCGACCGTTGCCACGATCACCAACGCGATGGACATTTCGCTGCCCAACAATTTCCCCCGCGTGCTCGAACTGGAGCGCAGACACGGCCTGCAGCTGACCGGCCTGCTGGAGTCGACGGCGCTGGACGACGAGGAGACCCGTTCGGCGGTGCGCAGCCTGCATGGCCGCGGTTACCTGGCGGACCCGCATTCGGCGCTGGCCTGGCAGGCACTGCAGCGCGCCCTCGGGCCGGGCGAGGAAGGGGTGTTCCTGTGCACGGCCCACCCGGCCAAGTTCCTCGAGGTGCTGGAGGAAACCCTGGCCATCGAGGTGCCGCTGCCGCCGGAGTTGGAAGCCGTTCGCAACCTGGAGGTCCAGTCCGTCACCCTTCCGGGTCAATTCAGTCAGCTGCGCGATTTCATGATGGCCTGAAAGGGGTCGCAAGACGGCCGGTGAGATAAAAAAGACCGGCAAGGCGATCAGCGGCAGCAAAATAACCGGAATGATTCGAGCGACGGTAACATTCCGGATAAACTCAAAAGCCTGGATTGGGCTGGAGACCGTACGATGAAAAAAACCGCTGCCTGGCTGGTTCGTCACGCGCTGGAGCGACTCGGTGTCCGGTATACCTTCGGCATACCGGGCGTTCACAACATCGAGTTGTACGACGAATTGCGCGAGTCCGAGCAGATACGCCCCTTGCTCGTGACCCACGAGGGGGGCGCGTCGTTCATGGCGGATGCCGTTTCTCGCGTATCGGACCAGGTGGGCGTGCTGGTGGTGGTGCCCGCGGCGGGACTGACGCACGCGATGAGCGGGGTTGGCGAGGCGTTCCTGGACGGCATACCGATGCTGGTGATTTCCGGCGGTGTGCGCAGCGATATGAAGCAGGGGTTCCAGCTGCACGAAGTGGACCAGCAGGCCCTGATGCGGACCCTGACCAAGGCGACCTACAAGATCGAGAGCTACGACGAGGTGGTCGGCACGGTTTACCGGGCCTGGAAAACGGCGGTCGAGGGCGAACCCGGACCGGTGTATATCGAACTGCCCGCGAACCTGCAGTTACTGACCGGCGAGGCCGGTGAGATTCCCGATTTCGACGACACCATCGCCCGGCCTGCCCTGGACGAGGAAGCGATCGAACAAGCCGTGAAACTGCTGGCCGCCGCGGAGCGTCCCGGTATTTTCGTGGGCTGGGGTGCGCGCGACGTCACCGCGGATATCGTGCGTATCGCCGAGCGCCTGGGCGCACCCGTGGCGACGACCCTGCAGGGTCTTTCGGCTTTTCCGGCCGACCACCCGCTGCATACCGGAATGGGTTTCGGGCCCTCGGCGGTGCCGGCCGCGCGCAATGCCTTTGCCGATTGTGACGCCATGCTCGCCGTGGGTACACGCTTCGCCGAGATCTGCACGGGCAGTTACGGCGCCGTGCCGCCGAAAAACCTGGTGCATGTCGATATCAATGTCGGAGCGATCGGGCGCAACTACGCAACAGCCGTTGCGGTTCATGCCGATGCGCGTGACGCGGTGCCCGCAATCGCCGAGGCGCTCGTTGCCGGCGGCAAGATCCGTGATTTTACTGCGCTGGCGGAGTCGATCGCCGCGGACAAGGCGGCATGGCTGCAGGAATGGTTCAAGCACGATTCCGGTGACCGGGTAAACCCGGCGCGGTTTTTCACCGCGCTGCGCGCGCGGCTCGATGACGACGCCATCGTGGTGGCGGACGACGGCAACCATACCTTCCTGACCGCCGAACTGATGCCCATGCCGGCCGGCGGCACTTACCTTTCACCCACGGACTTCAATTGCATGGGCTACTGCGTTCCGGCCACGATCGGGGCGAAACTCGTGCAGCCCGACCGGCAGGTTGTGGGTATCGTCGGCGACGGCGCCTTCATGATGACCGCGATGGAGTCGGTCACGGCGGTCAGCAACGGCTTGCCCGTCGCCTGGTTCGTATTCAACGACGGCGAACTGTCCCAGATCGCCCAGGCCCAGCAGATGCCCTACCAGCGAACGACCTGCACGGACCTGGCGGCACTCGATTTCCGGCTGTTCGCCGAGGCGACCGGCTGCGGTTTCGTGCAGATCGCGAACGACGGGGAAATCGAGCAGGGGCTGGACAGGGTGGTCGCCATGATGAAGGACCGCTACCCGGTGATCGTGGATGTTCGCATCGACTATTCAAAGAAGACGCAGTTCACGGTCGGCACCGTGCAGACTAATATTCGCCGCTTTGACCTGCGCAACAAGCTGCGGATTATCAGCCGGGCGCTGTGGAGAAAAGTGAAAGGCTGAAAATCCCGATCATCAGGAACACCAGGGCGAGCTTGAGCGCCGTGGCGACGATCATGCCGAGCCAGGCGCCGATACCGGCGCGGCCCGACCGCACGATGTCCGCTCCGCCGCTCAGCTCACCGATGACCGCGCCGATGAACGGACCGAGCAGGAAGCCCGGCAAGCCGAAGAACAGGCCCGCGATCGCGCCGATGGCAGCGCCCCAGAACGCCCGCGCCGAGGCTCCCAGGTACCGCGCGCCAAAGGCGCTGGCAATGAAATCGACGACCCAGGCCGCCAGCGCCAGGGCGCCCAGCCAGCCGACAGTGAACCAGCCGACCGCCTGGAAGTCACCGATCCATGCGCCGAGGAACAGGCCTGCGAAAACGAGGGGCGCCCCGGGCAGCGCCGGGATCACGGTGCCGGCCACACCGGCCAGCACGATCAGGACGACCAGCAGCCAGAGAAAGATCGACCAGTCCATTTCTTTCGACCCCGCGGTGCCGCTGCGCCGCTTTGAGTCAGAACAGCTTGCGGATGCGGGCGAGCAGGCTGGTCGCCTGCTTGCGGTCGCGAGCGCTCAGTGCGTCGAACTTGTCCTTGAGAAAGGCAATGTGCCGGGGGTACTCGGCTTCGTAAACCGCCTCGCCGTTTCCGGTCAGCGCCACGATGGTCTTGCGGCCGTCGCCTTCGACCGACCATCGCTCCACCAGCCCCTTTTCTTCGAGCCGGTCAACCACGCCGGTCAGCGTTCCCTTGGTGATCAGCGTAATATCGCCGATCTCCTTGCAGGTCATGCCTTCCGTGCCGCCCAGCGTGAATACGACGCGCGCCTGCGAGGGCGTCAACCCCGAACCGGAGGCGCGGAGCCCTTCCGCGTCGTAAAGGGAGAAAGCCTGGTAGGCGGCGGCCAACTCCTGCATCAAGGGTATGAATGCCTCGGACGAGGCTTTTTCTGCGGTCAGTTTGCTCATGTTGGTATCGCCCTGGACCGAATTCTGCAGTTGCGTTTTCGCACTTTCTCATGTTGCGGCAAGGCTGGCGCCTGCGTGATGACATACGTCAACGTGTAAACGCAAGAGGGCGCCCTAAAGGCTGACTCAGCGCTTTTCGAGGTGCTGAATGATCGAGAGCGCGCATTCGCGCGCGTCCGCGACGGCCGTCACCACCAGGTCCGAGCCCCGGACCATGTCGCCGGCTGCGAAGATCGAAGGATTGCTGGTCTGGCCCGGCAGCCGGCCCGGCATATGCACCAGGCCGCTTTCCTCGATCTCGACGCCCAGGTCGCGCAGCCAGTCCGGGGGGCTGGGCCGGTAGCCGAAGGCGAATATGACGGTACTGGCTGGAATGATTTCCTCGCTGCCCTCGATCGGTTCCGGACGCGCCCGCCCGCCCTCGGTTGCAATCAGCCGTGTGCGGACGACCTCGAGCCCGGTCAGGCGATCATCCTCGTGCACCAGGCGAAGCGGGGAGGTGTTGAATTCAAAATGTACGCCTTCGCTCATCGCGTGTTTTACCTCGCGGCGCGAGCCCGGCATGTTTTCCTGGTCGCGGCGGTAAACGCAGGTCACGCGGTCGGCGCCCTGGCGCAGGGCGGTTCTGACGCAGTCCATCGCGGTATCGCCGCCGCCAAGCACCAGGACCTGTTCGCCGCCAAGATCGATCAGCGGATAATCGGGCAGGTCCAGGTCGTGTTGATCGGCGGTTTGTCCGATCAGGAATTCGAGCGCCGGCACGATGCCGCCTTTCTCGGCGCCGGGCAGACGGGCTTCCACCGGCCGGTAGGTGCCGGTGCCCAGGAACACCGCGTCGTATGATTCGAGCAGTTCATCCATCGAGACGTCACGCCCGACCTCGCAGCCCAGCCGGAACTTCACGCCGGCCTCTTCCAGCACCGCGCGACGGCGCTGCATGACAGCCAGCTCCAGCTTGAATTCAGGGATTCCGAAACTGAGCAGCCCGCCGATTTCGGGGTAGCGGTCATAGACCGTGGACGTCACGCCATTGCGCGCCAGCACGTCGGCGCAGGCCAGGCCGGCGGGCCCGGCGCCGACGATCGCAACCCGCCACGGTCGCTGTTCGACGCCGGAAAGGTCCGGCCGCCAGCCGCGCTTGAACGCCTCGTCGACGATATAGCGCTCGACCGCGCCGATAGTGACGGCGCCAAAACCGGTGGCCAGCGTGCAGGCCTCTTCGCACAGGCGGTCCTGCGGGCAGATCCGGCCGCAGACTTCCGGCAGGCTGTTGGTTTCATGGCACAGCTCGGCCGCTTCCTCGATACGCCCCTCTTCCGCGAGTTTCAGCCAGTTCGGAATGTAGTTGTGCACGGGGCACTTCCATTCGCAGTAAGGATTGCCGCAGTCCAGGCAGCGCTCCGACTGCCTGGCGGCCTCCGCCTGCTCGAACGGTTCGTATATTTCGCGGAATTCGCTGCGTCGCAGTTCCAGCGGCAACAGCTCCGGGTCGCGCCGTTCGCGGTTCAGGAAGGCAAAGACGTCTTTGCTGTCGCTCATACCCGTTCCCTCAGGCCCTGACGACCCGCAAAGGCACGTCCTGCTGGGAGATCGCGTCACTCGCCGCCAGGTTCTTCGGCACGACATAGACCCAGTAGCCCAGCATCATTTCCCAGCGTTCGAGCACGCGCGCCCCCCACTCGCTCTCGGTCAACTCGACGTGACGTTCGATCATTTTCCGCAGCCGCCGCGCCGGTTTCGGCGAGGCATGGTTTTCCAGCCGGGAGGCAACCACGAATTCGCGGTTCAGGTAACGTTCCACCAGGCCCGCCTGGTCGAGCAGGAACAGCTCGCCGCCGGTCATGCCCGCGGCCAGGTTGGGGCCCACCGGTCCCAGAATCGCGACGGAACCCCCGGTCATGTACTCGCAGGCGTGATGACCGGCGCCCTCGATCACCGCGTCGGCACCGGAGTTGCGCACCGCGAAACGCTCGCCCGCCTGGCCGTTGGCATACAGTTCGCCGCCCGTTGCGCCATAGAGACAGGCGTTCCCGCAGATCACGTTGCGCTGCGCCTGCGCGCGCTCGGTTTCGGGCGTGGTCAGGACGATGCGGCCGCCGGACATGCCCTTGCCGACGTAGTCGTTGGCTTCCCCTTCGAGATGCAGGGAGACGCCGGCTGCGTTCCAGCAAGCGAAACTCTGGCCGGCCGTGCCCTTGAGCTGCACGCGCAAACGGTCTTCGGGCAGCCCCTCGCGCCCGTGGGCGCGGGCCACGGCGCCGGAAAGCATCGCGCCGACCGAGCGGTCGTCGTTGCGGATGCCGAAGTGCCCGGTCCAGCTGTTTTCACCGTCGATCGCCGCACCGGCGGCTTCGAGGATTGCGCGGTTCAGTTTTCCTTCGTCGTACGGTGTGTTTTTCTCCTGCGTGCACCAGGGCGCGTGTTTGCCCCGGGTCGCCGCGGAGGCCAGCACAGGGGCCAGGTCCAGGCGTTCCTGCTTCGCGCTTTGGCCGGGCAGCTGCTCGAGCAGGTCGCTGCGGCCGATCAGGTCATTGAATTTCGAGATGCCCAGCGTCGCCATGATTTGCCGGACGTCACGCGCCAGGAAGCGAAAGTAGTTCATTACGCGTTCCGGTGAGCCGTGGTAGTGGTCGCGCCTCAGCTCGGTGTTCTGCGTGGCCACCCCCGTCGCGCAGTTGTTGAGGTGGCATATGCGCAGGTACTTGCAGCCCAGCGCGACCATCGGGCCGGTGCCGAAACCGAAGCTTTCCGCACCGAGCATGGCGCCCTTGACGACGTCCAGGCCGGTCTTGAGACCGCCGTCCACCTGCAGGCGGATTTTGTGCCGCAGCTCGTTTTCCACCAGCGCCTGGTGGGTTTCGGCCAGGCCGAGCTCCCAGGGCAGGCCGGCATACTTGACCGAGCTGAGCGGGCTGGCGCCGGTGCCGCCGTCAAAGCCGGCGATCGTGATCAGGTCGGCATAGGCCTTGGCCACGCCGACCGCGATGGTGCCGACGCCCGAACCGGATACCAGCTTGACCGACACCAGCGCGTCCGGGTTGACCATCTTGAGGTCGAAAATGAGCTGCGCCAGGTCTTCGATCGAGTAGATGTCATGGTGAGGGGGCGGTGAAATCAGCGTGACGCCCGGCGTGGAAAAACGCAGCGCCGCGATCTCGGCGGTGACCTTGTGGCCGGGGAGCTGTCCGCCCTCTCCCGGCTTGGCGCCCTGGGCCACCTTGATTTGCAGAACGTCGGCGCTGTTCAGGTAGTGCGCGCTGACACCGAAGCGACCGGATGCCACCTGCTTGATCCGCGAGTTGCGTTCACTGTCGAAACGGCCGGGGTCTTCGCCGCCCTCGCCGGAATTGGAGCGTCCGCCGAGCCGGTTCATCGCGATGGCGAGTGACTCGTGCGCCTCGGGGGACAGCGCGCCGATCGACATGGCCGCCGTGTCAAAGCGCGGATAAATCGCCTCTTCGGGTTCGACCTGTTCCGGCTCCAGCGGTCTTGCAGCCGGTTTCAGCGCCAGCAGGTCTCGCAGGGCCAGCACGGGGCGCCGGTTCACGGCGTCCGCAAAAGCAAGGTAGTCAGGCCACGCGCCGCTCATCACGGCTTTTTGCAGGTTCATCACCACGTCCGGGTTGTACGCGTGGTCTTCGCCGCCGTGCATGAAGCGGTAAAGGCCGTCGCGAACCGGTCGTGTTCCGCGGGCCCAGGCGGTGTCGGCGACTTTATTTACATCGTCCTGCAGCTGCTCGAACCCGGCCCCGCTGATTTTCGTGGCGACTTTCGGGCAGCACAGCTCCGTGACTTCGTTCGCCAGGCCGACGGCCTCGAACAGCTGAGAGCCGCGGTAGCTGGCCATCGTGCAAATGCCCATCTTGGAAAGGATCTTGAGCAGGCCTTTGCGAATGCCGCGGCGGTAGTTCTTGCGCAGGGCGATCGCCTCGCCATCCAGCGCGCCCAGCTGTTGCTGCTGGTTGATGGTCTGGTAGGCCAGGTAGGGATAGATGGCCGTCGCGCCGAGGCCCAGCAGCACGGCGTACTGGTGGGGGTCGCGCGCCGAGCCGGTTTCGATGACGATGTTCGCGTTGGGCCGCAGGCCGGAACGCAGCAGGGCCTGGTGCACCGCGCCCACCGCCAGGGGGGCGGGCGCGGGCAGCAAGCCGCGCGCCGTGTCGCGATCGCTGAGCACGATGATGGTGGCGCCGCCGTCCACGGCCTCGACAGAGTCGGCCGCGAGTGTCTCCAGGGCTGACCGAAGATTGCTCATCGTCGGGTCAAAATTCAGGCTGAAGCGCACGGTGCGGTAATGCCGGGCGTCCAGTTCCAGTATGTTCTGGTAGGTGACGTAGTTGAGCACCGGCCACGGCAGCAGGACGCGGTAGGCGTGCGAGGCCGTCTCGTGGAAAACGTTGTGCTCGCGCCCGATGCAGGTCTCCAGCGACATCACCGAGGATTCGCGCAGCGGGTCGATCGGCGGATTGGTCACCTGCGCAAACGACTGGCGAAAATAGTCGTAGATCGAGCGGTTGCGGCGCGACAGCACGGCCAGCGGCGTATCGTCGCCCATGGAACCGACCGGCTCCTGCGCGTCCATGGCCAGCGGGTTGATGATCGTCTCGATTTCCTCGGCGCCGAGCCCGAACAGTTTCTGAATCGCGGGCAGTTCGTGCGCTGACTGGCGCATGAACCGCTCCGCCGCGCGGCGCTCCTGTTCGTCGTTGGTGCGCACGCGGATCACGTTCTCGGTCATCCACTCGCGGTAGGCGTGCGTCGCCTTCAGGGTGTCGTCGATGGCGTTGTTTTTCCAGAAGCGCCCGGTCTCGGTGTCCACCGCGATCATCTCGCCCGGCCCGAGGCGCCCGCGCCGCTTGATGCGCTGCGGCGGGCAGTCCCAGACGCCGGCCTCAGAGGCCACCGTGAAGACCCCGTCATGCGTGATGCTGTAACGCGCCGGGCGCAGGCCGTTGCGGTCGAGGTTGCAGCTGGCGACGCTGCCGTTGGTGGCCACCACGCCGGCGGGTCCGTCCCAGGGCTCCTGGTGCATGGAGTTGAACTCGATGAACGCCTTCAGGTCGGGGTCCATGTCCTCGCGCACGGCCGGTGGCATGACCAGGCGCATCGCGCGGTAGATGTCCATGCCGCCCGCCAGGAAGACTTCCAGCAGGTTGTCCAGCGAAGAGGAGTCCGATCCGCTTTCGTTGACCAGGTGAGACAGTTCCTCGAGCCGCGGCAAGAGCGGCGAGCGCAGGATCGCGGCACGGGCATTGGCCCAGTCGCGGTTCGCGTTGACGCTGTTGATTTCGCCGTTGTGCGCCAGGTAGCGGAACGGCTGCGCATAGTTCCAGCGCGGCAGCGTGTTGGTGGAGAAGCGCTGGTGGCAGATGCCGATTGCCGACGTCATGCGCTCGTCCTGAAGGTCCAGGTAGTAGTCCCCCAGGTGTTCGGCCTGCACCAGGCCCTTGTACACCATGGTCAGGTTGGAGAGCGTGACCACGTAGTGCAGCGGGTCCGGGTCGGGCAGTTTGCGCTGCTCGTCGAACGCCATGCGCCTGGCGGCGAACAGCTGCCGTTCGATGTCGTGCGGCCGCCAGCCGCTGGGCGCGTTGACGAACACCTGGTAGATGGCGGGCATGCAGGCCAGCGCCTGTTTTCCCACCACGCCCGGGTCGGTGGGCACCTCACGCCAGCCGGTGACCTGCAGGGCGGACTCGCCGAGGTGGCGCTCGATGATTTCCTGGCCGCGCCGAATGAGCTTGTCATCCGGGGAAAAAAAGACCAGGCCCGAGGCAAAGCGTTCGGTCAGCCGAAAGCCGCATTCTTCAGCGACCGAGCGCAAGAAGGGCTCGGGGAACTGGAGCATGATGCCGCAGCCGTCGCCGGACTTGCCGTCGGCGGCCACGGCGCCCCGGTGGGTGAGCCGCGCCAGGGATTCCAGCGTGGTGCGCACCAGCCAGTGGCTTTTTTCACCGTCCATGTGGGCAAGCAGGGCGAAGCCGCAACTGTCGCGAAAGTCGCGGGCGCTGTCGTGAAGCTTGTTGGTGCGTGTGGACAAAGCGGCTCCCTGGGTCGTTCTGGCAATGCGGAAGCGCTGGTCCCGCCAATCCAATGTAGCGAATCGGCAATCATTGTCAAATTTAATATTTTGAATAAATGTAAGCTTATCTTTTATGAACAGAACGGCTTGACCCGCATTCCGGCAGGGACTAGCTTAGTAGCTGCAGTGCAAAGCTCAGGATGAGCGAAAACAGACAGGGATGTCGTAAAGACTGCGACCGGCGTTTCATGGCAGCACGCCGGCGGTCCCCTGGTTTTCTTCCTCCACTCTTCTTTTGAGGTATTGCACCGCACCGCTCCCGTGGAGGTACGCGGCG
>JAZBPJ010000107.1:0-5641 GCA_036351575.1 Lysobacterales bacterium | reverse complement strand
GTCCAACTCGTCGGGGGTCCAGGCGTCGATCGTCAGGGCATGGATGTCGTTCTGCATCATTTCGCCGAGCGCGGCGTACACCATGCGGTGACGCTGGAGCATGCGCTTGCCGATGAACTGCCTGGAAACGATCAGTACGCGGAAATGGCCGCGCCCGTCCCTGGCGCCCTCGTGGCCGGCGTGCAGGTGACTCTCGTCGTCGACGCCGATCGTCTCGGGTGCAAATGCCTGGCTCAGCCTTTTCTCGATTTCCGCCCTGCGTTCCTTCGGATTCACGGCAGCACCCGGATGAACGGCGTGACTTCAACCGATTCGTACACGCCGGCGAGCACGTACGGATCGGCGTCGGCCCAGGCGCGGGCGTCTTCCAGGGATTCGAACTCGGCGACGATCAGGGAGCCGTCGAACCCGGCCGGGCCGGGGTCGTCGGAATCGATGGCCGGCCGCGGGCCGGCCAGCAGGATGCGCCCCTGCTCCACCATGGACTGCACGCGTTCGAGGTGCGCCGGACGTGCTTCGCGGCGGGCTTCCAGCGCATTTTGACGATCTCGGGAATAGATGACGTACCACATGGAGAAAAAGCTTACTTTTTGCGCCCCTCGACGTAAAGGGCGCAAACGGTTTCAAGCCCGGCCCGGCTGGATTAGAATGGCGCGACTCTGCGAGGGACGGCAGCCATGGCACAACGCATCGAGGTCCGGTCCAACGGACCTCAACCGAGAAGAATCGACACCATCGTCGCGGAACTGGTCCGCGGCGGGCTGATCGCCTATCCGACCGATTCCGGCTATGCGCTGGGCTGGCGTTCCGACAACCGCAAGGCGGCCGAACGCGTCGTGCGTCTGCGCCGCATCGAGGGTCAGCACCATTTCACCTACTGCTGCCGCAGCATCTCGGACATCAGCCTCTTCGCCAAGGTCAGTAACTGGGCGCACCGCCTGATCCGTCAATTGGCCCCGGGACCTTACACCTTCGTTCTGCCGGCCACCACCAAGGTGCCGCGCAATCACAAGAACAAGCGCCCGGCCACCATCGGTATCCGCATCCCGGACCACGAGGTGGTGCAGGCCATACTGGAAACGATGGACGAACCCATCTTGAGTTCCTCGCTCATCATTCCGGACATGGAGGAAGAAATCTTCGACAGCGAAGACCTTTACGACGCGGTGCATCGCGATATCGACCTGTTCGTGGACGCGGGCTATTGCCCGCTCGAACCCACCACCCTGCTCGACCTGACGGGCAACGAGCCGGTCGTGCTGAGGCACGGACAGGGCGTGGTAGACTTTTGAATTCGCAATTCAGACGGCAGGCCATGGAACCTTCGAACGACCAAGCCACCACCGGTGACCTATATCCGGCCGCCCGGCAGGAGGAGATGCCGTTTGCGATCGTTCAGGGGCAGCAGCTGACGCAGATCCCCAAGGATCTCTACATTCCGCCCGATGCACTGGAAGTCATCCTGGAAGCGTTTGAAGGCCCGCTCGACCTGCTGCTCTACCTGATCCGCCGCCAGAACCTGGACATCCTGGATATACCGATCGCGGACATTACCGAACAGTACATGTCCTACATCGGTCTGCTCGACGAACTGCAGTTTGAACTGGCGGCCGAGTACCTGGTGATGGCCGCCATCCTGGCCGAGATCAAGTCGCGCATGCTGCTGCCGCGACCGAGCGAGGAAGAAGACGAGGAAGATCCGCGCGCGGAACTGGTGCGGCGGCTGCAGGAATACGAGCGCTTCAAGAAAGCCGCCGAGGACATCGACGACCTGCCCCGCGAGGGCCGCGACTGGGTGACCGCCGGCGCGTACGTGACCGATCGCCGCGTGGTCCAGGTACCGCCCGACGTCGACATCGGGGAGATGCTGGGCGCGCTGCGCGACGTGCTCAGCCGCGCGGAACTGTTCGGCAGCCACCAGATTCAGCTGGAAACCCTGTCGGTGCGTGAACGCATGACCTCGGTGATCGAGCGCCTGCGCCAGTCTCCCTACCTGGAGTTCGAACAGTTTTTTACCGCCGAGGAAGGGCGCATGGGCGTGGTCGTCACCTTCCTGGCGATGATGGAGCTGACACGGGAACGGGTCATCGATATCGTGCAGAACGAACCGATGGGCCGGATTTACCTGAAACTGCCCGACGACCACGACGCAGCGGCGGATTGAACGAGGAAATACGATGGCCCGGATCGGCGACACCGCCCGAACATCACTGAAATGCATCCTGGAAGCCGTGCTGATGGCCACGGATACACCGCTGGACCTGAATGCGCTGGCGTCAGTTTTTGCCGAGGAGGAACGTCCGTCCGACGCCGAGATCGGCTCGGCGCTGGCCGAACTGTCGGATGACTACGCCGAGCGGGGCATTGAACTCAGGGAAGTCGCCAGCGGCTTTCGCATCCAGGTGCGCGAGGAAGTCAACCCCTGGGTTGCACGACTGTGGGAGGAACGCCCGCAGCGCTATTCGCGCGCCTTGCTGGAAACGCTGGCGCTGATCGCCTACCGGCAGCCCGTGACGCGCGGCGACATCGAGGAAGTACGCGGCGTGTCGGTGCGCTCCTCAATCATCCGCACGCTGCAGGAGCGCGAGTGGATCCGCGTCGTCGGACACCGTGACGTGCCCGGAAAACCCGCGCTGTTCGGCACCACGAAGGCCTTCCTCGACTACTTCGGACTGTCCAGCCTGGACGACCTGCCGTCGCTGGCCGAGATCAAGGACATGGGCGAACTCGAGCCGGAACTGGAACTGGAACCCGTCGCAGACCAGCCGGAGGAGAGTATTTCGGGCGACGAGGAGCCCGGTGAAGCGGAAGAGTACGGCGCAGTGAACGACGAAACGCCGTGAGCAGGAAACGCGACACGGCAACGGCCGCACCGCCGCCGGAACGCCTGCAGAAGCTGATGGCCGCGGCGGGCCTGGGATCGCGGCGCGCGCTGGAAGAACGGATCAGGTCGGGGGATGTCCGGGTTAACGACGAGCCGGCGCAACTCGGCGCCACGGCAGGCGTGGGTGACGTCGTCTCTTTCGAACAACATCGCTGGACCGTAATCGCTCAACCGCTGCAGCATCGCACGCTGATTTACAACAAGCCCGAAGGCGAAGTCACCACCCGCTCCGACCCGGACGGGCGGCCGACCGTTTTCGACCGGCTGCCGAAACTGCGCAACGCGCGCTGGGTGGCTGTCGGCCGCCTGGACATCAACACCACCGGGCTGCTGCTCCTGACCACCGACGGCGAACTGGCCAACGCCATGATGCACCCCTCCGGCAAGGTCGACCGCGAATACGCCTGCCGCGTGCGCGGCGAAGCCACGCCGGAGCAGATAGAAGCCCTGCTGGCCGGCGTTGAACTCGACGACGGCCCCGCAGCGTTCAGCGACATACAGCCGGCGGGCGGCAGCGGCGAAAACCACTGGTACCACGTCACCCTGATGGAAGGCCGCAACCGGGAAGTGCGTCGGCTCTGGGCCTCGCAGGGACTGGTGGTCAGCCGCCTGAAGCGCGTGCGCTACGGCGCGGCATTTCTGCCCAAGCGCCTGCACATGGGCAAATGGTCCGAGATCGACGCGCGTGATCATGCGGTGCTGCGCGAAGACGTCGGCCTGCCCGCGGCCGCAGCGGGCCTCTCCCTGAAAGGACTTCGAGGTAAGACAGGCGGACCGCCGGCAAAGAAAAGCCGCCCCGCGGCTTCCCGCAAAAAGCGCCCGCCACGCCGCCGATGAATCACGCGGAACTGCAGGAAGATTTGCTTGAATTCATCTCGCGCGACGCCGCGGCGGACAGCGCGCACGACCTGTCACATGTAAAGCGTGTTGTTAAGACTACGTTGTATCTTACTGATATTGAATCAGCAAATATTGATATAACGTTGCCGGCTGCCTGGCTCCACGACTGTGTTGCGGTCGCCAAGGACAGCCCCCTGCGTTCACAGGCCTCGCGCATGGCGGCTGAGGCCGCCACCGCATACCTGGCGCGCATCGACTACCCGGAATCACTGCTGCCGGAAATTGCACACGCAATCGAAGCCCACAGCTTCAGCGCCGGCATCCCCTGCCGTACGCTCGAAGCGAAAGTGGTGCAGGACGCCGACCGCATGGACGCCCTGGGCGCTATCGGCATCGCCCGCTGCCTGGCGGTAGGCGGACGCTTCAACCTGCCGCTGTTCCATCCCGAGGACCCGTTCTGCGAGAACCGCGAACCGGATGAGCGCTCCTGGGCCATCGATCATTTCTACACGAAGCTGCTGAAACTTCCCGCAACCATGCAGACGCAGGCCGGGCGTGCGGAAGCGGAGCGCAGAGCGGATTTGATGCGGCAGTACCTGGAAGACCTGGCGGCGGAGATCCTGTAATACCTCCTGTCCCTTGCCTGAACGAGGTCCCGGACATTTGCTGCGCAAATTCCGGGATGACGATCCTCCGAAATACCGTAAAAACCGGGGTCAGAGTAGCTCAGCTACTCTGACCCCATGTTTCCGGGACGACGAAGGCCAGCGGTCAGTCTTCGAAATCGACGGTTCTCTGGCGCTGGCGATTGACGCTGAGCCGTGTCACGTCCGGGCGCGAGTAATGCCCGGCGGGATCGAAGTTCTGGCGTTCACGCGCAACTTCGCGGTAATCCAGCTCCACGGTCCACAGCCCTTCGCAGCCGGTCTGCGGTTCCAGGATCCAGCGGCCGTCGGGTGCGGCGACGCAGGATCCGCCATCCGCCAGCCAGCCTTTCGCCGCCTTGCGGATTTTTTCCGCGTGCGGAATCGTTTCTGGAATCCCGTCGGCATGCATCACGCCGCTGACCGACACGACATAGGACCGCGATTCCTGCGCAATGAAACGGGTGATGTCGTCGGTGTTGCGCCGGCTGCCCGGCCAGACCGCGACGTGCAGGTTTTCGCCCTGCCCGTACAGGGCGGCGCGCGGCAGCGGCATCCAGTTCTCCCAGCAGTTCAGGCCGCCGACGGTAAACTCGCCGAGGCGGTGCACGCGCAGACCGTGGCCGTCACCGGGTGACCAGACCAGGCGCTCATCATAAGTCGGCATCAGTTTGCGATGAGCAGACCCGATGCTGCCGTCCGCGGCGATATAGACCAGGCAGGCGTACAGGCTGTGGCCGCCGCGCTCACTGCTGCGCTCGATGACGCCGACATAGATCGCGATTCCATGCTCCCTGGCTTTCGCGCTCAGGGCATTCAGTTGCCCCGCCGCAATGTCCACCGCGTTTTCCACGTAAAAAGCATAGATGTCTTTCTGCACGTCATCGTTGAAATGCGCGCCGCCGGTCAGGTCCGGCCAGAACGGGTAACCGGGCACGAGCGCCTCGCCGAATACTGCGAGCTGCGCCCCCGAGGCAGCAGCTGCGTCGACGTTTTCGAGCACTTTTTCGAGCGTGGCCTCGCGGTCCAGCCAGGCGGGATGCACCTGCGCCAGGGCTACTTTCAGCATGATTCACTCCCGTCACTTTTTGCCGGGTGATATATCTCGCCGTCGGAGCGCGCGTAGCGACGCAGGATTTCCGCTGCCTCGTCCCGAAGCAGCTCGCCAATCGTGCGGATACCGCGGCGGTTGAGCGCAGCCTGCCAATCATCCGGTTTTTCGCCTTCATCGAATCCGCAGGCTTCCGCGTCCTCGCGGCGCGCACCCCATACC
>JAZBPJ010000106.1:0-7775 GCA_036351575.1 Lysobacterales bacterium | reverse complement strand
TTCCACCAGCGCCCGACGGCACCTGCGGACTACTGGCCGGATAACGATCTTATCCTGGCCGGTCGTGACCTGCAGGCCGGCGGCACCTGGATGGGCGTGACCCGGAACGGGCGCTTTGCCGCTGTGACCAATTACCGCGAACCGGGGCAGCCTGGCCCGCGGGAGGAACGCTCGCGCGGCGAACTGGTGCGGAATTTCCTGGAAGGGGGCGCCGCGCCGCTCACGGCGGCCCACGGCCTGCAGGCGAAAAGCGATCGCTATCGAGGCTTCAACCTGCTGCTGGGCTGCCCGGGTGAACTGGCTTACCTGTCCAACCGGGACGGCGAACCCGCGTTGGTCGAAGCGGGCCTGCACGGGCTGAGCAACCACCTGCTGAACACGGAATGGCCCAAGGTGCGCGCGGGCCGCGTGGCCCTGGCGGCCTGCCTGCAGGGGGAAGCGATCGACAGCGGGGCGCTTTTCAGCCTGATGGCCAACGATTCACCCGTCGCCGGCTGCGGGCCGACGGGCGTGGACGAAACCCTTTCACCGAAGGGCCTGGCGCGCCGCTTTTTCATTCGCTCGCCGGTTTACGGCACCCGTTCGACGACCGTTCTGCTGGTTGGCCGAAATGGAAAAGTGACGTTCGAGGAGCGCAGTTTTGAAGCGGACGGCCGACCATCCGGAACTTCAAAGTTCGAATTCGAAGTTTCCTGAAGGAGAAGTGCTGAACGGCTGCCGCGAATCCGCGCTATCATGACGCCGTGTCGATCCTGCAGAGAAAACTGGCCGTACCTTCTGGCCCTTTACCAGTTCAGAGTAGAGCCGGCCGTATTTACAGTTGCCCGTAGGCCATCTCGAAGGTATTGCCGTCCTCCATGCGCCCGGTTTTCAGCCCCTTGTTGAACCATCGCATGCGCTGCTCCGAGGTGCCGTGGGTAAAGGTGTGCGGCACGACCTTGCCCTGCATGCGCCCCTGGATGGCGTCGTCGCCGATGGCGTTGGCGGCGGTCATCGCTTCCTCGATGTCACCCCGGTCGAGGTACTGGCGGTTCTGGCGGGCCCACACCCCGGCGTAAAAGTCGGCCTGCAGTTCCAGGCGCACGGACCACTGGTTGAAGTCCGGTTGGCCGCGCATGCGGTTCACTTTTTCGGAGGTTCCCAGCAGGTTCTGCACGTGGTGGCCGACCTCGTGCGCGATCACGTAGGCCTGGGCGAAGTCACCCGGCGCCTGGAATGTGCGTGCCAGTTCGTCGTAGAAGGAGAGGTCGACGTAAACGGTTTCATCCGCCGGGCAGTAGAACGGCCCCATCTGCGCCTGGCCCAGCCCGCAGCCGGTTTGCGTGGCCCGGGTGTAGATGACCAGCTCGGGTTCGCGGTACTGCATGCCGCGCGCGCTGAATTCCCGGGTCCAGATGTCCTCGGTGTCGGCCAGCACGACCGACACGAACTCGAAACGCTCCTGTTCTTCGGGCGTGGGCTGGTAGTCCTGCTGGGTGGTTTGCACGCCGCCGCCGAGGAAAGCCGAGGGGTCGACCAGCCCGGTTATCCACAGCACGCCGACGAGCACGACCGCGACGATGATGCCTTTCAGTCCGAAGGTGCGGCCCACCAGCCCGAGCAGCATGCCGGCGCCGCCCGCCGAGCGGGTGCTGACCTGGCCGCGGCGGTCGCTGACGTTGCTGCTCGATCTCCTGCCTTTCCATTTCATGAGCCTGCTCCTTGCAGTGCGGCCGAGACGATTTCTTTTGCCTCTTCCTGGATCCGGCCGAGGTGATCCCGGCCCAGGAAGCTCTCGGCGTAAATCTTGTAAATATCCTCGGTGCCGGACGGGCGTGCCGCGAACCAGCCGTTCTCGGTGACGACCTTCAGGCCGCCGATGGCCGCGCCGTTGCCGGGCGCCTCGGTCAGTTTCGCCAGTATGGGCTCACCCGCCAATTCGGCCGCCGAAACCTGTTCCGGTGAAAGCTGTTTCAACACGGCCTTTTGCTCGGGGGTGGCGGGCGCGTCGAGGCGTTCATAGACCGGCGAACCGAAACGCTGTTCGAGACCGGCGTAGTGCTCGGCCGGGTCGCGCCCGGTTCTCGCGGTGATCTCCGCTGCCAGCAGGTCCATGATAATGCCGTCCTTGTCGGTGCTCCAGGCGCTGCCGTCCTTGCGCAGGAAGGACGCGCCGGCGCTCTCCTCGCCGCCGAAACCGAGTTCACCGCTGAGCAGGCCGCCGACGAACCACTTGAACCCGACCGGGACCTCGCAGACCTTCAGGCCCGCATCCGCCGCGATGCGGTCGATCATGCTGCTGCTGACCAGCGTCTTGCCGATCGCGGTGCCTTCGGGCCAGCCGCTGCGCTCGCGGAACAGGTAGTCGATGGCCACCGACAGGTAGTGGTTCGGGTTCATCAGGCCCGCGCCCGGCGTGACGATGCCGTGGCGGTCGAAATCGGTATCGTTGCCGAAAGCGATGTCGTAGCGGTCTTTCAGGTCGATCAGGCCGGCCATCGCGGGCGGCGACGAGCAGTCCATGCGGATCTTGCCATCCTTGTCCACGCGCATGAAGCGGAACGTGGCGTCGACGGTCTCGCTGACGACATCCAGGTTCAGCCCGTAGCGCTCACGGATTGGGTCCCAGTAGTGCACGCCCGAACCGCCCATCGGGTCGGCGCCGATGTGCACGCCGGAATCGCGGATCACGTTCATGTCGAGCACGCTTCCGAGCCCATCGACGTAGGGCGTGACGAAGTCGTGGCGGTGCACATTGTCGGCCTTCACGGCCCGAGCCCAGGGCATGCGCCTGATACCCGCAGGGTCCGCGATGAGCTGGTTGGCGCGGTTCTCGATCCAGCCCGTGGCGTCGGTGTCGGCCGGGCCGCCGCTGGGCGGGTTGTACTTGAAGCCGCCGTCAGAGGGCGGGTTGTGCGACGGCGTGACGATCACACCGTCCGCCAGGCCGCTTACGCGGCCGCGGTTGTAGTTCAAAATCGCGTTAGAGATCACCGGCGTCGGGGTAAACCCGGACTGCTTGTCGATCATCACGTCCACGCCGTTGGCCGCGAACACCTCGACCGCGCTGATGCGGGCCGGCTCGGACAGGGCATGGGTGTCAATGCCCAGGAACATCGGGCCGTCGATTCCCTGCCCGGCGCGGTACTCGCACACCGCCTGGGTGACCGCAAGGACGTGGTTTTCGTTGAAGGTGCAGTTGGCCGCGCTGCCGCGGTGCCCGGACGTGCCGAAAGCGACCCGGTGCGCAGGGTTTTCCGGGTCCGGCTGCAGCGCGTAGTACTGGCTGACCAGGCGGGGAATATTTTCGAGCAACGACTCGGGCGCCGGTTTTCCGGCCAGTGGGTGCAGGGGCATGGTGAATCTCGTCTTTTGCAGCAATAGTCTATATTCGCTCTATGACAGGCGTGTCTCAAGCACTCTTTGACCTGAAACGCCGCAGGGGGTAACGTCCGCAGCATGAAACCGGTCAGAACAGACTGCCTCGTGATCGGCTCCGGCCTGGCCGGGGTAGCGTACGCCCTGCACGCGGCGCGGGCCGGGCTGGACGTTGTCCTGCTGTCCAAGGGCGGCGAGCACGACACCAACAGCGACATGGCCCAGGGCGGCATCATCTTCGACACGGCGAAGAGCGCAGGTTCTCTGGCCGCCGACATCATGGAGGCGAGCGCCGGCACGGCCAATCCCGCCGCGGTCGACAACCTGGTCGAGCACGGACCGCTGGCCGTAGAAGAATTGCTGATGGCCGCATACCCGGTCGATTTCGACCGCGACGAGGACGACCGGCTGGAATTCACGCGTGAAGGCGGTCACAGCGAGCGGCGCATCATCCATGCGCGCGACCTGACCGGACACGAAATTCTGCGCTCGGTTTCTCAACAGGCGGCGGAAGAGCCCCGCATCACGCGCTGCACCGGCGCGATCGCGCTCGACCTGCTGACGCTGTCGCACAATGCCGAGGGCGCGGAGAACCGCTACGCGCCCCTGACCTGTTTCGGCGCCTGGGTGCTGCTGCCGGATGCGGATGAGCCGATTCCCTTTATCGCCAAAAAAACCATCCTGGCGACCGGCGGGCTGGGCCAGGTTTACCAGCACACCACCAACTGGCGCGGCACCGTCGGTCACGGCGTGGCCATGGCCTACCGCGTCGGCGCACGGGTTATCGACCTGGAATACGTCCAGTTCCACCCGACGGTGTTTTACGGCAAGAACGCCCCGCGTTTCCTGATCACCGAGGCGATTCGCGGCGAGGGCGCGGTGCTGGTCAACGCGAAGGGCGAACATTTCATGGAAAAGGTGCACGAGCGCGCCTCGCTTGCGCCCCGGGACATCGTGTCGCGCGCGATCCACCGCGAGATGGCCGACAGCGGCGAGCCCTGCGTCTTTCTAGACCTCGCGGCCATGGACCGGGAGCGCCTGCAAGACCGTTTTCCCACGGTGTACACCAACTGCCTCAAGCACGGCGTAGACATCAGCCGGGAGGCCATTCCCGTGGTGCCGGCCGCGCACTACTCCTGCGGCGGAGTGCACGTGGACCTGCACGGGCGCACCAACATCCGCAACCTGAACGCGATCGGGGAGACGGGCTGCACCGGCCTGCATGGCGCCAACCGCCTGGCCAGCACCTCGTTGCTCGAGTGCCTCGTCGGGGGCAAGTCCGCCGCGATCAAAGACGCCGAGGACATCAAGTACCAGTCGTTCAAACTGCCGGAGCCGCGCCCCTGGAAGAGCCCGAAATACGAGGCCGACCCGACGCTGATCGCGCAGGACCTGAACATGGTGCAGCAGACCATGTGGAACTATGCCGGTATCGTGCGCACGCCGCGAAGACTGACGCGCGCTCGGCGCATCCTGCTGGAGGCGCGCGAGGAGATCCAGTCCTTCTACCGCAACTGCCGCGTGACGCCGGAACTGGTGGAGCTGCGCAACGCGGTGCAGACGGCACTGCTGGTGGTCCGCGCGGCCACGCTCAACCAGCGCAGCCGCGGCGCGCATTTCGTGGTTGACGAATAATTCAGCCGCCTGACACCGGGGTTCGCAAATGGTAAAGGCTATCGCTCCCATCGCCTCGCTGCTCCTGGGCGTTGCGATTTTGCTCACCGGCCAGGGCCTGCAAGGCGTCCTGGTGCCGGTTCGCGCCACACTCGAGGATTTCTCGACGCTGTCCGTGGGTTTCATCGGCGCTTTTTACTTCCTGGGCTTCACTTACGGCTGTTGGAAGGGATCGGTAATGATTCGGCGTGCAGGCCACGTCCGGGTGTTCGCGGCGATGACGGCTGTCGCTTCCGTGGTACCGATCTTTCACGGCCTGTGGGTCAACCTGTGGACCTGGGGAGTGCTGCGGCTTGCGACGGGGTTCTGTTTTGCCGTGCTGTATATCGTTATCGAGAGCTGGCTCAACGAGCGCGCGAGCGATGAGAACCGGGGCTCGGTCTTCTCCGCTTACATCATCATCAACATGACCATGCTGGCAGCCGGGCAGCAGATGCTGGTACTGGAAGATCCCGGCGAACTCAACCTGTTTGCGATTGCCTCGGTGCTGGTCTCCCTGGCTGCCGTCCCCGTCCTGATGTCACGCGGCGAGCAACCTGAAGAGGTCACGCACAGTAGTTTCAGCCTGGGCCTGCTGTACCGCAATTCGCCGTCCGGCATGCTCGGCAGTTTCACATCGGGCCTGACCAACGGCTCTTTCTGGGCGCTGGCCCCCGTATTTACCGCCGCGGTGACGGATGACATCAGGATGGCGGCCTGGTTCATGACGGCAGCCGTGCTGGGCGGCGCATTTTTCCAGTGGCCGCTGGGCTGGTGGTCGGATCGCGTCGATCGGCGCTACGTTCTGGTTGCGATATGTTTCGCCGTGGTTGTCGTGGAGTTGGCACTTTGGGCATTCGCCCCGCATCTGGGCGATGAGGCCATCCTCGTGCTCGGATTCTCCTGGGGCGCACTTGCCTTCCCGCTGTATTCCGTTTCGGTGGCGCAGGCCAACGATCGCGCCCTGCCCGGAACATTCGTGATGATTTCCAGCGGCCTGCTCCTGATGTACGGCGTCGGCGCGATCATCGGCCCGGTTCTCGCGTCCATCTTCATGACCGTGCTCGAAGCGGGCGGCCTGTTCCTGTTCGCGACTTTGGCTCATGTCGGGCTCGGTGCTTTCGTCATGGCGCGCAAAGGCAAAGAGGACGAAGTCAAGGCGACCGCCCACACAGACTTCAGCGACGCACTGACCTCGGCCTTGACCGCGTCGCAGGTGTACGAAGAGGAGATCGAAGCGGACCACCCGGAGAAACTCGATGAACGAAACCAGTAACTTGCCAGGCCGGCACCCGGTTCCTGAGTTCAGGACGATCCTGGGTCACCCCAGTCCGCTCTGGATGCTGTTCATGTCGGAATTCTGGGAGCGTTTCGCGTTCTACGGCATCCGCTGGGCCCTGGTGCTGTACATCGTGGCGCAGTTCCACGGCGGCGATCAGTCCGGACAGGCCGACGCCAACCTCACCTACGGCTCCTATCTCGCGCTGGTATACGCCGGTGCGATTTTCGGTGGCTACATCGCCGACAAGATCATCGGTTACCAGCGGTCGATTCTGATCGGGGCAGTGTTCATGGCCGCGGGCCTGTTCATGATCATGCTGCCGGACCCGGTGCTGTTCAGGCTCGGTCTTGCCACGGTCATCGTCGGCAACGGCATGTTCAAGCCGAACATCTCCACCATGGTGGGCAAGCTGTATTCGATAGACGATGAGCGCCGCGACTCCGGCTTCACGATCTTTTACATGGGCATCAACATGGGTGCGTTCATCGCGCCGATCATCACCGGCTGGCTGGCGACTTCCCTGTTTGGCAGCGACGCGGCGCCCGCCTACCAGTACGTATTCGGCGCGTCGGGAATCGGCATGCTGATCAGCCTGGTCTGGTTCTGGTTCGGCCGGCGCCAGTTGCAGGGTATCGGCAGCCCGCCGGCAGAAAGCCCGGGCCGAGGACGGATGGCCTACGTGTCGATCGGCGCCTTGTGCGTGATCCCGCTGATCTACGCCCTGCTGACCCTCGGCGCCGAGGCACTCCAGTATGTGCTCACGGCGTTATTCGTGGGCCTCGCAATGATGCTGATGGTCGAAGGCATTCGCGTTGGGGCGGTAGCCCGCGACAGGACCATCGCGATGCTGCTGATTTTTGCTTTCAACATCCTGTTCTGGATGTTTTATGAACAGGCCGGCAACTCGTTCACCTTCCTCGCAGACCGGATTGTCAACCGCGACCTGGGTGGCTTCGTCTTCCCGACCGCCTGGTTCCAGTCGGTGCCGGCGCTCGCGGTCATCATGCTTGCGCCCGTCGTCGCCTGGCTCTGGGTGTGGATGGCGAGGCGAAACATGAATCCGTCCATTCCGCGCAAGTTCGGCCTTGGACTGGTGTTCAACGGGCTGGCTTTCCTGTTGTTGATGTTTGCCCTGACGAGCCTGGTGAGCGATGAAGGCAAGATCCCGTTCTGGACCATGCTGGCGGTGTACGTTATCCAGGTGGTCGGCGAGCTTTGCCTGTCGCCGATCGGCTTGTCGATGGTAACCAAGCTGGCCCCGACGCGCCTGGTCGGCCTCGGCATGGGCGGCTGGTTCCTTTCCACCGGTATCGGCAACAACCTCTCCGGAATCTTCGCCGGCGCGGTCAGCGGCGAGACGGGCATGACCACGACTTCAGCGCTTTCCGGCTACACCTTCGGATTCTGGGCCCTGGTTGGCTCCGGCGTTTTGCTGTTCCTGATCGCGCCTTTGATCCAGCGCCTGATGCACGGCGTGAAGTGA
>JAZBPJ010000105.1:0-5192 GCA_036351575.1 Lysobacterales bacterium | reverse complement strand
GGCGATCAATTGAAAACGGGCCGGGAACTCGGCCTGGCAGGCGGCCCGTGAAATCACGATGCGGCCCGATTCCATCGGTTCTCGCAGCACCTCGAGCACGCTGCGCTTGAACTCGGGAAGTTCGTCCAGGAACAGCACGCCGTTGTGCGCCAGCGAGATTTCTCCCGGGCGGGGCTGCGAGCCGCCGCCAACCAGCGCTGCGCTGCTGGCCGTGTGATGCGGCGCGCGAAAGCTGCGCAGGCCCCAGTGTTCCAGGTCCAGGCCGGACCGGCTGACCGAGGCGACCGCCGCAGCCTCCAGTGCTTCGTGTTCTTGCAGGGGCGGCAGAATGCCCGGCAGACGCGAAGCCAGCATGGTTTTGCCGGTGCCGGGCGGACCAGAGAACAGGAGATTGTGTGCCCCGGCGGCAGCCACTTCCAGCGCCCGCCGCGCCCGGGCCTGTCCGTGCACGTCACGCAGGTCCTTGCCGCTCGCGGTGCGAGCGGGAGCGTTGGCCTTTGCCGGGTCCAGTTTTTCGTGGCCGTGCAGCCAGGATACGACCGACAGCAGGCTGGCCGCGCAGCGGGATCCCGGGTTGCGGGCCAGCGCCGCTTCCGCCCCGTTCTTCAAGGGTACGACCAGGCCGCGCCCGGCTTCATGCGCCCGGATCGCCGCGGGCAGAACGCCCCGTACCGGGTTGAGCCCGCCGCCCAGCGCGAGCTCACCCAGGAACTCGATTTCGGCGAAACGCCCGTCGTCGACCTGTCCGGAGGCCGCGAGTATGCCCAGCGCGATCGGCAGGTCGAAGCGGCTGCCCTCCTTGGGCAGGTCAGCAGGAGCCAGGGAGATAGTGACCAGGCCGTCGGGAAAGCGAAAACCGGCATTGGCCAGCGCGGCCTTGACGCGATCTTTTGATTCGCGCACCGCGGTCTGCGGCAGGCCCACCAGGCTGACCCGGGGCAGGCCCGGCCCGACGTGCACTTCGACCGAGATTTCGGGTGCGGCGACGCCCACCGCGGCGCGGCTGAATACCCTGGCGAGACTCATGCAGCCATCGTTTCACGGAACCGTGAACAAGCGGCAGCGTAATCGCTCCGGTTGGGTGTAGGAAATCGCCTATTCTTCGTTCAGCAGTTCTTCCAGGCGGCTTTCGATGGCTTCCAGCCGTGCCCGGGCCTCGTCGAGCTGGGCGCACCTGGCGTCGTACTCGTCCCGGTTGACCAGGTTCATGCGTTCGAAGGCTCCGGTGAGAACCATGCGGATGCGGCTCTCCATTTCTTCCTTCGTCTGGGCCAGTCCGGGCGGCAGCGCGTCCGCCAGTTTGCGCGTGACTTCGTCGATGGTCTTCAGGTCGATCATGTTATGTCCTTGCGGCCGGTATGCTGACTTGCGGCTCGAATGGGCTAGGATTACAGTCATCAGTAGCCAGTTTACACATGAAGAGGGCCCCGATAATGAAAATGATAGCGGCAATCATCAAACCGTTTAAGCTGGATGACGTGCGCGACGCGCTCGCTGAAATCGGCGTGCAGGGCATGACCGTGACCGAGGTGCGCGGTTTCGGGCGGCAGAAAGGCCACACGGAGCTGTACCGCGGCGCGGAATACGTGGTCGATTTCCTGCCGAAACTCAAACTGGAAGTCGCCGTTCCGGACGAACGGGTCGAAGCCGTGGTGGAGGCGATCGCCGACGCGGCAGCTTCCGGCCGCATCGGGGACGGAAAGATATTCGTCCAGCCGCTTGAACAGGCGGTTCGCATCCGCACCGGAGAAGAGGGTGATCAGGCGCTTTGAGCCGTACCAGTGCCGCGCCTGAAAAAATCAAAGAAACTAAATCGGGGTTCACAACGTCATAAGTACAGTGACGAGGGAAATCGACGGGTTTGTGATTCGATGAGTGAGGGCCATTCGTTTTTAACCGCCGTTCTGGGCGAGCTGAACCGGCGCAGGGTGCTGCGCACCGTCGGCGCCTATGCCGTGGCGGTCTTCGTTCTGCTGCAGCTGATGGACGCCGCCGTGGAGCCGCTTCTGCTGCCCGCGTGGCTTCCGACCGTCGTGGTGCTCGTGGCCATTCTCGGGTTCCCGGCCGTCTTCATGCTGGCCTGGTATTTCGATATCGGCTCCGGCGGAATCCGTCACACCAATCCGGAAGGACTTCTGACGCGGGGCCAGAATGCCGCCGTTTTCGGCACGATGATGCTGGTGATGGTGGGCCTGGCCTGGCTATGCTTCGGCTACTACACGAACAAATTCGACACGCTGTTTACAGGAGAAACCGCCGGGGGGCGCCAGTTCACGGCGCCGCAGAATTCCATCGCCGTGCTGCCGTTCGCCGATCTTTCCGCGCAGGGCAATCAGGGTTACCTGGCGGACGGTGTGTCGGAAGAAATCCTGAATCTCCTGGCCCAGGTCGATGGGCTGAACGTGGCGGCCCGCACGTCATCCTTCGCGTTTCGGGACAGCAATACGGATATTCGTGAAATCGGTCGGCTGCTGAACGTGCGCACCGTGCTCGAGGGCAGCGTTCGAACATCCGGCGACCGCATCCGCCTGACCGCGCAGCTGATCAACGTCGAAGACGGTTTTCATATCTGGTCCAAGTACTACGACAGCGAAATGACCGATATCTTCACCATCCAGGACGAGGTGGCGAGCAATATCGCGTTGGCCCTGGTGGACTCTTTCGAAGGCCTTTCGGTCAGCTCGGAATCGCAAACCGACAGCCTGGCGGCTTCGCAGGCTTACCGCACGGGCAGGCTGCACTGGTGGCGCAGAACCCCCGAAGAATTGCAGAAGGCGGTAGAGTTTTTCGCGCGGGCACTGGAGCACGACGCCCGCTTCGCGCCGGCCTACGCGGCCCTGGCGGACACCTACCTGCTGCTGGCGCTATACGGCAATATCACGAGTATCAAGGCGGCGGAAAAAGCGCAGCCGATGGTTGAAAAAGCGCTTGCCATCGATCCCGAATCGGCCGAGGCTTTCGCGGCGCTGGGGCTGGCGCGCTGGCAGATCGGCCAGATGGACGCCGCGGAGTCGGCGCTGCGGCACGCGGTCGATCTGAACGCGGACTACATTCCCGCACAGCTCTGGCTGGCCGGCGTGCTCGGCGAAATGGGGCGTTACCCCGAAGAAAGCCTGGTGCTGGAACAGGCCATGGTGCGCGATCCGCTGAACGAATTGCTGCGTGTGAACTACACCAACAATCTTTCGGTTCGCGGTCATTGGGAACAGGCCCGGGACGTCATGGCCGAAATGCTGGCCATGCGGCCGGACTCGACCATCCTGCTGCGCTTCATGGCCAAGCAGGAGTTGAGCAACGGCAACCTGGTCGAGGGCTGGCGGCTGGCTGACCGGGCGTATCGCCTGCAGCCCGACAACCCCGAGGATATCGCCGTTCTGGCGCATACCTGGATAAAGCTGGGTCAGCCCGAGGAAGCGGAGCGCCTGTTGCTGGAAGGCCTGGAGTCCGCGCCGAACAATTCCACCCTGCGCGGCGCCTATGGGGAAACGTTGCTGGTTTCCCGGCGATTTGAAGAGGCCAGGCGCCTGCTGCGCGAAATGCGGGCCGATTACGGCGAGCAGGCGCCGCCCGCCATGCAGGCGCGTTTCGACTTCCAGATGGGCGTGCTGGCGTTGCTCAGCGGTGAATACGATACGGCCCTGGATTACCTGCTGGCGTCGATCAACGATGAGGAAAACCCGGCCTGGAGCGGCGCGGAAATCGAGAAACTGACGCTGGCGTCATTGACGTTGGGCTACAAGGGGGAAGCCGAGCGGGCGCAGGAGTTTCTGGCAAGGGCGGACCGCCTGATCAGCCGGGCCCGCCTGAACGGGGTGGACAACTGGTCGATCTATTACAGCGAGGGGGTTCTGCTGACCCTGCGCGGCGATAAGGACCGGGCCATCGAAAAATTGCAGCAGGCCTACGAGCGCGGCTTCCGGGAGCAGTGGGTGCTGGAAATCGACAGCCGGCTCGATCCGCTGCGCGACCGGCCCGAGTTCCTGGTGTTCAAGGACCAGGTCAGCGAAGACCTGACCCGCGCCGTGTCTGAGATCCGCTCCGCCTCGCTGGCTGCGCTCTGACTATTTGCAGGCAGCCATCTCAAGGACCCGATACCTCTATGCCGGGGACGCTCAGGCATGTCCCTATGTCGCTTCGTGAAAAACATCCTGTTTTTCAGACCCCGGAAAGCAGGTGTCAGGTTCTTTTCGGCGTAAAAAAGGAAGTGCCCGTGAAGTTTCGGTAACCAGGATTAATCAGACAGCAGCAAACCGCCCGGCATCGCCGATCCAGCGGCGGATCAGCCGGTTTGCCAGCTCGGGACTCTCTTTCAGCAGCCGGTCCGCGACCTCCGGAATCCGTTCCAGCAAACCCTCGTCCCGCGCCAGGTCCGCCACCCGAAACTGCAGCATGCCGGTCTGCCGCGTTCCCAGTACTTCGCCCGGTCCGCGCAGTTCGAGGTCCTTTTCGGCAATCCGGAACCCATCGTTCGATTCGCGCAGTATGCGCAGCCGTTCCCGGGCCGTGGCTCCCAGCGGCTGACTGTAGAGCAGCACGCAGGACGACTGTTCGCTGCCGCGGCCGACGCGTCCCCGCAACTGGTGCAATTGGGCCAGGCCCAGGCGCTCGGCGTTTTCGATGATCATCAGCGAAGCGTTGGGCACATCGACGCCGACTTCGATTACCGTCGTCGCGACCAGCAACTGGAGTCGCCCGCCCTTGAAACGGTCCATCACTGCCTGTTTCTCGGCCGGTTTCATGCGCCCGTGCACCAGCCCGACCTGGAGTCCGCGCAGGCGTTCCTGCAGTTCGCGCGCCACGTCCTCGGCAGCCTGGGCCTGCACCGAGTCCGACTCCTCGATCAGCGTGCAGACCCAGTAGGCTTGCCGGCCGCCGGCGCAGGCTGCTTCGATACGATCGATGACTTCGCCCCGCCGGTCTCCGCATATGGCGACGGTCGTTACCGGTTTTCGGCCGGGCGGCAGTTCGTCGATTACCGAGGTTTCCAGGCCGGCGTAGGCGGTCATGGCCAGGGTGCGCGGGATGGGCGTGGCCGTCATGATCAACTGGTGTACGTGCACGGTTTCGTCGCCGGCCTTGTCCATCAGGGCCAGGCGCTGATGCACGCCGAAGCGGTGCTGCTCGTCGACGATGGCCAGCCCCAGTCGTTTGAAGTCGACACCCTCCTGCATGAGCGCGTGGGTGCCGATGGC
>JAZBPJ010000104.1:0-2232 GCA_036351575.1 Lysobacterales bacterium | reverse complement strand
TTGATGCCGAGGCTTCGCCCCATGCGGCGTGACGGTACGGGTCCGAAGGTAATCTGGTGGGGGTCGCTGTCCACACTCCGTATCCTACTGCGCAGCCGGATTCGCAGCCATCATCTTTGCTCGCCATCCCTGCGCGCCCGGCGATGCGCCCGTGTTTGGCGCGCTAGCCGATCACGGCCTCCAGTTCGGTTTCCACCAGCCAGTCGGGATCCACCATCGACGCCACCACCAGCATGGTGCTGGCCGGTCGCACCTCGCTGAAAAATTCGGCGTGCACCTGCGATGCGCCCTCCACGTCCTCGATGTGCTTGAGAAAGGTGCGCGTGCGGATCACGTGCTCGGGCCCGCCCCCCAGTTCATCCAGCGCCTCCATCGAAATCTCCCAGCAGCGGCGCGCCTGCTCCACGATGCCGCCTGCGACGGTTTCACCGTCCGGTCCGATCGGCCCGGTGCCGGCGACCGCGATGGTATTGCCGATACGCACCGCGCGTGAAAATCCGACCTCGGCCTCGTAAGGACTTCCCGAAGAAGCGGTTTGCCGGCCGGTGGCTGGAGGCGTATGCACGGCACGTGTCGGCTTCGGCATGTCTGGCTCGCCGCTAAGTAAATGCGCGAAACGACCTTCCTTCTGCCCGACCTGGCGGGGCAGGGCTGTCACCAGGGGTGGTTCGTGTTCGGACAGTTTTTGCAGGGCGTACTGGACATCGTCTAGATCGTCGAAAGCATACAGGCGGGCCGAGTTGTTGCGCAGTTCGCCCAGGGTCCGGGGGCCGCGCAGCATCAATACGGTGAGCAGCGCGATGCCCTTGCTGTGCAGGCCCAGCGCCTGCGGGACCTTGTGTTCGTAGCGCGATACGCGTGAACCCCACGCCTCGCTCACCAGGCCCATGCCCTGCAGTTCGCGAACCGTGTGGCCGACTTCGCCCTCGGTGTAATTCGTCACCGGGTCGCGTGAAGACTTCTGGTTGCAGGCAGTGCGCAGCGCGTTGAGTGTCAGCGGGTATTGCTCGGGCGTGGTCTCTTTCTTTTCCATCAGGCAGCCCAGCACGCGGACTTGTATCGGGGTCAGTTCTTTGATCTTTTGCACGGGGTTCTTCCGGTTCGCTGCGTAATCACCTATTTTAGGTTCAGGAGCAGCAGATAAGCGAGCGAGAAAATCAATGCTGGAAGAACACGTGGAATCGAACCTCAGGCGATGGGGTTTCCTTTTTACCGAGATGGTCCTGATCGTGGCGAGTATCCTGCTGGCTTTCGCGCTGGATTCCTGGTGGGACGAACGCAAGGACCGCGAGGAGGAGCAACAGATACTGATTGGACTGCGTGACGAGTTCACCCACGGCCGCGGACTGCTGGTCGATCGCATCGAGCAGCACAAAACCGATCTGCGCAAGATGGAAACATTGCTTGCGGCCACCCACGAAGGGGAGTGGACCTCAAAGGAGTTCAGCGTCGACGCCACGCTGGCGGCGATGATTGCGCCGCCGACGACCGACCTGGGCAAGGGCGTGCTCGATGCGCTGATCAGTTCGGGACGCATCGAACTGCTTCGGGATCAAAAGTTGAGGGCCCTGCTGGCCGCCTGGGCCAGCGTATTTGGCGAGGTCAGCGACGACGAGCACATGTCCCGGGCGTTCGTGTTCGACCGGGTCATTCCGTACATGATCGAGCACGCGGTTCCCATCAGCGGACCGATGGGGGTGTGGTGGGGCGATTGGGCCCCGGCGCTGAAGTCCGTGGCGGACTCACCCGAGGAACTGGCGCGCCTGCTCGGTGACCGGCATTTTGCCGTGATGCTGGAAGCGCGCCTCGGTTTCAAGTGGCACACCAGCGGCGAATACGAGGATGCATTGGACGCGGTGGATGAAATTCTCGCCGAGATCGATGAATCCCTGGCCGGCAACTGAAGCCATGAAACTTACCCTGTTCCAGGTCGATGCTTTCGCCAGCCGGGTCTTCGAGGGGAACCCGGCGGCGGTCTGCCCGCTGAACGAGTGGCTGCCGGACGAGGTGATGCAGTCCATCGCGCTGGAGAACAACCTGTCGGAGACCGCGTTTTTCGTGCCTGAAGGCGGGGAGTATGCAATCCGCTGGTTCACGCCGGTGGCCGAGGTGGACCTGTGCGGCCACGCCACGCTGGCTTCCGCCTGGGTGCTGTTCAACCGGCTCGGTCATGCAAGCGACCGGCTGCGTTTTTCTTCGCGCTCCGGCCCGCTGGAAGTGGCAAGGGATGGC
>JAZBPJ010000103.1:0-3551 GCA_036351575.1 Lysobacterales bacterium | reverse complement strand
GTCGACGGACGGCGTGTATATCGACGGCCGGCTCTCGGTGCGCGGTGACATGACCGGCCCGGCCTCCGCCCAGATCGTCCTGCGCGACCCCACCGTCGACGTGGCCGTCATGGAAACCGCACGCGGAGGCCTGCTGCGCTCCGGCCTCGGTTACAAGCGCTGCGACTTTGCGGCCTGCCTGAACGTGGCTGCAGACCACCTGGGGCTAGGCGGGATCGACACGCTGGAACAGCTGGCCGAGGTCAAACGCATACCGATCGAGGTGGCCCGTGATACCGCGGTGCTGAACGCGGATGACGAGCATTGCCTGCGCATGGCGGATTACACGCAGGCCGAACACGTCTGCTACGTGACGATGAATCCGGCCCATGCCCTGGTCAAGGAGCACATTCGTGCGGGCGGACGCGCCGTGGTGTTGGAGCAGGGCATTAACGGCGACATGATCACGTTGTACGACAACGGCACCCATTTCCAGTTGCTTTGGACCTACCTGATCCCGGCCACGATGGAGGGCAAGGCCACGCACAACGTGCAGAACGCCATGTTCGCGGCCGCCCTTGCGTTCAGCATGGGCAAGTCGCTGGACGACATCCGCCACGGCCTGCGCACCTTCGACACCTCCTACTTCCAGGCGCCGGGCCGCATGAACGTGTTTGACGAACACCCGTTCCGGGTGATCCTGGATTACGGCCACAACGCCGCCGCCATCGCTAGCATCTGCCAGTTGGTCGATCGGCTGGAGGTCGTCGGCAGGCGCATCTGCGTGCTGGCGGCGCCGGGCGACCGCAGGGACGAGGACATCCTCGCCATCGCCGATAAGGCCTCGGGGCATTTCGACCGGTACATCTGCAAGGCGGACGACAACCGTCGTGGCCGGGGACCGGACGAAGTGCCCGAGATGCTCGCGGCGCAGCTGCGCAAGAGCGGCGTGGCCGACAAGCAGATCCAGGTGATCGCGGAGGAAGCCGAAGCGGTCCTGGCCGCGCTGGACATGGCGGAGGAAGGCGACCTGCTGGTCATTTTCGGCGACGACATCAAGCGCTGCTGGAAGCAGGTGGCGGGCTACGAGGTCGGGGAATCGGGCCGCCGCAAGAGCGAAACCAAAACTCTGGTCGAGAGTTTCGTCGAGGAAGACCCGGAAGCCTTCCAGCTGGATTCGAACATGGAACTGATCCGGGATGAGCGCGGCGTGCGCATCGCACGGATCGACGAGGAATCGGACTGAAGCCCGATGCCGGAACCGAGCGATTACAGGCTGGATGACAGCCGGCGGCTGACCGGCGGGAACCTTTACTGGGACCGGCCCAGCGCGATCATCGACGTGTCGATCGAGGGTGACCCGGCGCCCATCGTCGCCGCCTGGGAGACCGCGGTGGCCGACTGGCTGGCCTGTGTCGGCTACGGGGACGAGAAAACCACCTTCCGCCTGTTCGACGGCGGGGCCAGCCTGCTGATCTCGGCGCCCATCGACGTGCTGTACTCGATGTGCGAACTCAACGAGCTGGCGTGGGCGACCGCGTTGGCCGCCGTTTGCGGCGACGAAGCGCCTGATCCGGAAGAGGAGTGCCCGCGCCTGAACCGCCTGTTCGACGAAGAACGGAATCCGAAGCTGCTCGCCCTGCAAAAAGAATCCCGTCGCCGCGGGGTCCCCTTCCTTTGGGACGACGACGAGGTATCGGTCGGGTACGGCGCCGGCACAACGGTCTGGGCTCCGGACGCACTGCCTTCCGTCGATAACGTTGACTGGCAAAGCGCGGGCAGCGTGCCCGTTGCTATGGTGACGGGCACCAACGGCAAGTCCACCACGGTCCGCATGACCGCCGCCATCTTTGCGGCCGCCGGATTGAACGCCGGACTGACCTCCACCGATTTCATCCGTGTCGGCGGTCGCACGATCGACACCGGCGATTACTCCGGCACCGGCGGTGCGCGCATGCTGATGCGCCAGCCCGATCTCGATGCGGCCGTGCTGGAGGTGGCGCGTGGTGGCCTGCTGCGCCGCGGCCTTGGCCTGGAACGGGCCGACGTCGCCGTGGTGACCAACGTGGCCGCAGACCACCTGGGCGACTATGG
Source organism: Lysobacterales bacterium (assembly GCA_036351575.1). Taxonomy (GTDB): domain Bacteria; phylum Pseudomonadota; class Gammaproteobacteria; order Xanthomonadales; family SZUA-36; genus JABDPF01. Next base: position 1,478 of record JAZBPJ010000103.1, on the reverse strand, counting down.
AATCTACACCGTCGAAGAACTGATCCCGGCCAAGTTCATCGTTCGCCGCGCCCTGCACGGCGGCGCCCCCCTCGTTCTCAATGCGGACGACAAGGGAATCGTTGCCCATGCCGCGACGCTCGCCGAGCGCATTCACTGGTTCAGCCTCAAAAACGACAATGCCGTGGTCGGTCAATCCCTGGCGGCGGGCGGAAGCGCCTGTTTCCTCCGCGACGGCTGGCTGGTTTACGCGAACGGCGGCGGGCAACGGGATATCGCCCACGTGCGGGACATTCCCTCGACCTTCGACGGCGCCGCGCGCTACAACGTCGCCAATGCCCTGGCCGCCATTTCTATCGCCTGCATCCTGGGCATCCCGGACGCAGCGATCCGACGTGGGCTAAAGGCCTTTCGCGGAGACGAGTCGGACAACCCCGGCCGCGGCAACTGGTTCGAACACCGGGACGTTCGCATCCTGGTCGACTTCGCCCACAACGAACACGGCATGCTGGCACTGGCCGACATGGTGCGGCGAGTGCCTTCCAAGCGAATCACCCTGTTGATGGGACAGGCGGGCGACCGCCCGGACAAAGACATCGCCGACCTGGTGCGGGCCGCCTGCAGTATCACCCCCGATACACTTTTGATCACGGCTCTTCCGGGTTACGAGCGTGGGCGCGAGTTGATGGATGTGCCCCACCTGATTCGCGACGAAGCCCTGAACCACGGGCTGGGTAAAGACCAGATCGAAATTCTCGGCAGTCCGGAAGAAGCCGTGCAGCAGGCATTGAGACAGGCACGGGCCGGCGACCTGCTGGTACTGTTGGTGTTGACGCGAAGGCAGCAAGCGCTGGATCTCATTCACCACTACATCGGTAACAACTGAAACACTGCCCGGTTGTTCTCAACAGAGTCGCTTCATTGATCCCGATTTCTGCTCCTGGCCGCTCTGAGAATTGAGCGACCTTTTTCATCCCATATCTGCAATGTGCCTGTCAGCGGAACCAAGCAATTATTTGTGCGTTTTAGCTGAGATCGACCCAGAGCAGAACATCGCGTGAACCGATAAACCCGTCACAACCTGGTCGGACGAAGCCAACAGACCATGGCATGTGGCCGCTTGCTGCGAGTGACACCTGTTGCGCCTTTATCTGTCCACCGCCAGAATGTTCCCATGCGACCGTTGATTAAATTGTTGTCGTTATATTCGGCCATCTGCCTGTGCATGATGTTTCTAGGCGCGGAGGCGCGTGCGGGCCGGGAGGCTTTACATGTATTGATCCTGAACAGTTACGACGAAACCTCGGCACCGTATTTCCGGCCTACCGAGCTGTTCAAGGTAAAGCTGCAGGAAAGTTACTCCGACCCCATTACCTTCCAGCACGTGGATCTCAGGCAACGAGGAACGTCGGTTCAATTTCAGATCGATGAACCGATAGCACAATTGCTGTTGAAATATTTTCCCGATGAGCCGCCGGATCTCATCCTGGCGGTCGGAC
>JAZBPJ010000102.1:0-25125 GCA_036351575.1 Lysobacterales bacterium | reverse complement strand
GGCGATTTCTGCACCAGCTGGTAGCGTCTGAACCAGGACATATCCCAGAAGCCGAGCGGGATAAGGTCCCAGTGGTGCAGCCTGCGCCCGTCCGGCAGGACGCACATGTCCATGGTTCTGCCCCGGATCGAGTCCAGGGTTGAGAACGGGGCCCCGCAGGGACAACGGTCAGGGCCACGAACCGCGATATCGCCCAGTTCGTAGCGGATTAGAGGCGCCGTGTAACTGTGCAGCCCGGTGACGACGACATCGCCTGATTCACCCGTGGCTGCAGGTGAACCGTCGCGCAGGACCTCGATGATCACGTTGTCGTCGCAAACGTGCATCAGTCCGGTTTCGGGGCACTCCCAGACCAGCAGGTTGAACTCGTGTGACATGTACACGTTGTGCACCGGTGCTCCGAATCCTTCCTCGATACTGCGCCGCAGATTCGGTGTCAGCGGCTCTCCGCTGGCCAGTAATTGCCGCGGATTGCGAACATCCGGATTCGAGCGTGGCCACAGGACAGCGACTTCCGCGAGAATGCCGGGAAGGCTGCGGATGATATCCGGCTGCAATTCGACGAGGTCCGAGGCGATTGCTTCAGGCGGTCGAAGGCATTCAAGCAGTGCGCGTTTGCCCGGAAGCAATGCCTTCACCGCCCGGGTCATCAGCCCGTTCATGTGATCGGTTGGCCCCGAAAGCATGCGCAGAACCGCTACCGAGTCATTCGGCCGCTCACCGAGCAGGCGCGACGCCCTGATGCGGAACTGGTTCAGCAGGTGGTCCTCGACCGGTTTCCGGTAAATATGCGCGGGCTCCCCGGTCGAGCCCGCGGTATAGCGAAGCAGCACTTCTTTGCGCGATGTGCCGCTTGCCGTCTGCTCCCGGAATCCGGCTGCCCGCATCTCGGGCTTGGTTGTGCGTGGAATCAGCGGCAAGTCGTCAAGGCCGCGGATGTCTTTTACACGGACTCCCGCAGCGTCAAATTTGTTTTGATAGAGCGGAACATTTTCACGGGCATGATTCACGAGAAAGCGCAGTTTTCTCTCCTGGAAACGGCGGATTGCTTCCGGCCCGCCGCGTGCGTGCCGTTGAAGCCGGAACAGGGTGTCCGCGTGCTGAAAATGACGTCCCACACCATTCATTGGGTGTGCGCTCCCGAATAATCCAATGGGCATCCTACCGAATCTGGATCATTATCATAAGGCAGAGGATTTCCGCGAGCATGTGCGTGGAAGTGCGTGAGATAAGCAACGGAAAACCACTGTGGGCCCGGTATGGCCCACAATTCGGGGTCCGAACGGACCCTCGAATTGGTGGGCGATACTGGGCTCGAACCAGTGACCTCTGCAATGTGACTGCAGCGCTCTCCCAACTGAGCTAATCGCCCGCGCGGTCTTGCGGTGGGGCGATAAAGGTACTGATTTTCCGCGCCAAAAGCAACCGACCACTCAATCGGCGCCCCCGGCCAGCGACCCGATGGTTTCCAGTTGTTCCGTCCAGCCAGCGTAGCAGTCCCGCCAGTAGCCGGGCTGACATTCCGTTTCGCCTTTGCGCAGCAAGGCAAAAACACGCTCCCGCGGTATGCCGGCTGCCTCGTAGGCTTTGAAATCCGTCGTGGAATCACCGTAAGCGGCGATCAATGTCCAGCCCTTGTTCCTGTACTCCTCCAGCACCCGCTGTTTAAAGGCGGCGTGGTCTCCGTGGTCTTCGCGTGTCCTGGCTGCATGAACGGACCCTTCGGGAAAGCCGTGCCTATCCAGCCAGCCGGGAATGACGGACTGCAGCAGGGTCACCCGGCCCGTGAGGTAGATGACCTTGATGCCCGACTGGAAGAATGTATTGACCGCTGTGGCTGCGTCTTTCCTCACACTGAAAACTGCGTGCACATCCGGTGTCAGCGTGCCGTCGATATCGAATACGACAGCGTTTGGGCCGCCAACCGCCGTGCTTTCGACCCTGTCGGGCGTCAGCGGGCAGCCCGCGCAGGTGAGCAAAAGGCACAGTGCGCCAATTTTTGTGAAATGACGGACTGCCATATTTTCGTAGTTTGCCAGATTGCGGCGCATGAAAATACGTCATCGGTTCCCGCCGTTGGCACGCTGATTGGATATCTCTGTATTCGATGAAGATACTTCCGCTGCTGTTGCTGGCCCTGATGGCTGCCGTTTTTTTACTGACACTTGGCCGGCCCGAGCCCTGGGCCGGCTGGGTGCATGCCTTTGCCGAGGCCGGCATGGTCGGCGCGCTGGCCGACTGGTTCGCCGTGGTGGCGCTGTTCCGGCACCCGATGGGCATACCGATTCCGCACACGGCGATCATCCCGAACCGCAAGGACCGGATCGGCGAAAACCTGGCGCGCTTCATATCGGACCATTTCCTCGCTCCGGGCGTGGTGCGCGCGCGCCTGGCCTCGGTGAACCTGGCAGGAAACGCCGCGTATTGGCTGAAATCGCCAGCCGGAGAGCAAAAGGTGAGTGAATTTGCGGCGCGCATGGCGGTCAACCTGCTCGATGCGCTGGGCGAGGATGAAGTACGCCGTTTTCTGGCACGGGTGGGACGGCGCCAGCTGGAGCGGGTCGATGCAGCCCGGTTAACCGGGCGCACGCTGGACCTGTTGATTGCGGGTAACCGTCACCAGGAAATGCTCACCCAGGCGCTGCGTTTTTCCCTGGTTCTGCTGCACGACAACCGGGACCTGATCCGCGGTCGGGTGCAACGCGGGAGTCCCTGGTGGCTGCCGGGTTTCGTCGACGATCGAATCGTCGTGCAGATGCTGGATCGAATCGAAACGCTGCTGCTGGAAATGTCGCTTGCCCCGGACCACCCGATGCGGACCGACTTCAATGATTGGGTGAAGCACTGGGCCGCGACTTTGCAGAATTCACCAGAAAATGGCCAATGGGGTGAGCGCTTTCTTGCAGGGCTATCCGAAAACGAGGGCCTGCAGGACTACCTGTACGCATCCTGGCAGGACCTGGCCGATGGGCTGCGACACGACCTGGATCGGCCGGATTCCGACTTGCGCCGCGAACTTTTGCGGCTTCTGAGGGCGGCTGCGGATGAACTGGAGCGCGACGGCGAGATCCAGTTATGGCTGAATGGCTGGCTGCAGGAAGCGGCGGTCAGCCTGGTGGAAACCCATCGCGACGACATCGCCGGCCTGGTCAGCGAAACCGTGCATTCCTGGGATGCCGTGGAAACCAGCCGCCGGGTCGAGGCGGCCATCGGCCGCGACCTGCAATTCATCCGGATCAACGGAACGCTGGTCGGCGGCCTGGTCGGCCTGCTGATTCATGCGTTCACGCAGTATTTTGGGTAGGGCTCAGGGTCGTGTCGTCGCCGAGGCGAGTGCGGAGCGCTTATTCAACGTCATCCCGGAAAGCGCGGAGCGCTTATTTAACGTCATCCCGGAAAGCGCGGAGCGCTTATTTAACGTCATCCCGGAAAGCGCGGAGCGCTTATCCGGGATCTCCCACGCCCGGTCAAACATGCTCGAACTGGTTCGCGCGCACGTTCTTTCGCACCTCCTCCGGGATCCAGACCTTGCCGTTCATCGCAATGTAGACGCCGGGATCGAGCGCCTGTATCGCGCCGATGGCGCAGCCGATGTTGAACACGGCATCCGAATCCTTGAAACGGGCGGGATTCAGCGCCCCGGTCAGGACGATGGTCTTGTTTTCTATGCCTTCCAGCGCCAGCGCGGTTTCCTTCATCGAATCCGTGCCGTGCGTGATCAGGATATGAGCGGTATCAGCGGCTTCCGCCGTTGCCCGGATCAGCGCCCGCTCCCTGTCCCCGATATGCAGGCTGTCCTTGCGCATCAGCGCGGTGACCTCGAAATCAAATGCGACGTGCATCATGTGCAGAATCTGGCTGATCTGCGGATCTCCCACCTGGTAGTCGCTCTTGTCGTCGAAGTAGATCTTGTCGATCGTTCCGCCGGTGGTGATGATGAGAAGTTTCGAGATCATTCGCGTAGTATATCGTTGCATCGCCCGGAAGAAACCGAAAACGACATGGGAGTGAACGACAGGGATTCAATCGATCGGGCAGCCAGGTGGTTCAGGCTGATAGTGCTCTGTTGTTTGCTGGCGCCCTGGTCACACGGCCTGCCCGCTTTCGAGGCCGGTCCCGCTTCGCTGCCGACCAACCGGAACCTGGCGGCCGCGCTGTCCGACCCGGACTCCCGGCCCGATACGCTGCTGACCCTGGCGGCGGTGCAGAACCTGCTGGATTACGGTCGTCATGCACGCCGGCACGAAGCTTCCGCCTATGCCGAACGTTTTCGCAAAGAGAGGGCATGGCTCGAACGTCTTGCGGCCCGTTATGGAACGATTCCGGTACGCAGTTCACTGTTCGACGCGGCCGCCTGGCGACTGCTGCTGGAACTCGACCAGCACGACCTGTCTGCCGGCCAGGCGGTTTCACCGTTCGGTCCCCGCACGGATTCGCTGCTGCGCAGGCTGTTCGACCGGTCCTCGGAGACCGCCGCCGCGACGGTCCTTCCCGAAGTGCTCTCGCGCATGGAGACGGCGTCGATGGCGACCTGGAGTCAGGTCCTGGACATAGCGGACCGGAATGTCGCAATGGCCGATATTCTCAACCAGCTCAACGAGGAGTGGTTTGAAATCTGGCATGCTGCCGAGCCTCCGCCTCCCGTGCATTTTGCACCGGGCGAAGGCGGGGACGAGGCGAGCATCCTGCGGCTGTCCGGTGAGTTCCGGGGATTGTCCGCCATGATCCTGCATGCCGGACCGCCCGCTGCGATGGATTTGAAGCGCCTCCGTTTTGCCTTGCTCCGGGCGCTTCCCGAGCTCGGCTGGAGGGCGAGTGCCGATGCCGCCTACCTGCTGTCGCTGGCCGGTGCCGTTGAAGGGCTGTACGAAGGGCGTTACCTCGCTTTCACCGAGTCGGTGCTGTGGGTAGCCGCGAGCCTGCTTGCATCGGAAATTCCCCAGCTGGTGCAAGCGGAGCCGTCGTCCGGCGCGAGCCTGCCCCGGCCACCCAGGATCGTGCTGGAAACCCTGCCGGGCGAAGCCGAGCCTGTGCCCGTTGCTGAACCTTACCGTTCACCACTGCCGGAGCTGCTCTCGGAGTGGCTGCCTGCCGTTTCTAGCGGGCTGGGTGAACGCTTTGACGCGGTTGACCCGCGCCTCAATACCGGGCTGGCCTCGGCATTCGATGTCGTGCAGTACCTGCGGTCGGGCGAGGGTGATCCCGACCGCCTGGCGTCGCTGCGCTTCGGTATCGCGGACGCGGTCGCCCAGTTTGTCCTGCTCGTTCCGGACATGGACTTCTACTTTTCGCAGCCGGTGCGCCGGGAGATTTCCGCCGAGATCAACATCTGCGTCAGCCGCGCCGCCAGCCGCGGTGAAGCAGGCGGTCTGGCGCTTGGCCGCGATGAATTCGATCGGTGTTTTCGGAACCTCGCCGGGCTGGCCTCCAACGCCGTTTCTACGTCGGAACTGTCCGGCGACCCCAATGGTCCGTTCGCTACAGAACAACTGCAGCGCGAGTTGCTGCTGCCGCCCTGGCAGCGGATCAACTACGTGCTCGGCTACCTGCGCGACGAGTTCACGCCGGAATGCGGGGCGCCCGACGAGGAACTTGCGAATCCGCTGGAGTGGTCCGGCCTGGTTACCGTTCTGACCTGGTTCGCCCGCCAATCCCCGGTTTATTTCGATGCTTCGGAATACGGTGAACTCGTGGACGAGCTGCGGCAACAAGGCCGGTCCCTGATCGCCGAACTCGGCCGGCAGGTCGAATGCATCGCCCGGGCCGGCGGGGGTGTCAATCCACCGGCCATGCGGGCACTTTCCGCGTACGGCGAGTCGTTCAATTCCCTTGTCAGCGATATACGGGAAGCACAGCTCGAGTTCCGTTCTGAGCGCTTGCGGCCGGGGTCCGACATCATGCTGAGCGAGGGCGGCGACCAGCCGACGTCCTGGCGCAAGGAAGATGTCCAGATCGGCCCCTGCGATGCGCGTTACATCTGCCAGATGGAATCGAAACTGGAGGTTTCCCCGGAACTGATGGCCCTTTTCCCGGATCGCTACCGGGTCGCCGAGCAGGCCGGAATGGGGGAGATGGAGATTTGCTACGACAACGTGCAATGGGTCAGTCGGCGCTCAGAGCCGGTGCGCGAGAACGACCCGCACGTCGCCAACTATTTCGGCCGCTTCAGTTTCGACCTGTTCGGCCGCTTCGTCGAGGATGACGGGTTCAGCAACGTGTTCGGCTTCAATTTCATCAGTGACGGGGAGTACCACTACCTGTTCGGCCCGGCGGATGAATCCGTGCTCAACGACCGTTGCCCCGCCGACCGCGTGGGCCAGCGAATCGTGACGCCGATCGGTAAAAGGCAGGCGATTCGCGTTGTTCCCGACCGCCTGACCTACCTTACGGCTGCGCGCACGCTGCCGTCGGGCCTGATGGAGCGCAACTGGGATCGTAACGAGAACTGGCAGGCGCATTTCGTCGCCGGGCAGGGTGTGCGACAGTTCGAGCTGGAACCCGATCCGGGCTTCAGCGAACGGCTCGACAGCTATCTTGCCGGGCTGCACAGCCAACAGGAGGCGGCGCTGTACGATAAAATGCTGACACCAACGGTTCGCGGCTGGCGCGGCGTGCCGGATTCTCTCCATGGGAAGCTGAGCCGGTTGACCACCCTGAAGACCCTGTTGCGAGCCTGCGTCAACCTGTTCCATCCCCTGTTCCTGATCGATTCCGACGCGATCCGCGGGTTGCTGGAAGGCAGCGGGGCCCTGCTCGATGAATCAATGGTCAGGCGCGCCAGGCAGGATGGCGTTCCGGTGCGCAACCTGGTGGCCGACGGTACGACCCGGGTGCAGGCAATGCGAATCGCCTGGGAGCGTCGTCCGGAGGCGGTGTTGAGCACGGGTTCTGTAAGCACGGGCCTGGTGCACGCCGTCATTCGCCTGGAAGCACTCTACCGTGACTTCTTTGCACCCAAGGCTCCGGTTCCGCCCCGGGCCGTGTCCGAAGACCAGATTATTCCCCTCGACGGTCTCGACGGCTGAAAGCCAGCACGGACCCCACGAACAGCAGCACCAGGAAAACCTGGACCAGGGCCGGTATGCGCTGCGGCGGGTTGGCCCAGGCCTCGGTCAGCCCGATGACGAGGTAAAGCATCGACAGGTAACCGGCCCAGGTCATGCTGCGCAGCGAACCCGCGAGCACGCCCTTCAGCGGCAGGAACAGGGGCAGCGCAAGCAGCGCGCCGAGCCAGGTATTGCCGAAGCCATGCGGGGCCGGCAGCAAAGCGTGCCAGGCCGGCTGCAGGACGATCAGTGCCAGCCAGGCTCCACCGGCCAGGATTCGCGACACCGTCAGAGGATTTCCAGGACGGATTCCGGCGGACGCCCCAGGGCTGCCTTGCCGTTGGCCAGCACGATCGGGCGCTCGATCAGCCGGGGTGTGGCGGCCATGGCCGCAATCAGCGTGTCGTCAGAAGTTTCGTCGGCCAGGCCCTGGGCCTTGTACTCCGCCTCGCCCTGCCGTATCAGTTCACGCGGGGATTTGCCCAGCTGCGACAGTATCGATTTCAACTCGTCGGCATCGGGCGGATTTTCGAGGTACAGGCGAATGTCCGGTTCGATGCCCTGTTCCTGCAGCAGGGCGAGCGTGGCGCGCGATTTCGAGCAGCGCGGGTTGTGAAAGATTGTGATGGCCATGGGTTTACTCGTTAGAATGGTAAAACGGGGTCAGAGCGGAATTCTACTCTGCCGGCCCGACGCGACGGAAGCAGGCAATGGGTGAAATGCAAAACGATCGGCTCGATCCGCAGGTTTACGCCGGGCGCGGCAAGCGCCTGCTCAGGCACGTCTGGGCGCATTTCGAAGAAGACCGCTGTCTCGAGGAAGCGGCGTCGCTTGGTTACACCAGCCTGCTTTCACTGGTTCCCCTGCTCGCCGTCGTTTTCGGCATCATTGCCGCGTTCCCGGTGTTCAACGAGTGGTCGGAGATGTTGCAGTCCCTCATTTTCGACAATTTCATGCCGTCCACTGGCGAGCAGATCGTTCCCTACATCGACAAGTTCCTGAGCAGTGTCAGCCAGCTGACCCTGCCGGGCATGCTCGCGCTGCTGGCGACCGCACTGCTGCTGCTGAACCGGATCGAGGCCGCTTTCAACCGCATCTGGCGGGTCGCCAAGGGCCGGACCCTGCTGAACCGCGTCGTGATGTACTGGGCGGTGCTGACGCTGGTGCCCCTGTTGATCGCTGCCGGCGTGGCGTTCAGCGCCCAGTACGTGCTCGGCTTCCTGGGTGACGGCGAAAGCATGAACCCGGCCGCCTACCGGATCGTGATGTTCCTGATGGCCTGGGCCGTGTTCACGCTGATGTTCCTGGTCGTACCCAACCGCAGCGTTCAGGTTCGCCACGCGCTGAGCGGCGCATTCCTGAGCGCGGTCCTGTTCGAGATCGCCAAGACCGCGTTCGTGGCCTACGTCAGCAACACGAACTATGCGGTCATTTACGGTGCGCTCGCCACGATTCCGATTTTCCTTTTCTGGATTTACCTGGTCTGGGCGGTGATCCTGTTCGGCGCCTCGCTGGCGGCTTCGCTGACGACGTTTTCCGATTTTCGCCGCTCCGAGGCGGAATGGCCTGAACGCTGGAATTTCCAGATGACCTTCCGCCTGCTGGGGCATTTCCGCGAGGCTCAGAAACGCGGCGAGTCGCTGACCCGGGAAAAGATCCTGGATCTCGAAAAAGAGGCGAGCGAGATCCGCTTGCTGGAACTGGTCGAAGGGCTGGAGGCGGCAAATCTCGTGGCGGGTGACGAAGACGGAAACTGGTTTTTGAGACGTGACCTCGAAGACATGACCCTGGGCGACCTTTATTGCGCGGGCGGGCACTACCTGCCATTCAGCGAAGTCGACGACCTGCCAAACGAGTCCGCGTGGGACCTTGCGTTTGCCCGGGCGATTGAAACCATTCGGCAGGGCGGGAAGCCGGCATGGAGCCAGTCCCTGCGAACAATGTACTCACAAGAGGGTGATACCGGACATGGCGATACGGATTGAGTTGATTTTGGGTTTCCTGCTGTTCCTGCTGCTCTCGGCGCCCGCTGCACCCGCCGCGGAGGTCGGAACGCCGGTGCCGGAAAACCTGGTGCTCGAACGGTTGGGTGAAGGCTCGGTGTCACTCTCGGAGCACCGCGGCCGCTGGGTCGTGGTCAATTACTGGGCAACCTGGTGCGCCCCGTGCGTGAAGGAAATGCCCGAACTCTCCGAACTCCACTCGCAGCGCGGGGACGTCGTCGTGCTCGGACTGGCCTTCGAGGATGTCGACGACGCCGATTTTTACGCCTTTCTCGAGAAAACGCCCGTAGAATTCCCGATCCTGAAAGTCGATGTCTACAATCCGCCCCAGCCGTTCGGTACGCCCAAGGTGCTGCCGACGACCTATGTGGTGGACCCCGCGGGCATCATTCAAAAAGTATTCATGGGACCGGTGACCCGCGAGGATATCGAGCACGTGATCGACGGATAAGCCGATACTGACAAATCAACCCGTCATCCCGGCCCCGGATAATCGCTAAGCGATTTCCGGGGTGACGGGGACGAAGCAAATATCCTACGTCATCCCGGAATTTGCGAAGCAAATATCCTACGTCATCCCGGAATTTGCGAAGCAAATATCCTACGTCATCCCGGAATTTGCGAAGCAAATATCCGGGACCTCCCTCAATCAGATACCAAGCTCCCGTTGAATGGAGTTTCGAACCGGCGCAAACGACCGGCGGTGCGCCTCGCAGGGACCGATCGCGGCCAGGCGTCGCATGTGCTCACCGGTCGGGTAGCCCTTGTTGCGGTCAAAACCGTATTCCGGGTAGCGCTGGTGCAGTTCCAGCATCAGGCGGTCACGCGTGACCTTGGCGACGATGGATGCCGCTGATATTGCCGGTTCCAAACCGTCGCCGCCGACCATGCTTCGCGTCTCGCAAAACGTTTCCGGGCAGCGGTTCCCGTCGATCAGGGCCAGTGCCGGCCGCGGGTCGAGGGCCTCGATGGCCTGTGTCATGCCGTGCAGCGTTGCGCGAAGAATGTTCAGACGGTCGATTTCTTCGGGCGTCACCGAGATGACCGACCAGGCCAGGGCCCGGGAACATATTTCTGAAAACAGGGCATCCCGGCGTTTTGCATTGAGTTTTTTTGAGTCGTCCAGGCCTTCGATCGACCGTTTCGGATCCAGGATGACGGCAGCGACCACGACCGGGCCGGCCAGCGGGCCGCGGCCGGCCTCGTCGACTCCGGCGACCAGGCCATTCATTTTTTGCGGGATTCCAGTTGCGCAGCGACCTCGCCGGCGGCGCGGGCCGCCGCGTTGCAGCGCAGTTCCCGGCCCAGCTCACGGAAATGCCGTGTCAGCGTCTCAACGGATTGCGGATCATCGAGCCATCGTTCGGCGGCGTCCGCCAGGTTCCCGCCGGTGGCCTGGTCCTGGATCAACTCGGGCACGAGGGGTTTCCCGGCCAGGATGTTGGGCAGGGAAAACCAATCCAGCTTGACGAGACCGAGCGCTTTGCCGATCCGGTAGGTCGATGGGGCGACGATGTAGGTCATCACCAGCGGGCGGTTGACCAGCATTACCTCGAGCGTCGCTGTCCCCGAGGCGCACAGCACGACGTCTGCGGCCGCGATTACCCGCCGCGGATCTCGCAGCACGATCGCGATATCTGCAAAACCGAGACGCTGCATCTCTGCGCGAAACAGTTCCGCAACGCCCTCGTTGGCCATCGCGGCCACGAAGCGCAGGCCGGTTCGGCGGGACGAGAGAATGCGGGCGGCTTCGATCATGGGCTCCGCCAGGCGGGCGACCTCGCTGCGGCGACTGCCCGGCAGGATGGCCACGGTGGGCGCCCGGGGCTCGGTGCCGAGCTGCGAGCGCGCAATGGAGCGGTCGAGGCCGGGATCGATCTGGTCTGCCAGCGGATGACCCACGTACACCGCGGCAACCTGGTGTTCACGGTAGAACCGGGGTTCGAACGGGAAGAGGCAGAGCACGAGATCGGCTGCGCGCGCAATTTTTCTGACGCGTTTTTCGCGCCATGCCCACACGGTTGGACTGACATAATGAACGGTGCGGATTCCGGCGCGGCGCAGCTTGATTTCCAGGCCCAGGTTGAAATCCGGCGCGTCGATGCCGATGAAAACATCCGGCCTGGTTTCAAGCAGCCGGCGAGACAGCGCGCGCCGCAGCCGCAACAGGCGCGGAAGGTGGGACAGTACTTCGAACAATCCCATCACGGAGAGTTCGGATGTATCCCACCAGGCTTCCACGCCGGCGGCTTTCATGCCGTCCCCGGCAATCCCGACAAAACGCGCATCGGGAAAACGCTCGCGCAGCTCTTCCACCAGCGCTGCGCCCAGCTGATCGCCCGAGGCTTCGCCGGCGACCAGTGCGATGGTGGGCTCTGACAGAGTCATTCCGGCGTGGTCCCGCCGATCAGCGGATGAAGCTCTTTTCCGTGCTGTCGAGGAACTCGATCCAGGGTTTGATCTCGTCGTGCTCGGCCGCCATCCTGTCCAGTTGTTCGCGCGCCTCTTCCAGGCGCAGCCCGGAACGGTACAGCACCTTGTAGGCGCGCCGGACATTGCGGATCTGCTCGGGCGTGTAGCCGCGGCGCTTCAGGCCCTCTGTGTTGATGCCCTTGGCGCTGGCTTTTTCGCCCGCCACGGTGACGTAGGGCGGTACGCTCTGGTTCACGTGGCTGGCGAACGAGGTGAAACTGTGTTCGCCGATCTCGCAGAACTGGTGGATCAGCGCGTAGCCGCCGAGAATGGCCCAGTCACGGACCGTGACGTGGCCGGCCAGAGAGGCGTTGTTGGCCATGATGACGTTGTCGCCGACGATGCAGTCGTGCGCGATGTGCACCGCGGCCATGATCCAGTTGTGGTTGCCGATCACGGTTTTGCCGCCGCCCTGGACCGTGCCCCGGTTGAAGGTGCACAGCTCCCGGATGGTGTTGTTTTCACCGATGATGAGTTCCGTGTCCTCGCCGGCGTATTTCTTGTCCTGCGGTTCTTCGCCGATGGAAGCGAACTGGAAAATACGCGTATCGCGCCCGATGGTAGTGCGCCCGGTGACAACGACGTGCGGTCCGATCCGGCAGCCTTCCGCGATGGCGACTTTCGGTCCGATAACGCTGTAGGGGCCGATCTCGACGCCGTCTGCCACTTGCGCGGCGGGATCGACGATAGCCGTGGGATGGATGGCGCTCATGGTCAACGCCCCGCGCAGAGGATATCGCAGCAGGCGACCCGCTGGCCGTCCACCAGGGCTTCGCAGCTGTAGAAACCCATGCGCCGCAGGATGCGTGTCTGCGTCACTTCGAGGATCAACTGGTCGCCCGGGATCACGGTTTTGCTGAACTTGGCCTTGTCGACCTTGACCAGGTAATAGAGCTCACCGGTCTTGCCGTGCAGCGAGGCGTCCAGGTTGGCGAGCATGCCGGCTGCCTGCGCCATGGCCTCGATGATCAGAACTCCGGGCATTACCGGGTTGCCGGGAAAATGCCCGTTGAAAAACGGTTCGTTCTTCGAAACGTTCTTGAGCGCCTGAATTTTCTTTTCCGGTTCGAACTGCAGGCTGATAACACGGTCCAGCAGCAGGAACGGGTAGCGGTGCGGAAGGTATTTTTCGATCTCCGCGGCTTCTACCGGTTTTTCCAGTACGTTTTCATGCATCGTCTTTTTCTTTCCCCAGTCTCTTTTCGAGTTGTTTTACGGTTCGCGCCAGGTCATCGAGCTTTAACAGCCTGGCGTAATTCTTTTGCCATTCCCGGATCGGCCGGGCCTGTGTTTGCGAGGACCACGTTGTGCCCGGCTCGGTTATCGAGCGAAAAACCGTCGAGCGGGCGGCGATCGTGGTCCGGTCGGCGACCGAGATATGCCCTGTCACTCCTGCATTGCCGGCAATCAGGCAGTATCGGCCGATGGTGGTGCTGCCGGCGATTCCGGCCTGGCCGGCCAGCGCCGTGTGGGCGCCTATGCGCACGTTGTGGGCGATCTGCACCTGGTTGTCGACGCGCACGTCTTCCTCCAGCACGGTGTTCTCGATCGCGCCGCGATCGATGCAGGTATTGGCGCCGATTTCGCAATCATCGCCGATTTCGACGCTGCCCATTTGCGGGACTTTCTCCCAGTGATCGCCGGCGAAGGCGATGCCGAAGCCGTCTGCGCCGATGACTGCCCCGGGATGGACGATAACGCGCCGGCCCAGCATGACGCCATGGCCCAGTGATACGTTGGCGTGCAGGCGGCAGGCTTCACCCAGCCGGCAGTCGTTTTCCAGCACGCTTCCGGGCCCGATGACGCAGCCGTCGCCGATGACGCAGCCATCACCAACAACCGCGTTGGCCCCGATGCTGACGCCTTCGCCCAGGACCGCCGAGGCAGAGACGACCGCCGAGGCATGGGTGCCGGGAGCAGGGGCCGGGCGCGGATCGAACAGCGCCGCGATGCGTGCGAAAGCGAGGTAGGGATCCTCGGCGACCAGGTACTCGGTCGGACAGTTTTCGATGTCCTCCGCCTTCAGGATCACGGCGCCGGCCCGTGTTTCGGGCAGCGCCCTGGCGTAAGACCGGTTGGCGAGAAAAGAAATGTCCGCAGCACCGCCGCCGGCCAGGGTGCCGACGCCCTCGATGACAGGATCCGCGCCTGGGCCCCGTTCGAGGCTGAAACGCTCGGCCAGTTCCGACAGGCGGTACCTTCGTTTCGGTTGGGTCATGCGGCCTGTGTTCAGTCGGTCGCCAACTCGAGCTGGTCGGCGGCGTACTCCACCTCGAGCTGCTCGAGTATCAGGTCGGTGATGTCGAGTGCCGGGCTGGCGTAGATCACCGGGCTGGAAACGATCAGGTCGTAACCGTTGCGGCTCGCGATTTCCTGGACTGCGACGTTGATCTGTTCCTCCAGCAGCTGCACTTCCTCGGTGCGGCGGAAAGACAGCTCGTCCATCAGGTCTTCCTTGCGCCGGCTGACGCTGCGCCGAAGCTCGCGCAGGTCGCGTTCGAGCCGGATACGGTCTTCGCTGTCAACGTCGCCCTGGCCGAGCCGCTGCTCCAGTGAGTCCGCGCGCATTTCGTCAAGCTCGATGGCGTCGTTGCGATCGCGGAACTCCTGGTCGAGCTTGGCGCGCCCCGCGATGACCTGCGGCGCGTTGTCGAGGACCTCTTTCATGTCCACGTAGCCGATACGCAAAGTCTGCTGCGCAAGCGCGGGTGAGACCCAGGCAAGCGACAGCAGTATTACGCAAATTATTCGGACACAACTCGACATGCTCCGTATTCTACATCAAATTACGGAGCGCGTTGACGTTTTTTGACAATCAGAATGTGGTGCCAAACGAGAACTGCAGGTCCTCGGTGCGGTCACCCGGTTGATCGTTGAACGGAAACGCGTAAGAGATGACGATCGGTCCGATCGGCGCCTCCCAGGTGACCGACAAACCGAATGATCCCCTCAGCTTGTTGGCGTCGAACGCGTCGATGTCCTCGTAAACGTAACCGGTGTCCACGAATGCCGCGATGCGCGTGCCCGAAGCGCCCCACGGGGTAGGGAATGCCAGTTCCATTCCGCCCGCGACCTTGAAGTCGCCGCCGACTGCGCGGCAGAAGGCGTCCTTGGGGCCGAGCGTGTTGTCGTCGTAACCGCGCAGGTCGCGTACGCCGCCGCTGTAGAAGTGCTCGTAGAAGGGCAGGCCGGTGTCCAGGTACATCACGTCGGTCGGGTCGCAGTCACCCGCGATGATTTCCCCGGTGCCCGCGGGTTCGGCCAGCGAGGTATCGTCGAAATCGTCGTAGGCGTCGCCGTAACCGATGGTGCCGCGCAGCGAGAAAACGAGGCCCGCCCAGATCGGCCAGTACTTGGCGCCCCGGTAGGACAGTTTCCAGTACTGGCGGGTACTGCCCGGCAAAGCGGTCTGCAGGGTCAGTGACTGCGCGGAACCCCGGCTCGGATTGAGGAAATGGTTGCGGCTGTCATGCGTCCAGCTCAAGGTCCAGTCGATCACGTTGAATTCGCGCTCGTCCGGCGTCAGGATGTTGTCACCGTTGGCGTCGAGCGCGTAGGACAGCGGGTCGCCCACACGGGGTGAAAGTCCGAACTCGTTGCAGAGTCCCGTTTCCGGATCGCGGTCGACGCAGGCCAGCGTACCGATGTTCAGGCTCGAATCGCGGTAGCCCAAACCGGAGCGCAGGTAATCCACCTCCGTGATCGGAATGCCGAAATTCATGCCGACCGCCCACTCGCTGCTGGTAAAGGTCGAGATATTGGCGGCGCCCTGGTCGAATTCCTGGTAGCGAACATAGAAACCGCGGCTGATGCCCTCGTCGGTCCAGTAAGGATTGTCGTAGCTGATGTTCAGGCTGCTGATGATGCTGGAATGGGACAGGCCCAGTCCCAGTCGTTTGCCGCTGCCCAGGAAGTTTTCCTGCTGAATGCTGAGCGAGGCGATCAGCCCCTGCACCTGCGAATAGCCGAGACCGACGGTGAAGCTGCCGGCAGGGCGCTCGCTGACCGTCACGATCACGTCGACCTGGTCATCGGTGCCGGGAACCGGGGGCGTCTCAATTTCGACGGTTTCGAAGTAGGCCATCCGCTGCATGCGGATCTTGGAGCGGTCGATGGCCGATTGTGAGAACCAGGCGCCTTCCATCTGGCGCATTTCACGGCGCAGCACTTCGTCCTTGGTCTTGGAGTTGCCGACGAAATGGATGCGCCTGATGTAGACGCGCTTACCGGGGTCGACGAAGAAGTTGACCGACACCAGTCGGTTGTCCCGGTCGACGTCGGTGATCGGGTTGACGTTGGAGAAGGCGTATCCGATGTTTGCCAGGATCGCGTTGATGTTCTCGACCGACTGCTCGATTTTTTTGCGTGAAAAGATTTCGCCCGGCTGGACGACGATCAAGCGACGCAGCGTGCCTTCGTCGATCACCAGGTCGCCGGTGATCTGGACTTCGTCGACACCGTAAACGTCGCCCTCGACGACGTTGGCGGTGATAAAAATATCCTGCTTGTTCGGGCTGATGGAAACCTGGGTCGACTCGACGCTGAAATCCACGTAACCGCGGTCCAGGTAGTAGGAGCGCAGCTTCTCCATGTCTCCGGAGAGTTTTTCACGCGAATACTGGCCGTCCTTGGACCAGAATTTCCACCAGGGCACGATATCCGCCTCGAACGCCTTGCGGATCTCCTTGTCGGTGTAGGTCTCGTTGCCCACGATATTGATGTGCTGGATCTTGGCGACCTCGCCCTCGTCGATAACGATGGCGATGCGCACACGGTTGCGCGCGAGTTCCGTCACGCGCGTATCGACCTCGACGGCGTAGCGGCCCTGGCTGAAGTACTGCTTGACCATTTCCTGCTGCAGGCGGTCCAGCACCAGGCGGTCGAAAACCTCGCCCTCGGACAGGCCGATGTCGTTCAGCACGCGCCTCAGGTCTTCTTCCTTGATGGCCTTGTTGCCGCTCAGCGTCACCGAGGAGATCGCCGGGCGTTCAAGCACGGTGATGACCAGGATGTTGCCCTCGCGGCTCATGGAAATGTCCTGGAAAAAACCGGTCCGGTACAGCTCGCGAATCGCCATGCGCGCCCTGGTGGCGTTCAGCGTGTCGCCGCGGTCCAGCGGCAGGTAGTTGTAGACCGTGCCTTCGGAGATGCGCTGCAGGCCCTCGACACGGATGTCCTGGATGACGAACGGCTGCGCCGCATGCGCCGGCGAGGCACCGGCCATGAAAGTGATCAGCAGAACCAGGGCGAGCGTGTTGCGTATCGTGGCCATGCAAGAGCCAGCCGTCTTGTTTTTCGTCATGTTCAGGTCCGTAACGGCTCCCGTGACGTCCACGGGCCTGAAGTCTATCCGACCAGCCGTAAAATATCGTTAACGAAAGCCAGGCTCATCAAGCCCGCCAGGGCAATCAGCCCAAAGTATTGGCCCGCTATCTGAACCTGTTCAGATACCGGGCTTCCCTTGACCAATTCTATCAGGTAATAGAGCAGATGGCCCCCGTCCAGCACCGGGATGGGCAACAGGTTCAGGATACCCAGGCTGAGGCTGATCGCGCCGAGGAAAAAGAGGAACTGCGAAAAACCGGCCATGGCCGAGGAGTTGGCGAACTGGGCGATACTGATCGGGCCGGACAGGTTGCTGACCGAGGCTTTGCCGGTGATCATCCGGCCGAGCAGCGCCAGCGTCGACCCCGCCAGCCGCCAGGTTTCGTGGACAGCCGCGGGGAGCGCTTCTAGCGGTCCCAGGCGGTAAAGAACGGCTGCGCGCCGCAGCGCGGCTTCCTGTGCGCTGCTCAGGCCGTCGTTGCTGACGCCGAGGATCAGCCGGCTGGAGAACCAGCCGTCTTTCTGTTCTGCCGGCAGGATATCCACTTCGAGACTCTCGCCGTCGCGCTCGATACCGACGGCGAGCGGGCTGCCGGCACGACCGTGTTCCTGCAGAAGCGGGCCGATCAGACGCCAGTCCGTGACCTCTTCGCCGGCGATCGTCCTGATCACATCTCCGCTGCGCAGCCCGGCCTGTTGCGCGGGGCTGTCCTCGCTGACCGCACCCACCACGGCGGGTACCCGCAGCTGCCAGGGCTCGATGCCGACGGCCTCGAGCAACCGCTCTTCGCTGAAATCGCCGCCCAGCCGGCTGAGCTGCAGGATGTGCTGCGTCTCGATCCCGTTGCTGTCCTCGACGGTTACGCTCACGTCCTTGCGGTCGAGAGCGCGGGTTACAAGTGAAAGCACCGTGTGCGTCCAGGCCCGCGTCTGCTCACCGTCCACTTGGGTAATCACGTCGCCGGGCTCCAGGCCGGCCTCGGCGGCGATACCGCTGGTGCTGCCGATCAGGGGTCGTGTTTCCGGAATCCCGGCCAGGAACATCAGCCAGAACGCCAGCACGGCGAACACCAGGTTGAACGCCGGCCCGGCGGCGACGATCGCGATACGGGCGCCGACCGGCTGGTTGTTGAATGCTTCGCTGCGCTCCGCGGGATCGACCTCTGTTTCCCGTTCGTCCAGCATCTTGACGTAACCGCCAAGCGGAAAAGCGGCCAGGACATACTCTGTGCCGTCCCGGCCCGTGCGTGACCACAACGGCTTGCCAAAGCCCACTGAGAATCGAAGCACGCGCACGCCGAAGCGCCGCGCGACCCAGAAATGTCCGAATTCGTGAAACGTGATCAGCAGGCCGAGCGTGACCAGCAACCACCAGATGGATCCAAATATCTCGTTCATGAAATCTTCGCCGCGTATTCATATGCCCGGCTGCGCGCCAGGCGGTCCTGCTCCATGACTTCTTCCAGGCTGCCCGGTTGCGCCGAGGACGCATGTTTCAGTGTTTCTTCGACGACGCCTGCGATGCGGTCAAAACCGATCCGGCGTTCCAGGAACAGTTCGACAGCGACTTCGTTGGCTGCGTTCAATACCGCCGGCGCGCCGCCGCCCTGCCGCATCGCGGAAAAGGCCAGTGACAGGCAGGGAAAACGCACGAAATCGGGTTGGTAGAATGACAGGTCGTTGATTTGCGCCAGGTCGAGATGCCTGACGCCGGCCTCGATGCGTTCCGGCCAGGCCAACACATTCGCGATCGGCGTTCGCATGTCCGGCGTGCCCAGCTGCGCGATGACCGAGCCGTCACGGTAGGCGACCATGGAATGCACGATGCTTTGCGGGTGTACGAGCACCTCGATCTGGTCCGGCCGCGCATTGAACAGCCAGCGCGCCTCGATGACCTCGAGGCCCTTGTTCATCAGCGTGGCCGAATCGACGGATATTTTTCGGCCCATGTCCCAGTTCGGATGGGCACAGGCCTGCTCGGGCGTGACCGCCGGCAGCGCCTCGGCCGGCGTGTCGAGGAATGGACCTCCGGACGCTGTCAGAATGACTTTTTCGACACCGATAGCGTCCAGTCCATCGCTGAATTCCGGCGGCAGCGACTGGAAAATGGCGTTGTGCTCACTGTCAACCGGCAGCACGCGGGCTCCGTTGCGCTTCGCCTCGGCGACGAATACCTGCCCGGCGATGACCAGGGACTCCTTGTTGGCAAGCAGTATTCTTTTGCCCGTCTCAGCGGCCCTGAATGTCGGCGCCAGTCCGGCCGCGCCGACGATGGCGGCCATGACCGTATCGACTTCCGGCAGGCCGGCGACGGTCACCAGGCCTTCTTTGCCGGCCAGGACCTCGGCGCGGCTGCCCGCTTCCTGTAACTGCTGTCTGAGTGCCGGTACGCGGGAGGCATCGGCGACGACGGCCAGCCTGGCATTGAAGCGGGCGCACTGCCGCGCGAGCAACTCCGTGTTTTGATTCGCAGTCAGCGCAACGACCTCGAACCGTTCCGGGTTGCGCGCGATCACGTCCAGCGTGTTCTTGCCGATCGAGCCCGTGGAACCCAGTACGCAGATGCGCCGCACTTTCATGTCACCAGCAGTCCGTAAGCCAGCGCGAAAAACGGTGCACCGGCAAGCAGGCTGTCGTAGCGGTCCAGCACGCCGCCGTGGCCCGGGAACAGGCTTCCGGAGTCATCGAGCTTGACGGTCCGCTTGTGCATGCTGATGTACAGGTCTCCGCCGATCGAAACCAGCGTCGTGATGACGGAGATGACGAGCAGGGCAGGGAGTTCGATCTGCAGCGGCGTAAGCGTGGCCCAGAGCCAGCCGGCGAGCAGCGCGAGCGCGGCGCCGCCGTAAACGCCTTCCCAGGTCTTGTTCGGACTGATCAGGGGCGACAGACGGTGTCGCCCGAATTGCTTGCCTGAGAAATAGGCCCCGGTGTCCGCCGCGGCGATCAGGAGCATCAGCAGGGCCACGACAAACGGCCCGTTCGCCTGTTCCTGCAGCCAGGACAGGGCGAAAAAGCAGAACGTCAGCGCGATCAGCGAAGTGACAAAGCCCAGCGCCCTGAACGTCCGGTCGGGCGTCGCTCCTTCTTCGTACAGCGTGAGGCGAAAGAACAGCGCCAGCCAGAGAACGCAGCCCGCGGCCAGCAGGCCGGTCGCCACGGCGGCCGCGGCATTCCAGTTCAGCAACACCATGACGATCACGAGCGCCTGCAGCCCGATCAGCAGGTAAGCCGCGTTGGTCGGCAAACTGCTGATGCGCGCGTACTCCCGGCTTCCCAGGACCATCAGGAGACCGATAACAAGCTTGAACACGGTGGGCGGCGCCAGAAAAACCACCGCCAGCGTGACGGGCAAGAGAACCAGGGCGGTCTTGACGCGTGTGCGCAGCATGTGGCTCAGCCCTGCCGGTCTCTGGCTTGCTCGCCGGTCAGCCCGAACCGCCGTTCCCGCGCGCGGAACGACTCGATGGCCTCGTCGAGATGTTCAGGCCCGAAGTCCGGCCACAGAACGGAAGTGAAAAAGAATTCGGCGTAGGCGGACTGCCACAGAAGGAAGTTGCTGATGCGCATTTCGCCGCCGGTACGGATGAACAGGTCCGGGTCCGGGTCTTCCGCCAGCGACAGGTAGCGCTGGAACGATGACTCCGAGACGTGTTCGGGCTGCAGGCGTCCCGCCGCGATATCGCAGGCGATCCTGCGGGCTGCGTTTGCAATGTCCCAGCGCCCGCCGTAATTGGCGGCGACATTGAAGTGCAGGCCGTCGTTGCCGGCGGTCAATTGCTCGCTCTCCGCGATACGGCTCTGCAGTTCTTCCGAAAACCGGCCGGTGTCCCCGATGAAGCGCAGGCGGACATTGTTTTCGTGCAGCTCCAGCGCTTCCTTATCGAGGGCGTGCAGGAAGAGTTCCATCAGGCGACTGACTTCTTTTTGCGGGCGCTTCCAGTTTTCGCTGGAAAATGCGAAGACGGTCAGGTGCCGCACACCGATGCGGCCGCAGTGTTCGACAATCCGGCGCAGGGCTTTCTGTCCAGCCTGGTGGCCGAAGGTGCGCGGTCTCTTTCTTCGTCCCGCCCAGCGCCCGTTGCCGTCCATCACGATGGCAACGTGCGCCGGCAAGGGCTCTGGTTCAGATCTCAAGGAGTTCCTGTTCCTTCTCGGCGACGATTTCATCCACCTTCTTGACCGCTACGTCTGTCACGGCCTGGATGTCGGCCTCGGCCCGGCGCTCGTCGTCCTCGGATATTTCTTTTTCCTTGAGCAGTTCCTTGATGTGGTGGTTGGCGTCGCGCCGAATATTGCGGATCGCGATTTTTGCGTTTTCCCCTTCCTGGTGAACCACGCGGCCAAGGTCACGGCGGCGTTCTTCGGTCAGCGGGGGCAGGGGAATGCGAATGACCTGGCCGGCCGTGGACGGGTTGAGTCCGAGGTCGGAGGTCAGTATCGCCTTCTCGATCAGCTTGACCATGTTCTTGTCCCACGGGGTCACCGTGAGCGTGCGCGCGTCTTCGACCGCCACGCTGGCGGCCTGGCCGATCGGGACCTCGCTGCCGTAGTAATCGACGTGCACGTGCTCCAGCAGGCTGGGGTGCGCGCGACCCGTACGGATCTTGGCGAGTTCGTGGCGCAGCGCTTCGAGGCTCTTGGTCATGCGGTTGCGGGTGTCGTTTTGAATCTCGGCAAGCATGGAGATCTCCTTCTTTTTTACGCGTGTTTTCGGGTCAGGAAACGAGTGTGCCGATCGCTTCACCCCTGACAATCCGGGCGAGGTTGCCTTCACCGAAAACGTTGAATACACGAATCGGCATTTGCTGGTCCCGGCAGAGCACGATCGCATTGGCGTCCATGACGCCCAGCTTGCTCTCGATGACCGAGTCGTAATCGAGCTCGGTGTACATCTTTGCATCGGGATCCTTGACCGGGTCGGCGGAATACACCCCGTCGACCTTGGTTGCCTTGAGAACAATGTCGGCGCCGACTTCGATGGCGCGCAGGGCGGCTGCCGTATCGGTGGTGAAAAACGGGTTGCCGGTGCCGCCGGCGCAGATCACGACACGCCCCTTTTCGAGGTGGCGGACAGCGCGTCGGCGAATGTAGTCTTCGCACACGTCGTGCGCTGAAATCGCGGACATGACGCGGGCGTCGCAATCGATCCCCTCCAGGGAGTCCTGCAGCGCGAGGCAGTTCATGATGGTTGCCAGCATGCCCATGTGATCGGCAGTGACCCGGTCGATGCCGGAGCGGGCGAGGCCGGCGCCGCGAAAAATGTTTCCGGCGCCGATAACGACAGCGACCTGGATGCCCAGCTGTGTAACGTCTTTGATTTCAGAGGCGATCCGGTGAATGATCACCGGGTCGATGCCGTAGTCTTCTCCGCCCAGCAGCGCTTCGCCGCTGAGCTTCAGGAGTATGCGTTGATAGGCTTGGTCAGTTTCCACTTACTTGCTGCATCACTTCGTCAGCGAAGTTCTCCTGCTTCTTTTCGATGCCTTCGCCAACGACCAGGCGCTTGAAGCCTTTCACGGCGGCACCGTTCTGGCCGAGCAGTTTGTCCACGGTCAGGTCGCCGTCCTTGACGAAAGGTTGTCCAAGAAGTGTGATGCCTGCGAGGTGTTTACGCAAGCGCCCGCTGACCATTTTCTCGATGATCTCGGCCGGCTTGCCGCTGCCTTCGGCCTGCGCGACCAGGATGTCTTTTTCGCGCGTGATGATTTCGGCAGGAACGTCCTCGTGCGATACAAACTCGGGGTTCATCGCGGCGATGTGCAGGGCGATGTCGTGCGCCAGTTCTTCGTCGCCGCCTTCCAGTTCCACCAGGACGCCTATTTTGCCGCCATGGACATAGGCGCCCAGGGCGCCTTCGGTGGTGCTGCGGACCAGGCGGCGGATCTGGATGTTCTCGCCAATCTTCGCGATCAATGCCTGCCGCGCTTCTTCGACGGTAGAACCATCCAGGCTCTCAGCCATCAGGCTTTCGACGTCCTCCACGCCAGACTCGAGGGCCTTGAGTGCGACCGCCTCGGCAAACGCGTTGAAGTTGGCATCCTTGGCCACGAAGTCGGTTTCGCTGTTCACTTCAACCATGACCGCTTGTTTGCGGTCGCTTGAAATGGCCTGCATGACCTTGCCCTCGGCCGCCACGCGGCTGGCTTTCTTGTCCGCCTTGGCGAGGCCGGTCTTGCGCATGAGTTCGACCGCTGCGTCCATGTCGCCATCGGTCTCAACCAGTGCTTTTTTGCATTCCATCATTCCCGCGCCCGTGCGTTCGCGGAGTTCCTTAACCAGTGCAGCAGTTACTGCCATGACATTTTCCTCTTCAATTCCTTGGGTCACAGGCGGGTATTCATCCCGCCGCTATCTTGTTCAATCGAGCCCGGCTCAGTCGTCGCCGTCGCTGTCTTTCTTGGCGGCTGCCTTCTTGGTAGCAGACTTCTTGGCGGTCTTCTTCTTCGCTACTTTTTTCTTGGCGGTTTTCTTCTTCGCTACCTTCTTTTTAGGGGCGGCCTTGGTTTCCTTATCGGAAACCTCTTCGGCAACGGCCTCCTCTTTCGCCGGAGCCTCTTCGGCAACAGACTCTTCAGCCTTGGCCGTGTCGTCTGCCGGGGCCGCATCCTGTTCCGGGGCGGCTTCTTCGGCCTTGGCCGTTTCCTCGGCAGGCGCCTCTTCCGCCTGCGGAGCATCGGACGCCTTCACGTCTTCAGCGTGCGCTTCATCCGGTTTCGGTTCCGCAGCGGGTTTGCGAGCGACGACTTTCTTGGCAACCTTCGTGCGGGCCGGCTTTTTCGGATCGGCCTTGGGCTTCTCGGCCTTGCGCTTGATCGGGTTGCCTTCTTCATCGAGCTCTACGAACTCGTCGTCCATTTCGACGTGGGGCGCCGAAGCGCGTCCTTCCAGAACCGCATCAGCAGCCAGTTGGGCATACAGGCGAATCGACCGGATGGCGTCGTCGTTGCCGGGGATGACGTAATCGATGCCCTCGGGCGAGCAGTTCGTATCGACGACGGCGATCACGGGGATGCCCAGGATCTTCGCTTCCTTGATTGCAATGTCTTCGTAGCTGACGTCAACGACGAACAGGGCATCGGGAAGGTTCTTCATGTCCTTGATGCCGCCCAGGCTGCGCTCCAGCTTGTCGCGCTCGCGCGTCAGCTGCAGTACTTCTTTCTTCACGAGGTGCTCGACGCTGCCGTCTTCGTGCATGCTTTCGAGCTGCTTCAGGCGCTTGACCGAGGCGCGGATGGTGCGGTAGTTGGTCAGCATGCCGCCCAGCCAGCGGTGGGAAACGAAGGGCATGCCGCAGCGTCTCGCCTCGTCTTCCATCGACTGGCTGGCTGCGCGCTTGGTGCCGACGAACATGATCGTGCCACGCCGGGCCGCCAGCTTGCTGATGAAATTCATCGCATCGTTCAGCAGCGGAAGGGTCTTTTCGAGGTTGATGATGTGGATCTTGCCGCGGGCTCCGAAAATGTAGGGAGCCATCTTGGGATTCCAGTAACGGGTCTGGTGACCGAAGTGCACGCCTGCTTCGAGCATCTGGCGCATGGTGACGTTAGCCATGTGTATTTCCTTCTTGCAAAGGAATGCCCGCAGCGGCCTGGCTGCGAGATTCCGGGGTTAATCCTCCACTCAGCCCGTTGCAGAGACCCTCATTCTGTTTTATCGAGGGCACCCCTCTGAACCGTTGCGGCGAGTGTGCGTATTTGACGCGTGGTCCGGGCCCGAAAATCGGGGCCGCTCGACGCGCCGGTTTTTCGTTCGCCGGCGAAAGCCGCCGACAAAGCCGCGCAAATATACCGGAAACTTCCCGCAACAGCAACGGTTACGCCCTGTTTCCGGTCAGCGGTGACGCATTTTCGGGGTTTGCTGACAAAAATCGTCAGTGTGAGGACAGGGATGGATGCCGGTCCGGCCGCTCAAATTGCCTTTAACATGCTGAAAAAAAACAATAAGTCAGCGGAAGTGCTGTTAGTGGCATGAAATCTGCATTAAATGAGTTACCGGAAAAGGAATTTCCGGCCCCAGCTCAAGGAGGAGTTGCTATTCAAAGGCCATGCGGCCGACCGAAGCCAATAATTCAACTTGTCTTAACAGGAGCCAGCCCTCCCTGGCTGAAGAGTACAGGTGCTGTGCGAAGGCTTAAAAGCGACGCGCAGATTGTGGCTCCTGGGATCCGCCTCCTCACATTCCCTGTGCCGGCGGATCCGCAGCGAGACAGCCCGAACTCCCTTCTTTTCGGGTTGTTTTAGAAGCCAGGAGAGCTGCTACTCCTGGCTTCTTTTTAT
>JAZBPJ010000101.1:0-25817 GCA_036351575.1 Lysobacterales bacterium | reverse complement strand
GTTTCTTGTCCATAACTCGTTAACAGAAAACCCCGCGGTGTGAACCGCGGGGTTTTTCATTACCTATGTCAGCTGGCTAGCTGATCAGACAAAGCGGCGGAAGCCGACAAAGCCCACTCCCAGCATCAGCAGGGCCATCAGGGCCAGGCCGTACTGGCCCAGCGTCGGGATGCCCTCGTAGAAGGCCGTCGCCGTGATCGTGCAGGTCGGGGTTTCTGACTCATCCGTGTCCGGATCGTTCGCTTCACCCACCGCGATCTCTTCGATCGTGCAGGCGCCGTCCTGCTCGATGGCGGAAGACAGGCCGCTCAGCGTGGCCGTGCAGTCGCTGCCGTCCTCGGGATCGGCATAGAACGTGAACAGGAACTCATCCGAACCCGTGCCGCTCTCGTTGAAGGTCACGCCGGGGAAGATAGTATCATCCGCCGCGTCGGCCGCGGGGGTGCACACCACCTCGAGGTCCCAGCCCAGGTCGATGGCCGGGTCTTCGATCATGTCGAAATCGATTTCAACGGCGAATTCCGAGGGTTCGGGCGTGTTGGTGATGGCGCAGGTCCGCAAGCCACCGACAACCCCGGTCCAGGAGCAGGCGTCCGCGTTGTTCGTATATCCGTCCGGCCCGCCGGATTCCATGACTTCACAGTCGACGCCAGCGTCCGGCAGGTTGTTGACGGTAAAGGTCACGCCCGGGCCGTCGCCGGAGATCGTGAAGCTCTGCTCGAGCGGAAGACCGCCATTGCAGGTCAAGGTGATTTCGACATCGCCGGTGGAACCGTTGGTGAAGGTCTTGGTGATCTGGAAGCGGGCCGTACCCGTCGATATTGCTTGGAAACCAAACTCCAGTCCAAAGGCATTGATCAGAGGGGTGCCGGGAATGGTGAACTGTCGCAGCAAATTGCCCGATAAATCGAGTTGAGAGAGCACGCCGGTTCCAAAACGGCTCGTCCATAAGGTACCGTCTGTCGGATCGAAGGCCAGGCCATAATGAAGCCCTCCGATTGCAGCGGTCGAGACCTCGTCCAACAGTACGCCGTCCATTGAGTACTGCTGAATAGCGCCATCTGGCGCACCGGATCCACCTGTCGTCCAAAGCGTATTCGTCAGCGAATCGTAGGCAATACCAGAGCTGCGCTGGGTCGTCTGGAACAGCGCGGTAGGATTCTGCCAGTTACGATCGAATCGGAAAACGGTGCGATTTCCGTTTCCGTTGTGGTCGATCGCGTAATTGTAAAGACCGTCCGTAGTACCGTCATAGAGAGATGAATAAGCGTTGTTCGGATAAATGCCCGTATTTACGGTTGCCCCTGACAGGTCGTACTCACTCCCCGCATTGGAAGGAAACCCGGCGATGATTCGTATGGTGTCGTCCACGGCGATGCCCGTTTCGGTCGAAACGGTTGTCGTGAAGTTGTTAATCAGTGTCTCGGAGTCCGTATCAACGATAGCGCCGGTCGAGCCATTATATTGAGTGATATAAAGTGTACCCGCCTGCGCAACTCCACCGGCAACAAACAGGGACACAGTAACCAGTAATTTAAACCTAATCTTCCCCATCTCCCTCACCTCCAGCGTTAAACATTTGATGGTCACGAGTATAAGTGAAACGAACGTTTTCTTCAGAAAGAATTCAGAGCACCAAACGATCGAGTCACGGCGGTCATTCAAATGAAACGCTGAGCAAACAGGTCAACTTTGAGCGCTCAATGCTAAATACTTGTCAGACGTCTTCACCCCGCGCACTGGAAGGACTGTTCCTGGCCGAAATGAGAACCTGGCTCCCCTCGGCATGAGTCTCTGCAAAGTTCTTTTTCTGGCTGAATAACGGAACCCGGAAACCGGGCGCAGCCCGTTGTACAGGGAGCCTGATCGGGCGGTCCTACTCAGCGGGCCGTTTCTGTTCCAGCCTCATCAGCGCCTCGGCCTCGTCCTGCGAGCCCTCGACGTACTCCACCAGGTTGCTGATCGAAATGTCGTTTTTCAGGAAAAGCTTGCTGAAGGCGTTGATGCAGGCGAAGGGGGAGGCCTCGGGAAAGCGGCCGAGAAATTCGCGCCGGAACACGGCGTACTCGGCATAAGCGTAGAGCTTGCCGTGGTTGAAGGCGGGGTCGCCGGCCAGTTGACGGTTGAACCGGCCCGAAGACAACAGCGCCCGGTACTCGCCGGGCGCGTTGCTGTAGACGTGTTCGACGAACTCGCTGGAGTGGTCCAGGACGTTGGCCTGGATGACCGCGAGATCACCTTGGTTCTGAAAATCGCTCACATTTTCTTAGTTACCACTCCTTTGCCCTCCAGTGCAACCGGAATCATGATGTGTGCAAACGGGGTATCGCCCCACATCACGTAGGGGCCGCCTTCGTTCGGGTCGCTGGTAACACCCTTAAGCATCTCTTTCGGCACGACGATCATCATGTGCGGACCGGTTTCGACGTAGTCGTCGGCAGAGTGCGGATCGGGATGCGCCGGGTCGGAATTGCTGACGCCCGCGCCGTCCGGTTCGCCCTGCAGCATGTACGAGATGCCGATCCGGTCGGGCACGTACTCTTCTCCGCCCATCATCATGCCCATCAGCTTCATCCACACCTCGTCGTTGCACATCGGCGCATGGTCGCCCGGCATGGTGTCGGGAAGGCAGGTCCAGCCGTTGGAACCCGCGCGCAGGACCGTGCCGTCGGTATCCATGATCGTGGCCTCGGCGCTGACGGCCGCCGGGGCCGCCGACATGGCGCGTTCGATTTTTGCCTGCGCGGAATCGCCCGCCATGACCGGCAGCGAGGCGGCAAGTGCTGCCGTGAACAGCAAAAAACGTCTCATGTATCGATGGTTGCTCATTGTGACTCTCCTGTTTGCATAACCGGCCGCGCCGGTTTTCGGGGCGGTTCCGGTTGAGTTCTAAGTATAGGTAGAACCTCGATTCTTGCCCGTGCACCCCGACCGGGAGTAACCATTTCGGCGCCGTGCACGTCAAACCTGATAACTTGCGAGGTAAATGAAATGAAAACCGAGGGAATTCGTGACACGTCGGCACAGGACGTGCAAATCGCGAAAACTCCACGCAGATGGCGCTGGCTGACCATCGCGGCGAGCGTCGTCTTGCTGATCGTACTGGGTTCGTTTTTCACATCGGCCCTGTCGACCTGGCTCAACGCCGAAGCCAGCGTCTCCGCGGACCGCATTCGCGTCGCCACGGTCAGCCGCGGCGACCTGGTGCGGGACCTGAGCGTCCAGGGCCGGGTAGTCGCCGCCGTGAGCCCGACCCTGTACAGCCCGGCCACCGGAACCGTCACGCTGAACGTGCTGCCGGGCGACGCAGTGGAAAAAGAACAGCTCATCGCCGTTATCGACAGCCCGGAAGTCCGTTCCGCTTTCCTGCAGGAGCGGGCCACGCTGGACCGGCTGCAGGCCGAACTGGAGCGCGAAAAGATCCAGGCAAGAAAAGCCCAGGTCAAGAGCCGGCAGACCATCGACCTCGCCCAGGTCAAGCTGACCGCCGCCGAACGGGAAATGCGCCGCGCCGACGAATCCATGCAGACCAACGCGATTTCCGAGGTGGAATACGAACGGGCACGGGATGAGCTGTCGCGCGCCCGGGTCGAGCACGCGCATGCCGTGCAGGACGCTCAGCTCGAACTCGAAAGCCTGGAGTTTGAAACCACCACGCGCCAGCTTGCCGCAGAGCGTCAGCGGCTCGTGGTAGACGAATTCAAACGCCGGGTCAGCGACCTGTCGATTCGCTCGCCGGCGACCGGCATCGTCGGCAACGTCGCGGTGGAGCAGAAGTCGCTGGTTTACGAGAATGCCCCGCTGGTCACCGTGGTCGACCTGACCGCTTTCCAGGTGGAGGTCCGGATTCCCGAATCCTACGCGGACGACCTCGGCATCGGCCTCGCCAGCGACGTGAAATACAACAACACCGAATTCCGGGGCGAACTGGTTTCGCTCTCCCCCGAGGTAGTGAACAGCGAGGTCGTCGGCCGCATCCGGTTCACCGAGGGCATGCCGCCCGGCCTGCGCCAGAACCAGCGCGTCACCGTGCGCATCATGATGG
The DNA here is from genome assembly GCA_036351575.1 of Lysobacterales bacterium. GTDB lineage: Bacteria > Pseudomonadota > Gammaproteobacteria > Xanthomonadales > SZUA-36 > JABDPF01. Next base: position 21,772 of record JAZBPJ010000101.1, on the reverse strand, counting down.
ACGAGCTGTTCGACGTATTGAAGCTGCAACGCGGCGCATTCGCCGAGAGCGGCGGCGGACGAAGCGCTTTCGTGCTGGCGGAGAATGGCCTGGCCCGGCGCCAGGCTGTCCGGCTGGGCGCACGCAGCGCCGGTGAAGTCGAAGTGCTTTCCGGCCTGGCCGAGGGTGATCGCGTGATCATCTCCAGCACCACGGAATTCGAAGACTACGAAACGATCCAGGTCGTGGACTGAAACACCCGAAACAAGGAGAACAAGCCATGCTCAAGATGAACCAGGTCAGCAAGGTCTACCGGACCGAACTGGTTGAAACCCACGCCCTGCGGGAACTCGATCTGCACGTGGAAGAAGGCGAGTTCATCGCCGTCACCGGGCCTTCCGGCTCGGGCAAAACCACCTTCCTGAACATCGCCGGCCTGCTGGAATCACCCAGCAGCGGGGTTTACCTGCTGGACGGCGAAGACGTCAGCGCCCTGAGCGACAATCGCCGTTCACGGATCCGCAACGAGAAAGTCGGCTTCATCTTTCAGAGCTTCAACCTTATCCCCGATCTGAACCTCGCCGACAACGTGGACGTGCCGCTGCGCTACCGCGGCTGGAACGCGGCACAGCGCCGCCGGGCTGTCGGCGACATGCTCGACATGGTCGGGCTGGGCTCCCGTCAAAACTACCTGCCTTCGCAGCTTTCGGGCGGACAGCAACAGCGCGTCGCCATTGCCCGCGCCCTGGCTGGCAAGCCGCGTTTCCTGCTGGCCGACGAACCGACCGGCAACCTGGACTCGGAAATGGCAGCCTCCGTGATGGGCCTGCTCAGGACCATCAACGACGAGGGAACCACCATCGTCATGGTCACACACGACCCGGACCTGGCGAGCCGCGCGCACCGCAACATCCATATCCTGGACGGACGCGGCAGCGACATCACCGGAAGCCGCGCAGCCAACGTCATGCCGCTGGAGGCCGCCCGTGTTTAGCTATTACCTCAGGCTGGCCCTGGCCAGCATTCGGCGGACACCGGTACTGTCGGCTTTGATGGTCCTCGCGCTCGGCCTTGGCATCGGCGCCTTCATGACCACGCTCACCGTTTATTACCTGATGTCCGGCAACCCGATCCCGCACAAGAGCGACGTGCTCTACGCGGTGCAACTCGATAACTGGGATCCCAACGAGCCCCCGACAGAGTCGGCTCACGACGTGCAGCCGCAGTTGACCTACCGCGACGGCAACACGCTGATGCAGGCCGATACCCCGGCGCTGCGACAGGTGCACATGTACGGTACCGGCGCCATCGTGGTGCCTGAAGACGAAACCCCGCCGTTCGACGAGAGCGTCCGCGCCACCTGGTACACCTTCTTCGAAATGTTCGACGTGCCCTTCCTGTACGGTCAGCCGTGGACGCTCGATGACGACGAGGCGCGCGCCAGCGTGGTCGTGATCGGGCGGGAACTGAACGACACGCTGTTCAACGGCGAGAACAGCGTCGGCCGCAGCATCCAGCTGGACGACCAGTTCTACCAGGTGGTCGGCGTCATCGACCACTGGCAGCCGGTGCCGCGTTTCTACCATGCCGACGGCACCTACCGCGCGCTGGCCGACACCGAACAGGTGTTTGTCCCGATGAACCGCGCGATCGATGTTCAGTGGGGCCCCAGGGGCAATACCAACTGCTGGAAGCCGATGGATGAAAGCCTCCCGCTGTTCGAGGGGTTTATCCGGTCCGAGTGCGTGTTCACGCAGTTCTGGGCCGAACTCGAAACACCGGAGCAGGCGGCGGCATACAAGGACTACCTGGACAACTACGTGCGCGGCCAGAAAGAGATCGGCCGCTTCGAGCGACCGCTCAACACCTTCATCTCCAACGTGATGGAGTGGATGGACGTCAACCGGATCGTACAGGACGACAACCGCGTGCTGGTGCGTCTGAGCTTCCTGTTCCTGCTGGTCTGCGTGCTCAACACCGTGGGCCTGCTGATGGCCAAGTTCATGGGCAAGGGCGGTGAAGTGGCCCTGCGGCGCGCCATGGGCGCCAGCCGCCGCCATGTGTTCCAGCAGAACCTGGTCGAAGTCGGCCTGCTCGGCCTGCTCGGCGGAATCGCCGGAACGGGACTGGCCTGGCTGGGCCTGCGCGCGGTGGAAGCCATGTACCAGGGCTACCAGCACCTGGTGCACCTGGACGCCGTCATGCTGCTGACCGCGATTGGCGTGGCAGCCGTTTTTGCCATCCTGGCGGGCATGTACCCGGTGTGGCGTGTCTCGCGCCTGCAGCCGGCCGGCCTGCTCAAAACCCAGTGAGGACGAAACCATGAACGACATCGGACCCATTTTTCGCGCCTTGCTGCACAACAAGCTGGGCGCCCTGCTGATCGCGCTGCAGATCGCGCTGACCCTGGCCATCGTCACCAACGCGATGTTCATCATTCAGCAACGCGCGGCCGACATCGCCAGGCCGACCGGGCTGGACGAGCCCAACACCGGCCTGTTCATGACCACGCTTTTCGATACGAACCTGGACCAGATGCAGGTGATGCGCGACGACCTGGAGGCGCTGCGTTCCATCCCCGGGGTACTTGCTGCGATACCGACCAATTCCGTCCCGGCCAGCGGCAGCGGCTGGGGTGACGGTCTCTACGTCGACCCGAAGCAACCATCCAACGAGAGCACATCGTTCGGTAATTTCATGGCCGATGAGCAGGGCCTCGAGGCCTTCGGACTGGAACTCGTCGCGGGTCGCAACTTTGAGCCCGAGGACATGGTTCGTATGAGCCTCGAGGAAGGCAACGATGATCCCAGGGTCATGCTGGTCAGCCAGGCGTTGGCCGACACCCTGTTTCCCGACGGCGATGCGCTCGGCAAAACGGTATTCAACGAGGTGGGCGGCAAGAGCCCGAGGCAAATTATCGGCATCTACGACCACATGCAGAAGGCATGGCCTACGTCGAGAGATATCGACCAGACTGCCTTACAGCCGATCTATATGTTGTTCGGCGGCGCCATGTACGTGCTGCGCACCGAACCGGGCCAGCTACCACGCGTCATGACCGCAGCGGAAGAGTACCTTTCCAAGAACCGCAGCCGGGTCATCGACAACTCGAGAACGTTCGAGGAACAGAAACGACGCACCTATTCCGGTGACATCGCCATGGTGAAACTGCTGACGGCCGTGATCGTGGTGCTTGGCGGCATTACCGGACTCGGCATCGTCGGCCTGGCCTGGTTCAGTGTGACGCAGCGCCGCAAACAGATCGGCACGCGCCGCGCGCTGGGCGCAACGCGATGGGACGTCATGCGCTATTTCCTGATCGAGATCGGATTGATAGCCGGCGCCGGACTCGTGGTCGGCGTGATTGGGACAATCGGACTGAACTGGTTCCTCGACACGAATTACGAAATCGGGCGCATTCCCCTCTGGTACCTGCCTGCAGGCGTTGCGGTAATGTGGCTGATCGCCCAGCTGGCCGTTTTCGAGCCCGCGCGCCGCGCCTCGAACATTCCCCCGGCCCTGGCCACGCGCAGCGTGTGACTGCCTTGTCGGTGCGGTTTGCGCCGCACCGACATCGACTTTAAAGAATCTAAATCAATAAAAAGTCCCCGGAGCGGGACTATTATGGGCCCTGCGATCGAGGAGCACGGTCCATGCAAACGTCACAATTCAAAATTTTCGATGCTCATTTTCACATCATAGACCCGCGGTTTCCGCTCGTCCCCAACAACGGTTACCTGCCCGAGCGGTATACCGTGCGTGACTACCTGGCGCGCACGGCCGACCTGGGGCTCGTTGGCGGCACGGTGGTCTCGGCCTCGTTCCAGGGTTTCGACCAGGATTACCTGTTCGACGTGCTGCCGCGCCTTGGTCCCGGCTTTGTCGGCGTCGCGCAGTTGCCGCACACGGTCAGCGACGAGGAAATCCTGGAACTGGCTACCGCCGGCGTGCGCGCCGTTCGCTTCAACATGAAACGGGGCGGGTCGGAAGACATCCGGCACCTGGAGTCCATGGCCCGGCGCGTGCACGAACTCGCCGGCTGGCACGTCGAGATTTACGTCGACAGCGGCGAACTGGAGGAACTCCAGACCATTCTGTGCAGCCTGCCGGCCTTCGCGATCGACCACATGGGCCTGAGCAAGCGCGGATTGCCTACGCTGCTCAAGCTGGTCGAATGCGGAGGGAAGGTAAAGGCAAGCGGTTTCGGGCGTCTCGATTTCGACGTCGCTTCCGCGCTGCGCCAGATACACGACGTCAACCCGGAATCCCTGATGTTCGGAACGGACCTGCCCTCGACGCGCGCGGCCCGGCCTTACAGCGACCACGACCTGACGCTGATCATCGAAACGCTCGGAGAGACCGGTGCGCGGCGCGTCCTGTCGGACAACGCCATGCACTTTTACCGCTCAGAATTCGACCGGGCTGGCCAGCAGCACCAGCGAACGGGAAGCGACTGACCAGACGCCCGAGCCGTTCCTGCGGTGATTCGCCGGATCACTGGAAAACTGCAGATCCAGGTCTTCCGGCAGGTCCAGCGGCAGTTCGAAATCGACATCCTTTCCTGACGCGTTGAACAGCACTGCAACCGCATGGTTTATGGGGCTGTCGTCCTTCTGGTCCGGGTGGTTCGAATACACCAGCGCCAGCACCCTGCCGCTGTTCCAGTCGCGGGCGAGCATCGGCCTGCCGTCGGGATGCAGCCAGGCGATATCACACCAGCCGGTGTCGGTCGGCATGCGGCCGTGGATGAAACGCGGCTGCCTGAGAAGAGGCAGGCGGTGGCGCAGGCGCACCAGGTTCTTCACGGACTGCAGGAAACCCGGGTCGGCGTCTGCTCCCGTCCAGTCCAGCCAGCCGGTCGCGTTGTCCTGCGCGTAGGCGTTGTTGTTGCCGGACTGGCTGTTGCCGAATTCGTCCCCGCCCAGCAGCATTGGAACACCCTGCGAAAACAGCAGCGTGGCCAGCATGTTCAGGCGCTGACGGCGACGCAATTCATTGATCTGCGCGTCGTCCGTCGGCCCTTCGGCGCCGTAATTGCAGCTGAAATTGTGCCGGTGCCCGTCCCGGTTTTTTTCGCCGTTGGCCTGGTTGTGCCGCTTCTCATAGGAAACGGTGTCCATCAGCGTGAACCCGTCGTGCGCGCTGACCAGGTTGACGCTGGCGGTCGGTGTTCTGCCGCCTGTTTCGAACAGGTCCGCCGAGCCGTGAATGCGTCGCGCAAACTCGCTGTCCTGGTCATCATCCCCGCGCCAGAAACGGCGCACGGAATCACGGAACTTATCGTTCCATTCGGACCAGCCAGCGGGAAAACGGCCGAGCTGATATCCGCCGGGGCCCGGGTCCCAGGGCTCGGCAATCAGCCGCGCGGACTCGAGCGTGGGATCCGAGCTGATGCGGCTCAAAAGAGCGTGCGATTTGCTGAATCCGTGACGGCTTCGGCCCAGTACCGTCGCCAGGTCGAAACGGAAACCGTCGACACCCATCTCGGCATGCCAGTAGCGCAGGCTGTCCAGCACCAGGTTCTGGGCGCGGATGTCTTCTGTATTCAGCGTATTGCCGCAACCGGTGTCGTTGATGTAGTGCTGCGGCTGGCCGGGCGCCAGGCGATAGTAGGCCTGGTTGTCGATACCGCGAAAACTCAGGCTTGGCCCGCGTTCGTTGCCTTCCGCCGTGTGGTTGTAAGCGACATCGAGGATGACGTCGATGCCCGCGTCGTGGATCCCGTTGACCATCTCGCGGAACTCGCCCACCGGGTCGCTTGCGCCCAGTCGCCCCTCGGGCGTAAAGAACTGGATGCTGTTGTAGCCCCAGAAATTGCGCAGGCCCTGTTCGACGAGGAATTGCTCGTCCACCCTCGTGTGAACCGGCATCAGTTCCAGCGAAGTGATACCCAGGGCCTTGAGGTGTTCCAGGATCTTGCCGTTGCACATGCCGCGAAAACGGCCGCGCTCTTCTTCCGGAATATCAGGGTGCCGCATCGTGTAGCCGCGCACGTTGGCCTCGTAAACGACAGCCGACGACCAGGGCACCACGGGACGGCGAAACAGGAAACAGGTCCCGGCATCCTCGACCACGCAGAACGGAACATCAGCTGCGCTGTCGGCATCGGACCGGACCCACTCTTCCGGCTTCGAAACATCGTAGTCGAACAGCGCGTGGCCCCAGCGGAAACGCCCTTCGAGACGCCGCGCGTAGGGATCCAGCAGCAGCTTGGCCGGGTTATGGCGCAGACCCTGTTCCGGCTCCCACGGCCCGTGCACGCGGTAACCGTAGCGCTGCCCGGGCCGGCAGCCGGGCACAAAGCCGTTCCAGACGCCGTTGTGCTGCACCGGCATGAAATGGCGGGCGGTGGTTTCTCCCGCCTCGTCAAACAGGCAGAGTTCGACTGCATCGGCCTGGCTGGCGTAAAGCGCGAAGTTGACGCCGCCTTCGAGCGCCGTCGCACCCAGCCGGCTGTAGTCACCGTTCTCGATCATCGTACTGTCCATGGATCAGCCCGGCACCCGCGTATTGCGCTCCACCATGGCCGCCACCTGCTCCGCGAAACGGGCATCGATGTCCTGTTCCTGCATGCGCCAGCGCCAATTATTGCTGGTCGTTCCCGGCGTGTTGAGGCGCGCTCCCGAGCCCAGGCCGAGAAAGTCCTGCATGGGCGCGACCGCCAGGCTGGCGTTGCTTGAAAAAGCCAATTCGATCATGTCGCCATGGATCGTTTCCGGGCTGCCGCCGGTTCTTTCGAGCACCAGCGCCTGGCTTTTCCTGACCTCTTCGGCGGTTCGCGTATCGCTGCCGGTTCCGTGGAACCAGCCGACCGTCGTATCGTTGTCGTGCGTTCCGGTGTAGCACACGCTGTTCTCATCGATGTCATCGAAGTCGAAGTCGGGATCGCCCACCTCGAACTGCAGCACGACCATGCCCGGAAAGCCCTGGCCCAGGCGCAGCGCATCGACTTCCGGCGTGATCACGCCAAGATCCTCGGCCACGATGCCGAGGGGGCCGAGCGCCTGTTTCATTGCCCTGAACAAGGCATCGCGCGGTCCCGGAACCCACTCGCCGTTCTTCGCGGTCGTTTCACTATACGGTACTGACCAGTACGACTCAAAGCCCCGGAAATGATCGATGCGAACCAGATCGCACTGCCCGGCCATGTGACGCATGCGCTTGATCCACCATGCGTAACCGGTTTGTTCGTGATAACCCCAGTCGTAAAGCGGATTACCCCAGAGCTGGCCGTCTGCGCTGAAATAATCCGGCGGAACACCTGCCACGTGCGAGGGCACGCCGTCGTCATCGAGCAGAAGCATTTCACGATGCGACCAGGCGTCCGCGCTGTCCAGTGCGATGTAGATCGGTATATCGCCAAACAGGTGGATGCCGCGCTCGGTCGCATGCAGGCGCAGCTCGCGCCACTGGCGGGCGAACAGGAACTGGGTGACCTGGGTCGCGATGATCGCGTCGCGGTGCTGATCGCGGATTTTCTGCAGCGCGTTCTCGTCCCGGTGTACAAAAGGCCTGTCCCATTCCGGCCAAGGGCGCTCACCGTGCATCGTTTTCAGCTGCCGGAACAGGGCATAGTCCCGGACCCAGTCGCCGTTCTTGTGCAGGAATTCCTCGTATTCTGTCATCAGCGCGCCGCCGCGCCGGGCGGACAGGCGAGCGGCCGCCTCTTTCAGCAGCGCGCGCTTGGCTGGAATCAGGCGACCGTAATCGCAATGGTCCCGGGGCAGGGCTTTGAGCGGCGCGAGCTCCGGCTCGTGCAGCAAACCCAGTTCCACTAGCTGGTGCAGGCCGATCAGGTTGGCGTTGCCGGCAAAGGCTGAAAGCGGCTGGTAAGGCGAGTCGCCATACGCGGTTGGGCCCAGCGGGAGAAACTGCCAGACGGAAATGTCCATGTCGGCCAGGGCATCGACAAAGGCATGCGCGCTCTCGCCGATGTCACCGATGCCATGCTCGCCGGGAAGCGAGCTCACATGCATCAGCACACCGGCGCTACGGCCCATCTCCTGCAGGTAGGAAGGCGTGGTTGAAGGATCGTTCATTTTTATTCTTGTCCTTTCTGTCCGGGTTCACCGACGAGCACGCGGTACGACCAGGGCGCGAGCTTCACGCCGGGATCCGCTTCGAGCGTCACGGTCCCGCCGGTGGCGAAATCGCGGTAACGCCCGGCGAGGTGTCTGCCTTTGAACTGCACGGACACGGCCTCGTCGGACAAATTGAAAGCGCCGAACACGCGGTCTTTGCCGTTGTCGCGCAAAAAACTGAACACGCGGTCTTCCGCGTCATTGAAAACGGGCTCCATCGGGGCGCCCCGGGCCCCGTTCCACAGGGCACTGTTGCCTTTCTTGAGCACGAACAGGCGCCGGTACAGATCCTCGACCGGGTGCGTCCGCCAGTCGATGGGGTCCCGGTCGAAAAACGCCAGCCTTTTCGGATTGCCGGCTTCCTGGCCGTTGTAGATGAGCGGTATGCCGCGGCTGACCACCGACAGCACGATGGCGCTCTCCAGCGCATCGCCGAACGCCTCGAACTGGGTGCCTTCCCAGGAATTCTTGTCGTGGTTGCTGACGAACAGCATGCGCATCGCGTCCAGCGGCCAGCTGCCCTCCTCCTCGTAGTGGTAAACGTGCAGGGCGGAGACGTCGGCCTCGCCCTGGGCGATGCGGTGGACCGTCTCGTACCACTCCCAGGCATACGTTGCGTCAAAGGCCCTGGCGTGCAGCCCCGGCGTCTTCCACTCGGCCAGCATGAACACCGGCTTGATGCGTTCCAGTTCGGCGCGCAGGGCGTCCCAGAAGGCCACCGGCACGAAACCGGCGACATCGCAGCGGAAACCGTCCACGCCCACTTCACTGACCCACCAGGCCATCACGTCGGCCATGTAGTGCCACAGCGCCGGCCGGCTCCAGTCCAGCTGCACCACGTCCGACCAATCGGTCCAGGCCGGCGGGTGGGGCTGCCCGGCGCGGTTCCGGCTGAACCAGTCCGGCTGCTGTTCGACCAGGGGGTTGTCCCAGGCGGTATGGTTGGCCACCCAGTCGATGATCACGTACAGCCCCAGTTCGTGCGCCTTCGAAATGAAGTTCTTGAGGTCTTCCAGGCTGCCGAATTCAGGATTGACGCCGTAGTAGTCACGCACCGAGTACGGGCTGCCGAGCGGTCCCTTGCGGTTTTTTTCGCCGATCGGATGGACCGGCATCAGCCAGACGATACGCACGCCCAGGTCCCGCAGCCGGGGCAGTTGTTCCTGCGCGGCCCGGAACGTGCCTTCCGGCGTGAACTGGCGCGTATTCAGCTGGTAGATCGCGGCGTCTCGGCTCCACTCGGGATGCGAGAGCCGGACAAAAGGCCCGGTATCGAATCGCTTGTCCATGGGAGGTTTCGCCTCGTTATCGGCAGCGGTTGGCAGGGCCAGCAGCAAACCCAGCAGCAACAGAATGGTCCTGGTCATTGTCCCGGCTCCGCTGCGCGGTCCACGGCCATCGTGGCCAGACCCGCCAGGGCCATCAGCGCGCCGCCGATCACCAGCCCGAAGATCGCCCGGCCGTCGAACAATTCCCTGAGAACCAGTCCGAGCACACTGGCGGCGATCAGCTGGGGAATGACGATAAAGAAATTGAAGATGCCCATGTAGATGCCCATCTTCGCGGTCGGCAGGACGTCCGACAGCAGGGCGTAGGGCAGCGACAGGATCGAGGCCCAGGCTATGCCCACGCCGACCATCGGCAGGATCAGCCAGGCGGGATCGCGGATAAACAGGAAGCTGACCAGGCTGGCGCCGCCGATAATCAGGTTGATCATGTGGCTGACCCGGCAGCCCAGCCGGCGCGCCATCAGGGGAATGAACAGGGCGGCGAGGGCGGCGAAGCCGTTGTAAGCCGCGAACAGCACGCCCACCCAGTTGGCCCCGTCGTTGTATGCCTGGCCGGAGGCATCGGTCGCACCGAAATGGAAGGCCGTGACGGCCGCCGTGCTGTAGATCCACATCGCGAACAGGGCGAACCAGGCAAAAAACTGCACGACGGCGAGCTGCTTCATCACGCGCGGCATGTGAAACAGGTCATCGACGATCTCGTAGAGCCCGTTCGCAACGTTTCCGGCGGACTGCATCATGGCGGTGACGATCTGCAGCAGACCGAAGGCGATGGCGCCGATGGACAGGATGTACAGCTGCTTGTCCAGGCCGGCGGTCACGATCCAGGCCAGCAGCGCGGCTCCGGCGACGATCCACGCCAGCCCGCCGTTGCGGTATTTTGCGGCCGGTCGCGGCTCGCGCTCGGCCACGAGCTCACTTTCATCGCTGTCCGCCTCGAACTCGGCGATTTCCTCGGGAGAGTACTCGCGGCTGGAAAACACGGTCCAGGACACTGCGCTGATGAACACGATGCCGCCGAGGTAGAACGACCATTTCACGCTGTCCGGAATCTGGCCCGGCCCTGCGACGTTGGAAACGTCGAACCAGTTGGTCATCATCCAGGGCAGCGCGGAGGCCACGATAGCGCCGATGCCGATGAAGAAGCTCTGCATCGCAAATCCCAGCGTGCGCTGTTTCTGCGGCAGGTTGTCACCGACGAAGGCGCGGAACGGCTCCATCGAGATGTTGATGCTGGCATCCATGATCCAGAGCATGCCCGCCGCGATCCACAGCGTGGGTGAGTTGGGCATCACGAACAGCGCCAGCGAAGCCAGTATCGCGCCGACCAGGAAAAACGGACGCCTTCGCCCCAGCCGGTTCCAGGTGCGGTCGCTCATGTAGCCGATGATCGGCTGCACGATCAGGCCGGTGACCGGCGCCGCCACCCACAGGATCGGCAGGTCCTCGATTTCGGCGCCGAGGGTCTGGAAGATCCGGCTGACATTGGCGTTCTGCAGGGCGAAGCCGAACTGGATGCCAAGGAATCCGAAACACATGTTCCAGATTTGCCAGAAACCGAGTTGTGGTTTTTGCCGTGCCATCATCAGGGCCTGTCAACACTCACTGGAACAATATCTCCGGAAGCCTCGAAGCGCACCGCGGCGCCGCCGCCGGGCGCCAGCCAGAGTTCCATGACGTCATCGTTCGTGACGATACGCTTTTCAATTGCGACCGGGTAGGGATTGCTCTTCCAGTCGGCGCCCGCGCCGTCGCGGTAGACATGCGCCGTGTAGACGTGCCCCGCTTCAAGGAAATCCAGCGCAATCGACAGGTCCCGCTCATTCGAATCCGTGACCGCGCCGAGGTACCAGTCCGGCCCGCCGCGCTCCTGCCGCGCAAACGCAACGTACTCGCCAACTTCGCCGGCCACGGCGATGCTTTCTTCCCAGTCGGTCGGGACGTCGACGATGAACTGGAACACGTCCGGGCGCGCCTCGTAGTTTTCCGGCAGGTCGGCCGCCATGTGTACCGGGCTGTACAGCGTCACGTACAGGGCCAACTGCTTGGCCAGCGTGGTGCGCACGCGGTGGCGCCAGTCCAGGCCGTCGAAAGCCAGGTCGAAAATGCCGGGCGTGAAGTCCATCGGGCCGGCCAGCAGGCGGGTGTAGGGCAGAATCGCGGTATGCTCCGGCGGGTTGGGCGGATTGCCCCAGGCGTTGAATTCCTGACCCTTGGCGCCCTCGCGCGTCAGCCAGTTGGGGTAGGTGCGGCGCAGGCCCGTGTCCTTGACCGGTTCGTGCGTGTTGATGCTGATGCGGCGCTTCGCCGCCTCGGTGACCGAACGCAGGTACTCGCCGACCATGAACTGGCCGTCGTGCCACTCGTACTGCGCGATGCCGTTTTCGTCGATCCGGCGGATATCGCCGCCGTCGGCCACGTAACCGGTCTTGACCTGGCTCACCCCGAGTTTTTCGTAGAGGTCGTAGGCGTCCGCCATCTGGCTCGCGTAGTTGCTGACGTTGCCCGAGGTCTCGTGGTGACCGATCAGGCGCACGCCTTTCTCCAGCCCGTAGCGGGTGACTTCGTCGATATCAAAGTCCGGGTAACTTTCGGTGAAGCTGAACAGGTCGCCGTTGTGGAACCAGTCGCCGTCCCAGCCGACGTTCCAGCCTTCGACCAGCACGCCGTCGAAGCCGTGCTTCGCGGCGAAGTCCATGTAGCGCTTCGTTTCTGCGGTGGTGGCGCCGTGAATGATTCCGCTGCCCCAGGTTTTCCGCTTGATGTGCATCGCCCACCAGATGCCGACGTACTTGCCCGGCTGCACCCAGGAGACGTCACCCAGCGCGTTGGGTTCGTTCAGGTTCAGGATCAGGCTGGAATTCAGCAGGCCGGTGGCCGCGTCTGCGACCTGGATGGTCCGCCAGGGGGTCTTGAACGGCGCGGCCGTTTTCACGCGCACGCCGTCCGACCAGGGCGTCAGGTTCGCCTGGAAGACGCCGGGCCGGCGCTGGTCCAGCACGAAACCCGCATAGTCCACCAGGGCCGCCTCGTGGATGCTGACGTGCGTCCCGCGCGGCGTGCGCAGCGTAAATGGCGAATGCGCCGTTTCGATGCCTTCGAGACCGGTCGTGCGGTAGAGGTATTCGTAACGGTTGTAGCGACGCCCGGGAATCCACCAGGCGGTCGAGTTTTCCGGCAGCGCGAACTCGGTCAGTTCGTCAACGATATGCAGCGTCCCGATTCCTTCCTGCTCCGGCACCTCGTAGCGAAAACCGAGGCCGTCGTCGAACACGCGCACACGCAGGTCGATGCGCCCACCCTGCGGGTTCTGCAGCGACAACAGCAGCTCCTCGTGCCGGTCGCGCACGACCCGGCGCTCGCCCCAGGGCTGCTCCCAGGTCGAGTCATGGCTGTTCGTTTTCACACTCACCAGTTCGAGGCCGCGGTCAAAACCGTGCTGCTTGGCAAAACGCATGCCGAGCCGGGCGTTGCGGACGATGGTCTCGGAGCCAAAAGCAAGCGAGTAGGTTTTGCCGCCGAAGCGGCCTTCGTTCAGCGTGAATCGAAGGCGGCCGTCCGGTGAAGACACCGCGGCCAGGGAACGGTCTTCGGGCGGGGCCAGCAGGAAAGTCAGCGGCAACTGCAGGCGCGCGCGCCAGGCGTCCTCGCTGTGGTCGGCGCCCTCGTCCACGTACGTTACCCAGTTGCTCTGATCGTAGCCTTTTTCGCGCATCACCGCGTCTACGCCGCGCTGCAGTTCCGGGTAGGCCGCGTCGAGCCCCTCGGTGCCGTGGTCGAACCAGACCCGCTTTCCGCCCGGCAGGGATCCGGCCAGGAAGTCACGCATCGCCGCCGGGAAAGGGCTCTCCCGCCCCGGCAGGGCGCCAGGCCAGTGCGTGGACAGGCAGCCCGCGCCGCCAAAAACGTCGGGGTAGCGCGCCAGCGCGTAGATCGAGATAAGCCCGCCCATGCTCGAGCCCATGATGAATGTGTTCGCGGGATCGGACAGCACCGGGAAGCGCAGGTCGATGTAGGGCTTGAGCTCCTCGACCAGGAAGCGCAGGTAGCTGTCGGAACGCAGCGTATCGCGCAATTCCGCGGCAGCGTCGCCACCGCCGGCGATCCAGGCCTCTCGCTGTGCCGGTTCCATCTGCCGCACGGGCTGCTCGGGCAAGTACTCGGCATTGCGCTCCGGCCCGGCGTTCGGAACGCCGACCACGATAAAGTCCCGCACCGCTTGCTCCGCCATCAACCGGGAGGCGACCTCGTCGACACCCCATTCCTGTCCGTTCCAGGTCACGGCGGCGTCGAACAGCATGTCCCCATCGTGCATGTACAGAACGGCGTACTCGCCGTTTTCATCGAAGTCGTCGGGCAGCCAGACGTAAACGTCACGCGCAGGCACGAACTGCGAATCGAAATCGCCGATCACGACGAGCTCTCCGGACGAAACCGCGGGCGGGCTGTCCGCCGATAGTGCCGGTGCAGCAAGAACCGCTGCCATGGTGAGCAGGCTGACGCAGATGGTGCCTATAATTCTCATGTAATCCCCGGGTCCCCGATATCGATCCTGAATTTATTCCAGACGGGTAGAAGTGAAAAGCTAATCGACCCGCAATTCCAATTCCACACTACATCAGGTGAATACGATTTCAGACGAACACAACGCGTCCACTTTTTTCTAGAATCATGGACATGAAACGAATCACTCTGCTGCTGGTACTGTTTTTCGCCCTGCCCTGGCAGGCCCCGGCCAATGCTGAAACCATCGAGCGCGTGGAGCCCCCTTTCTGGTGGACCGGGTTCAGGGAAACCGGGCTGCAGCTGCTGGTGTACGGCGAGGATATCTCACGCTACACCCCCGCGGTGGATTATCCAGGCGTCACGATCGAGCGTGTCGAAACCGTCGACAGCCCGAACTACCTCTTCCTTTACCTGGACATCGCCCCGGCAACCGGGCCCGGCACGTTCGATATCGCCTTCAGCGACGGCGACGACGAGCTGGTGCACCGCTACACGCTGAAGCGCAAGAACGAAGACCCGGCACACACGAAGGGTTTCGACGGCTCCGACGCGATTTACCTGATCACGCCCGATCGATTCGCTAACGGCCGGTCCGGCAACGACTCGGTCGACGGCATGGCTGACAAGCTGGACCGGGACAACAAGGGCGGCCGCCACGGCGGCGACATCGCCGGCATCAAGTCGAGCCTGCCGTACATCCAGGACATGGGCTTTACCGCCATCTGGCTGAACCCGGTGCTCGAAAACGACGTCCCGTCTTACTCGTACCACGGCTACGGTGCGACCGACTTCTACGCCGTCGACGCCCGCTACGGCAGCAACGAGGAATACCGGGACCTGGTGCAGACCGCGAAGTCGATGGGCATCGGCACGATCATGGACATGATCGTCAATCACACCGGCGAGACGCACTGGTGGATGGACGACCTGCCGGCCCGGGACTGGATCAACATGATCGAGAACCCGCAGGTCACCTCGCACCAGCGCTATGTGAACCAGGACCCGAACGCCTCCCAAGCCGACCGCCGCGCCTACTCCGACGGCTGGTTCGTGGTGCCGGGCATGCCGGACCTGAACCAGCGCAACCCCCTGCTGGCCGACTACCTGACCCAGAACGCGCTGTGGTGGGTGGAGTACCTCGGGCTGGCCGGAATCCGCATGGACACCTGGCCCTACCCCGACAAGCACTACATGGCGGAGTGGGTCCGGCGCATCATGCACGAGTACCCCGGTTTCAATGTCGTCGGCGAGGAGTGGTCGGGCGACCCGCAGATCGTCGCCTACTGGCAGCGCGGCAAGAAAAACCTGGACGGTTTCACCACTGAATTGCCGAGCCTGATGGACTTTCCCCTGCAGGAAGCGGTCTGGCTGGGCCTCACGACAAAAGACGGCGAGGGACTGTTTGACCACAGCCCGGGCGGCCTCGAGCGCATTTACCGCGCACTGGCCATGGATTTCCTTTATCCCGACGCGGACGGCCTGGTCATCTTTCCCGACAACCACGACATGGACCGGATTTTCACCCAGCTGAACGAGGACCCTGAGCTGTGGCGAATGGCGATGGTCTTTTTTGCCACCATGCGCGGCATACCGCAGTACTACTACGGCACCGAGATCCTGATGGACAGTACCGACGACGGCAGCCACGGCAACATCCGCAGCGACTTCCCGGGCGGCTGGGCCGGCGATACCCGCAACGCCTTCACCGGCGAAGGCATGAGCGAGCAGGAACTGGAAGCCCAGGCCTACCTGAAGCGACTGCTGAACTGGCGGCGCGGCAAGCCGGTCGTCCACCACGGCAAGATGATGCACTTCGTGCCCGACAAGGCAAGCTATGTCTATTTCCGCTACGACGACAGCGATGCCGTGATGGTGGTGCTGAACAAGAATGACGAAAGCGCGGCAGTTGACCTGTCGCGCTTCGCCGAGCGGCTGGGCGGCTATAAAACCGGCATCGATGTCATGAACGGCGCCACTATCGCGCTGGGCGACTCGCTCGAAGTGCCGGCCCGTTCCGCCCTGGTGCTGGACCTCGAGCCTTAGCCGGATACCGACCTCACTCCGCTGCAGCGTGAAGCCCGGGTATGGAAGTTGATTACACACTGGTATATCGTTGGGCCGACCCGTCGCTTGCGCTGCTGCTGAATTGAAAAATCCCCTGAAAAAACTGGCCCGGCTGTCACAGGAATTCGAGCACTGGACGCACGAGGACCTGCTGCCCCTGTGGTGGAAGCAGTCGCGCCTGGACAACGGCGCTTTTTACGAGGCCATCGGCTTTGACGGCAAGGCCATTCCTTCTCCCGAAGCGCGTGTTCGCGTGCAGGCCCGGCAGATTTACTGCATGGCGCTGGCCTGGAAAATGGGCTGGAGAAAAAAATCGCTGCCGAAAAAGCTCGAAGCCAGTATCGACCGTTTTCTGGATACCTGCCTCGGCCCGGAGGGCGTGCCGGGCATGATGATCGACATCGAAAAAGGGGAGCTCACCGATCCGCAGCCCAACCTTTACGTCAGCGCGTACGCGCTGCTCGCCCTAGCGCAAAGCCGCAAAGTGCTGGGCGGCCGCGTGATCGACCCGAAGCTGGACAAGCTGAAAAACGATATCGAGTCCCTGCTGGCCATGCCCGACGGCAACGGCTACCGCGAGACCATCCCGGCGAATTCCATTCGTCTGCAGAACCCGCACATGCACTACTACGAGAGCCTGCTGTGCCTCTACAAGATCACCAAGCTCCCCGGGGTTCGCGAGCAATCCGAAGCGCTGCTCAGTTTTGCCCACAGCACGTTCTTCGACCAACGCAACGGGGTCGTGCAGGAACGCGTCAACCCGACGCTCGAAATGAGCGCCCGCGAGTACGAACCCGGCCATTCCATGGAGTGGGTCTGGCTGCTGGGCTGGAGATCGCGCTTGTTTGAAGTTCCGCTCGATCCTTTTGCCGTGCGCCTCTACGTGCACTACTGCAGCGCGGATATTCCCGAAGGTGAGACGCCGATGGGCCTGGCCGTCGATCACGGCCCGGTCGATCCGAGCCGGCGCCTGTGGTCACAGACCGAAAGCCTGAAAGCGCACCTGACGATCGCCGAACGGGGGCCGGCGGAACTGAGGCTGCCGGCGCTCAACCGGGCCATCGAGTGCGGCCGGGCCATCCAGGAAAACTGGATCCTGGAAGAACCCCGCGGCGGCTGGTGCGACCGTTTCGACGCAGACGGCGAGCCGCTGGCGCAGAACATACCGGCCAGCATGTTCTACCACATCCTCGTGATGGTGCAGGAACTGCGCCGTTCGACCAAAAAAATCAGGAAATCGAGCTTAAGCTGAATCGCTTCATCAGTAGGCCACCTGGATTCGCTGCATCGGATGTGCAGCGTTTTCGGCCTCGTCGATCAGCGCGACCGCGAAATCGGCGCGCGAGATGCGGCTTTTGCCCTGCGCGTCCTGCATCAGGCGGTCGCCGCCGACACGGTATCGGCCCGTGCGCGGGCCGGGTGTGAAACTGCGCGGCGGCGTAAGGTAGGTCCAGCCGACGTCGTCCACCGATTCGAGGTATTCCAGCACCAGCAGCTGTCCCTCGAGTTCGATCTCGAAGTCCCGCGACAGGAAGAACCTCGGCAGGCGCTCCGCCAGCGTGACGCCCGGACGGATTTCCAGCGAGCCCGAGCCGCCGACGTGGATCAGGCGCGCGGCGCTTTTTGTTTCCCGCAGCGCCTTCACGACGTTTTCCACGCCGATTCGAACGATCGCGTCCTCACCGCTCTGGGCGCCCGGCGCGACACCACGCACCGAGATCACGACCACGTCCCGGTCTTCCACCAGGGAGCGAACGCTTTGCGGGTCCAGCAGGTCACCGCGCGCTTTTTCCAGGTCTTCACCGTCCATGTCGATGCGCGCCGGGTCACGCGACACGGCGGTCACCCGGTGACCGCGATCGAGCGCCTCGGTAACCACGTGGCGGCCCACCTTGCCGGTCGCGCCGAACACCAGGATATCGAGGGTTTCGGCAGCGGCGTCAAGGGGGCTGGCAAAAACCAGCAGCAATGCAGGCAGCAGGTTTTTCACTGCGCGGGACCGACAGCTTGCGCGGTGACGATATAACGCTGCGGCGCCGATCCTTCGAAGTAGAAGGGATAACAGGTGACCAGCGTCAATCGCTTGTCGTCCGTCGGCGCCAGCACGGAGATATCGTCCTTTGCCACGATGCGGATGTCCGTCACGCGGTACTTCTCGACGGCCCCGGGCGACCGGAGCAGCACTTCGACGCCGGTCCGGATGTCCTTCAGCCCGCGAAAAAAACTGTCGCGGTGCGCCGCGATGCCCAGGTTGCCGGACTCGTCGGGACGGGCCATGCCCTTGATTCGCCCGGCGCCGCGGTCGAGAACGCGCTCCTCCGTGCCGTTGAAGACCGGCACTTCGATTCCCAGCTCATCGATGGTCAGCACGGCCAGCGGCGGCGCGTATTTTTCACCCAGCGCCGCCTGGTAATCCACTACCTGCGATTCGTCCCACAGGGAAAAGTCCGGCGCCGCAACCGGCACCAGGCGGGTCTCGCCGGTCCATGGGTTCTGCAGCCAGGTCTGTGCTGAAGCCTCGGTATTGGCTTCCAGGCCGGAACACAGCAGCCCGGCGGCCAGCAGCCAGCCCAGGCGTTCAACAGGGATTTTGCACAGCAAGAGCATGTCGTTCGAAGCGGGAACCCGTTTTTCGTAGCGCATGATAATAGCAGGTCATGGCCGCATTTCGACAAGGCTTGCCTGCACGGCGGCCAGTGGCGATGATGCGCGCATGAAACGATTCCTCGCCATCGTCGGACCCGGGCTGCTGGTTGCCGCAACCGGCATCGGGGCGGGCGACCTGGCGACGGCCGGTTTTGCCGGCAGCTACCTCGGCACCGCCCTGCTCTGGGCGGTTGCGGTCGGCGCCCTGCTCAAGTTCGTCGTTACCGAGGGCCTGGCGCGCTGGCAGCTGGCGACCGGCACCACGCTCCTGGAAGGCGTGACCGGCAAATTCGGCCGTGGCTTCGGATACGGCTTTCTCGTTTACCTCGCGTTCTGGTCCTTTTTTGTCGGTTCGGCGCTGATGAGCGCCTGCGGCGTCACCCTGCACGCCCTGTTCCCGGTATTCAGCGCCGCCGAAACCGGAAAAATCGTCTTCGGCGTCCTGTCGGCGCTCACCGGCTGGCTGCTGGTGCTCATCGGCGGCTACGCGCTGTTCGAAAAGCTGATGAAGCTGTGCATCGCCTTCATGTTCGTCACCGTCGTGGTGACGGCCGGCCTGCTGTGGCCGGGAACCGCGGAAGTCGCGCGGGGACTTTTCCTGCCCTCGATCCCGGAACTGGACAGCGGCGGCCTCGGCTGGACCGTCGCACTGATCGGCGGGGTCGGCGGCACGGTCACGGTGCTGTGTTACGGCTACTGGATTCGTGAAGAAAACCGGACCGGCGCTGAACACCTGGCGGCCAGCCGTATCGACCTGGCCGCGGCATACCTGGTCACCGCCCTGTTCGGAATGGCGATGATCGTTATCGGCAGTACGATCGAGGTCGAAGGCCGGGGCGCCGGGCTGCTGGTCAGCCTGGCCGGCCGGCTGGAATCCGTGCTCGGCCCGGCGGCCGGAATGGCTTTCCTTATCGGAGCCTTCGGAGCGGTTTTCAGCAGCCTGCTGGGCGTGTGGCAGGCGGTGCCTTACCTGTTTTCCGACACGCTGCAGCAGATCCGCGAACCCGCAGCGGGGGTTGAACCGGTGGATACCCGCTCACTCCCCTACCGCGGCTACCTGGCGGCGCTGGCAATCGTTCCGGCGGCCGGACTGTTTATCGGTTTTTCAAGCGTCCAGAAATGGTACGCAATGGTCGGCGCGTGGTTTTTCCCCGTCCTCACCCTGGCCTTGCTGATCATGAACAACCGGCGCGACTGGGTCGGCGAACGCTATCGCAACGGCCCCGCCGCCAATGCAGCGTTGACCGTCGTGCTGCTGTTCTTCAGCTGGGTCGCGATGCGTTCTATTTGATCCCGGCCGGCTTTTTGACGAACACCGCGGTCGTCCGCGCCGGCACCTCGAACCGCTCGCCAAGTACGGTGGCCCGCCGAACCACCGGATCGGCCGATTCTTTCTGCACCGGGTGAAGTTCAAAGCCTGCTGCTCCCTGCACGGCGAAAGACTGGACACCAGGCGTGGAGTTGAACAGCACGACCACGGTCTCGCCGTCACGTTCCAGGCGCATCACGATCAGCCCGGGAACCTGCCGCGGCCCGGTATTGAGAAATTGCAGGCTTTGCATCACCTCGTCGGCAGTTCCCATGCGGAACAGCGGCGTCGATTTTCGAATGCGCAGCATTTCTTCCAGGTGTTTCGCGGCAAGGCGGATTTCGCGCTCGCCCGGCGCCAGGGAGGCATCCGCGAGCAGCGGGCCGGCGAGGGGCCAGTTGGCTTCGTTGTCCCAGGCCGGCGGCAGGCCGCGGCCCCAGCCGTTGTCCCGGTAGCTGAAGTCCAGCGGGTTGAACCAGTCGCCCGAATCAAAGGAATTGGAATCAAGGGATTTCGAGCGCAGCAGTTCCTGGCCGGCGTGGTAGAACGGTATGCCCTGGGCCAGCGCAACGATACTGTTCGCCAGGTTGACCGCTCGCACGCGGTCCGCCATCACCGTATCGCGCGGCAGCTTGTACTGGTTGATGTCGAACAGGGTCTCGTTGTCGTGCGCCGCGACGTAGTTGATCGATTCCTGCGGATCGCTGGCGTAAGCGGCGCCCTGGCCGTTGTAGTCCACCTCGCCGGCCTTCACGGGGTTGCCGAAGCGGTCGGCGAAGCGGAAATCCGCCAGGTTGCCGGCCAGGCCGGCGCGCACCAGGTCCGCGAAGTGCAGCAGGCGGGCTTTTTCTTCGTCGCTGCCGGTGTTTTCCGCGTTGGGGTCGGTATACAGCCCGTTGACGAAGCCCTGCGTGCGCAGGTGCTCGATGCCCTCGTCATCGTGGGCGCCGCCGCGCACGGCGTCGCGCAGGCGGTCGTTGAAAGTGCCCACCCCGGTGCCGTCGCCCATCTCGGCCTGGATGGCCTGGACAAAACGGGCGCCGTCGGCGACCTCGCCGAAGTTCCAGCCCTCGCCGTAGAGGTAGATGGATGAGCCGTCCACGCCGTCCTCTTCGATTGTCAGGCCCTGCAGCGCATCACGCACCTTCTCGATGTTGGCGCGGCTGTGGTGGCCCATAAGGTCGAAACGAAAACCGTCCACCTTGTACTGCACCGCCCAGGTCAGCAGGGAATCGACCATCAGCTTTTCCATCATCGCGTTCTCGGTGGCGGTGTTGGCGCAGCAGGTGCTGGTTTCCACTTCGCCGCTGGCGTCGAGTCGCTGGTAATAGTCGGGCACGATGCGGTCCAGCACCGAGCTCCGCACCTGTCCCGCGGAGGTGGTGTGGTTGTAAACCACGTCCATCACCACCCGCAGACCGCCGCGGTTCAGGGCCGCCACCATTTCCCGGAACTCGCGGATACGGGTGACGCCGTTCGGATCGGTCGAGTAACTGCCCTCCGGGACCGTGTAATGGAAGGGGTCATAACACCAGTTGAAGCCGTCGCGTGGGCGCACGGCATCGACCGCGGCCTGCTGGCGGTCGGAATCCGCCGGAAACCCGGTGAGGTCCGGTGGCTCACGACGGTCGGCCGGGTTTTCCGGGATCGTCGCACAGTCGAACGCGGGCAGCAGGTGCACGTGGGTCAGGCCGGCGGCAGCCAGGCTTGCCAGGTGCCGCATGCCGTTCGAATCGCTTCGTGTGAACGCCTTGAACCTGCCGCGCAGGGCTTCGGGCACGGCGGCGTCCCCGATGCTGAAATCCCGGACGTGGAGTTCGTAGAGCACGATGTCCTCGGGCTGTTCGAGCACGGGCTTGGGCAGGCCCCGCCAGCCCTCGGGGGCCAGGTCGGCATCG
>JAZBPJ010000100.1:0-20797 GCA_036351575.1 Lysobacterales bacterium | reverse complement strand
GCGCTTTCGTCTCGCCCGCGCAGAAAGGGAATGACCGCGATGACCAGCAGCGCAAACAGGCTGTCCCAGTAAAAAACCGCCGCGTAGTCGATGCGTTCTGCGACCTGGCCCTGCCAGTAGTTGCCGATGCTGATCGCCAGGTTGCTCATGCCCATGAACGCGGTGAACTGCGTCGCGGCCACGCGCGGATTGGTCATGCCCATGAAAATGGCGCTCCGCACCCCGAAAGCCATGCCGTAAAACAGGCCATGAGCGATGATGAGGCCGTAAAAAGCGCCCAGCGTTACCGACTGCAGCCCGCCCTGTGAAATCTGCGTTGCCAGGACCAGGGTCGGAATGGTTGTCAGGGCATAGGACAGGGCCACCGTTTTCTTGACGCCAAAGCGGTCGCCCATCAGTCCGCCCACGATGCAGCCGATTGCCGAGACGATCGTATTGTAAATCCGAAGTTCCGCGATCTGGTTCTCGCTCAAGCCGTAATCGACCTGGATGGTGCCGAGCGTGGCGTACGCCAGCGCGATGGCGCCCGTGGGCAGCAGTGCGAACAGAACACCGAACATCGGGCCCCTGCCTGAATGCCAGAAGCTCTGGTAAACCTCGCGCACGAAGGTCACCATCGAGTCGACCAGCTTTCGCAGCATGTGCGACTCGCGCTCGGCACCCGGGTCGGCTTCCGGGTCGTGCACGAAAAGAACGACAAACAGCAGGTTGAGCAATAACAGACCGATAATGTAGGTGAGCGCGGCCTCGAAGCCGAACAGGCCGTAAACGAACACGGCGGCGCCGCCGCCCAGGGCGATGCCGAAATACTGCCCGGCGAACATGAACCCGTTGCCCCTGGCGCGCTCATTTTCACGCAGCGTGCTGACCGCCAGCGAGTCGATGGCCACGTCCTGCGTGGCGCAGAACAGGTTGTTCAAAACGATCATCGCAAGGAGCAGGCGAAAGTGCTCCTTGAAGTCCACCATCGCCGTGACCGTCAGCGTGATGATCATCATGACCGTGCAGAAGATGATCCATGCCCTTCGCCCGCCCAGCCGGTGCAGCTTGATCAGGTCGATCAGGGGCGCCCAGGCCCACTTGAAGGACCACGGCAGAAAAAGCGCCGCGACAAAAGCGCCGATCAGGTCCAGCGACACGCCCTGCTGGCGCATGAACGCCACCATGGCGACCGATGTGAAGCCGTAGGGAATGCCTTCGGAGATGTAGAGGATGGAAAAAGCGAGGAAACGACCGTCTCGCCGTGCCAGCATGTTCTTGCGCTTTTTTGCCCTGGAAACCGTCTGGCCGGCGTGTTTTACGTCATCTTGTTCGATATCGAACGTCCCCTTTCAGGCGCGGATTTCGGCGTATCTTGCCACAGTCTGGATGACTGCAGCATATTTTTTGTGAAAACCGGGGTCAGGGTAAAAAACCGGGGTCAGAGTAGCTCAGCTACTCTGCCCCCAAACAAGCCAGTCATAGCTCAGCTGCGCTGACCCCAAACAAGCCAATCAGATCATTCCCACTTCCGCGTAAAAACGCCGGATTCTCTCGTCTTTGAGCAGCGGCGCGTGGACCTGCATGATCGCCGGGCCGGGCGGGCTGTTGGCCTCGATAAACGAAGGACCCGCCTCGGTCATGGCCACGTCCCATCCGATATAGGGCGCCGTTGCATAGTGCCGCGCGGCTTTCAATACCAGGCCGGCGGTTTCTCTCCAGAATGGAATCGCCACGCCGGAAATCTGCCCCCCGGTTTCCGGGTGCCGCTCGAAGGGTCTGAGGCGGCCATCCCGTTCCAGCGACAGGGCCGTTCCCAGTTGGCCTGATTCCAGGTCGACCGGCGCGCAGACGCCCCCGAATCCGGCATGGAAATGGTCCATCGGAAAGGAACGCGATGACCCGAAACGGTGCACGGCGCGGACCAGCACGGGCTCGTTCCCGGCTGAATCCCAGATGGTTAGCATGCGCACGGTATTGAGTGCGCCGGGATAGATGGCGTCGGCATAGCGGGCCTGCTCGATGTACGGGGTCACGATGTAACTGCCCTTGCCGCGAAGATACTCAGCCACGGCCTGGACCGTGGAAGGATCGGCGTTGACCACGATGCCCGAATCCCGGCGTTCCAGGATCATCACACCGCCCCCGGCCCCTCCGCTCGTGGGGCGGAAAACGAGCCTTTCGCGGTTGTCCAACAAACCGTTCAAGGCCTCGATCAAACCGGTTCCGGCGGTCTCTTTCGACGCATCGGGCCAGACCACCGCGTCGTTGCGCACCAGCGCGAGCACTTCCGGTGTCGGAATTCCCAGCATCGACATGTTGCGGGCGAACTGGAACTTGTCCCGCGCAGCATGGGCGCCCGGGTTATCCATCAGGTAGTTGATGTCGGAAAAATCGCGCAGGTAATCAGACGGATCGCGGTGGTCGAGATCGTAAAGTGCATACGATCCGGAGGTAAAACCGAGCCGCCAGGCGCGCCACCTGGTCCGCAGCGGCAGCTTCAGCCGGGTTCTGCGTTCCGTGCCGTAGTAAACGATCGCTTTGCGCAGCGGGGTGAGCCGCTTTTTCAGGCGGTGTTCAAGGTTTGGCTTGTGGTGGATGACGGATTTCATGGGGTTCCCTGTTTCACGCCTCAGAACACGACCTTGCGTCCCTGCCACCCGGTGTCCAGCATGGGGCAGACCTCGCAGTAAACGGATTTTGCGTCGCAGAATTCGAGTTCACATTTCGGAATCCTGCCCTGGAGCGCAAAGGTCAGCCGCTCCAGGCGCTGATTGTCACGGCCCTTGACCAGGATAACGTCACCTTCGGCAGGGGAGAACGACTCGATTTCACGGGCCAGTTGCGCCAGGCCCTGTTTGCCGGCCCACGTCGTCCGCTCCTTGTCCATTCCGGAAGCGGTCGTGCCCTGGACGTAATGCCGGTACATCTTCCTGCCGCACACGAAAAACGCACACGTGGCAACTTCACCGATACGCCGGCCGATTTTTCGGTACAGTTCCCGCTGATTGCCCCGGGGTTCGTTGACATCTCCCATGACGACGAACTTGCGGCGAGCCGGAATTTCCTCGAGCAGGTCCAGCGCGGCGTAAATGGTTTCCTCGGCTGATTTGTAGTCGTCTCTGAGCACGACGGCGCCGGAATCCAGCGTGACCGGCTGCATACGGCCTCTGAACGCGGGAAGCTTTTCGATCCGGGCGATACCCGATGCCAGGTCTACGCCGGCTTCCCGGGCGACTGCAGCGGCCGCCAGCACGGGATAGATCATCTTTTTTCCGTAAAACGGGGAAGACGCCTCGATCTCCTGATCGCCGATCCTGAGGGTGAAACGGGTTCCTTTCGGCCAGTCGAGACGGATGTTGTCGGCCCGAACCTCGTTTTTCGGGCCCAGGCCGAAGGTGACGCAGCGGGCGCCGGTCCTTGTGGCCATCCACAGCACATTGGGATCATCACCGTTGAGAACGGTCAGGCCGGTGCGGTCGTCGAGGGCCGAGACCATCACGGATTTTTCCTGCCGGGTCGCTTCCAGTGTTTTGAAGGACCGGTTGTGCTCGCTCCCGATGCAGGTCACGACCACGATATCCGGGCGTGCCATGTCGGCGCTCTCCTGCATCTGTCCGGGACCGGATATCCCGGTTTCCAGCACGGCAAAGCGGTCCGCGGGATTGATGCGGCGGATGTTCCTGGCCAGTGAAATCCCCCGGTTGCCCTGCAGCCTCGGGTTCTCAGGCATTCCGAGCACGGCGAACAGGCAACGGGTTGTCGTTGTTTTGCCGAACGAGCCGACGACCGCCACGGTTTTCACGTTTTTCAGCCGAAAACGGCGGTAAAGCCGTGCGGCGAGAACGTGGAACGGGGTGGTACGGATCAACAGCCCGTGCCGAAGCTGTTTTCGGCCGATGGGCGTGCGTAAGAGTGCCGGCAGTTCGGAGAGGCGGTAGCGCACGCTTAAAACGGAAAAACCGGGGTCAGAGTAGCCGAGCAAAACGGAAAAACCGGGGTCAGAGTAGCTGAGCTACTCTGACCCCAGGCAATTGCGGGCCTAGTCATCCTCGCGCAGCCAGGGTGCGGCGTTCCAGATCACCTCGTCGTACTGCCTGATGGTGCGGTCGGAGGAGAAGAAACCCATGCTGGCGGTGTTGATCACGGCTGAACGGAACCAGCGTGTCCGGTCGCGGTACGCCGCGCCGACTTCGCGCTGGGCCCTGAGGTAGTCGTCGAAGTCCGCGGCCAGCATGAAATAGTCGCCGTTGTAGAGGCTCTCGATCAGCGGCTTGTAACGCTCGGTATCACCGTCCGAGAAATCACCCCGCGCGATGCTCTCGATGGCGTCTTTCAGGCGCGGGCTGTCCTCGATGATCTGGCCGGGGTTGTATCCTTCGGCGCGCTTCGCCGCCACCTGGTCCGCGGTCAGCCCGAAAATGAAGATGTGCTCCTCGCCGACCTGCTGCATGATTTCCACGTTGGCGCCGTCCAGCGTGCCGATGGTCAGTGCGCCGTTCAGGGACAGCTTCATGTTGCCGGTGCCGGAAGCCTCCATGCCGGCGGTGGAAATCTGTTCGGAAAGATCGGCTCCCGGGATAATGATCTCGGCGCGGCTGACGTTGTAGTTGGGTATGTAAACGACCTTCAGACGATCGCCGACGACCGGGTCGCTGTTCACCGTTTTGGCGATGTCGTTGATCAGCTTGATGATCAGTTTTGCCGTGGTGTAACTGGGCGCCGCCTTGCCGCTGATGATCTTGACCAGCGGCAGCCAGTCCGCCCCGGGGTTGTCACGGATGGCGTGGTAACGGGCCACGATCTGCAGCGCATTCAGCAACTGGCGCTTGTACTCGTGCATGCGCTTTATTTGCACGTCGAACAGCGAATCCGGGCTGACCACGATGCCCGTGCTGTTCTTGATGTATGCGGCCAGGGCCTCCTTGTTTTGCTTCTTCGCCGCGGCAAAGCGCTGGCGGAAACCGGCGTCGTCGGCCAGCGGCTTGAGTTTCTCGAGCCGTTCCAGGTCGTTCACCCAGCGGTCGCCGATCTCGTCGGTGATCAGCTTCGAGAGCGCCGGGTTGCAGTTGTACAGCCAGCGCCGGGGCGTGACCCCGTTGGTCATGTTGACGATGCGGTCCGGGTACACCCGGTGCAGGTCGTGGAATACCGTCTGCGCCATGAGCTCGGTATGCAGCTCGGATACGCCGTTGACGTGGTGTGCGCCGATGAAGGCCAGGTTGCCCATGCGCACCGACCCGCCATTGCCGTCTTCATGATCGATTGCCTTGACCGCTTCGGGGGCGATGTCCAGGTTCTTCCAGCTCAGCTCGGAGACAAAGAGCGAATCGATCAGTTCGATGATCTGCAGGTGGCGCGGCAGGACGCGGCCGAACAGTTCCAGCGGCCAGCGCTCGAGGGCTTCCGGAAGCAAGGTGTGGTTGGTGTAGGAAATGCACCGGCGCGTGATTTCAAAGGCTTCTTTTGGCTGGTAACCGTGTTCGTCCATCATCAGGCGCATCAGTTCCGGGACCGCGACCGCCGGATGGGTGTCGTTCAGCTGGATCGCGGCGTGTTCCGGCAGCGCCCGCAGGTCATCGTGGGTCGACAGGTAGCGCCGCACCAGGTCCTGCAGCGAGGCCGAGGTAAAGAAGTATTCCTGCTTCAGGCGCAGTTCGCGGCCCTGGGGCGTCGAATCGTCCGGGTACAGCACGCGCGACAGGGTTTCCGCGAGCACCTCGTGCTGCGCGGCTTCGATGTAATTGCCCTCGTTGAAGCGGGACAGATCAAACGTCTGGTAGGGCTGCGCGGACCAGAGTCTCAACGTGTTCACGTGATCCGTGTTCCAGCCCGGTACCGCGATGTCGTTACCGATCGCGTTGACGCGTTCGAAGGGTTTCCATTGCGCTTTCTCCGGCGAATCGTGATTGACCGTGCCGCCGAACGGTATTTCGTAGCGCGATTCCATCCGGCTCAGCGACCAGGGATTTTCGCCCTGGGTCAGCCATTCCTCGGCCTCTTCGATCTGCCAGCCTTCATGGATGTGCTGGCGGAACAGCCCGTGCTCGTAGCGGATACCGTAACCGTAGGCGGCGATTCCCAGGGTCGAGAGCGAGTCCATGAAGCAGGCCGCGAGCCGGCCGAGGCCGCCGTTGCCGAGCGCGGCGTCGGGCTCCACGTTCAGGATCTCGTCGAGATCCACCCCGAGATCGGCCAGTGCCTCGCGGCACAGCTCCGTCATGCCCGTGTTGAGCAGCGTATCCTGCAGCAGGCGACCGATCAGGAATTCCATCGACAGGTAATAAACGCGCTTCACATCCTGTTCGTAAACGCGCTTGGTGGTCGCCATCCATTTGTCGAGGACGGGCTGACGAATGGCGAGCGTTACCGCGACGAACCAGTCCCTGGGAACGGCGAACTCGGGATCCTTGCCGACCGAGTAGAGCAGCCGTTTCAGGATGGTTCTTTTTAAGTCTTCTTTGGCAAGGATACTGGTCATGTATTCAACCCTGTAGCATGACGCTTTTGAGCACGATATCGGTATAGCTGACGAGGCCGATAATCTTACCATCGGCGACAACGGGCGCACGCGAGAGGCCGAAGCGGTCGAACAGCTTGGTGCAGTACCGGACATCCATTTCGGGATCGACGCTGAGTACCGGTTTGGACATGATCTCGTACATGTTGACCCTTTCTGGAGAGCGGTCGGGCGCAAGTATGCGCTTGGCCACGTCCCGGAACATGACCACGCCGTACTCGTCGTCGTCGTAGCGCTTGTTGACGATCATCGTGCGGGTTTCCGGGTATTTCATGCCGCGAATGGCTTCACCGACGGTCAGCATGCCGTCGACGATGTCCACGTCTTTTTTCATGACTTCGCGCACGCGAATGATGGGTTTGCCGGGTTTCATATCCTGTCCTCCACGGTTTCGGTCAGGGCGCTGATCTGGTGCCTGACGCCGATGGCGTCGTCCACGTCGATCTGGAATGTGATGCCCGTTCCGGGCGTCTGGTCGAATTCACCGACCTCGGCGATTTTTTCCAGGATGTGACGGCTGAGGTGTTCTTCTACCAGCATCATGATGACATCGACCTGGTTGCCGATACTCAGGCCAAGAAACGTCTTGGTCGGGCTCAGACCCTCGCCGCGTGCCTGGTTCAATACCGTGGCGCCGGTAGCGCCTTCCTCGCGGGCGGCATTGAGGATCTCTTCTGTGTGATGGTCTTCGACCATGGCGATTATGAGTTTGAAGTGCATGGATTATCCTCTTTGACGATTAATCTTCCGAATTCGCTTCGCGGGCGCGCTTCGAGCGCCATTCGCTGATTTGAGCGTAGGCCATGACGGAAATCATGGGGAACAGGCTGGCGAATGCGATCAGGCCGAAGCCGTCCAGCAGCGCACTGCGCCCGGGTATGGTTTCCGCCAGGCCCAGGCCGAGCGCGGCCACCAGGGGCACGGTCACGGTCGAGGTCGTGACGCCGCCCGAATCGTAGGCCAGCGGGATAATGGCGCGCGGCGCTTTCATGGTTTGTGCGATGACGATCACGTAGCCGGCGATAATGTACCAGTGCAGCGGGGTTCCGGTCACGATCCGGAACGAGCCCAGCGCAACGCCGACGGCTACCCCGACCGCGACCGCGAAACGCAGGCCGTTGACCGTGATCGTGCCGCCGGAGACCTGGTTGGCCTTGATCGAAACCGCGATCAGGGCCGGCTCCGCGACCGTGGTGGCGAAGCCGATCGCCGCGGCGAAAACATAAACCCAGACATAATCGGTCCAGTGGAAACCGGTGATGTCGGTGACGCCTTCACCGAGCACGAAAGAGGGCAGGGTCAGCTGCTCCGCCATCAAACGGCCCAGGGGGAACAGCGCGAGTTCCAGTCCTTCGAGGAACAGCGCCAGGCCCAGCAGCACGAATACGAGACCGGCCGCGATACGCAGCGGGTTTCTGAGCGGGCGGCGCAGCACCAGCACCTGGAAGCCGATCAGGATGGCGGCGATGGGCAGCACGTCCTTCAGCATGCTGAGCACGGTTCCGCCGAAACTGATGAGCGCTTCCATCATGGCGTCCTCAGAAAAACATCCCGTAAGCCATGACGAAAATCATGGGCGTCAGCGAGGCGAAGGCGATCAGGCCGAAGCCGTCGATCAGTGGGTCACGGCCGCGGATCGTGTTGGCCAGGCCGATGCCGAGCGCGGCGACCAGCGGCACGGTGACCGTGGACGTGGTTACGCCCCCCGAGTCGTAGGCGATACCGATGATTTCCTTGGGCGCAAAGGCCGTCATGACAACGACGCCGATATAGCCGCCGATGATCAGGTACTGCACCGGCCAGCCCTTGAGTATTCGGATCACGCCGACCAGCAGCGCGAAGCCGACGGCCAGGGCCACGACCAGTCGCAGGCCGGTCGCGTATCGTTCACGGGCTTCCTGCACGTCCTCGATCACGCCGCCCGTCGCGGCGATCTCGGATGCTTCCTCGGCGATCGCGATCAGCGCGGGCTCGGCCACCGTCGTGCCGAAGCCCAGCGTAAAGGCGAACAGCAGCAGCAGGAACAGGTTGCCCTTGCGCACGAAGTCATAGGCCATGTCCTCGCCGAGAGGAAACAGCGCCATCTGCAGGCCCTGCACGAACAGGCTGAGGCCCACCAGCACCATCAACCCCCCGGCCAGGATCTGGCCGAATTGCGGCACGGGCTGGCGCAGAACGACCAACTGGAAGAACGCGATGACCAGGATGATGGGCAGCAAATCCTGGAAGCTCTGGCGCAGCGATCTGGCGAATTGTATGAGCAGGGCTTTCAATGCCTGGCTGTTTTCCGTCTGATTGGTTTGGCGGATCGACCCGTTGCGGCAGTATCCTATAGAACAAGAAAGATGGAAACAGGTGCAACGGAAGCGGATGGAGTGTCCGTCCGCCGGGCCCGAAGCGTGTTTCGGGCTGATTCACGGGGAACGCATGGAAACAGTGACCGCGGTCCTGATGATTCTCGCCGGCTTCTACGTGGGCTGGAATATCGGCGCGAACGATGCCGCAAACTGCATCGGAACGACAGTGGGGGCGCAGATCATTTCCTACCGCAAGGCCGTGGCGATCATGGCCGTGTTCGTGATTCTCGGCGGCATGATCCAGGGGCACCACGTGATGGAAACCATCGGCAATGGCATCGTGATTGCGGAGCAGCAGGCCTGGGAGGAACACAACGGCGAAGAAGCCGGCGCGGTGTTCCGCTCCCGGTTCCCGGACGACCGCCTGCCGGACAAGGCGATCCTCGTAGCACTGCTGTCGGCGGGCCTGTTCGTGACGCTGGCCACGTTTTCCAGTCTCCCGGTATCGACATCGCAGGCCATCGTCGGCGCGGTGGCGGGCGCGGGGGTCGGTATCGTCGGCTTGAACTTCACTTATTTCAAGCTTGGCGTGCTGCTGAAAATAGCCGGCGCCTGGGTGGTCAGCCCGCTCCTGACCCTGCTGCTTGCTTTCGCGTTTTACAGGATGCTCGGCCTGTTCCTGGGGCGGGTCAGCACGCTCACCCGGTCCAGGGTGATATCGATTGCGGCGGTCGTAACCGCGGCCTATGTTTCCTATTCGCTCGGCGCCAACGATGTCGGCAACGCGATCGGGCCGTTGCTGGCCAGGTTTCCCGAAAAAGGGCACTGGCTGGCGCTGCTTGGCGGCGTTTCGCTGGCGATCGGCGCAATGACCTTCGGTCAGCGCGTGACGACCACGGTGGGAAAGAGCATCACGCCGCTCGATTACGGCGGCGCGCTCTCGGCCCAGCTGGCTGCAGCGCTCGGCGTGCATTTTTTTGCCATGGCAGGCCTGCCGGTGTCGACGTCCCAGGCCATCGTGGGCGGCGTGGTCGGGGTTGGCCTGAGCAAGGGCATGAGTTCGGTCGGTCGCAGGAGGCTGTACGGCATTTTCCTTGGTTGGGTGGCCATGCCGTTGTGCGCCGGCGTTTTTTCCGCGGTCCTTTACCGCCTGCTGCCGTGAAATGAAGCGGGTCGTCGTTGCGGCCTGAACCACGAGGATTCAGACATGTTGATCTTCAAGAAAGAAAACGAGGTGAGGAAACTGGTGCTGAAGCACCTTTCCACCGTGCAGGAATGCCTGGAAACGATGCAGAAGGTGCTGCTGGAGTACACGTCGGCAAACGATGAATCGGCTTATGAACTGGCGCGGAAGGTGAAGCGTATCGAGTCCCGCGCAGACCATCTGGAAAAGAAGATCCGCGAAGCGCTGCTGAGCGGCGCCTTCCTGCCGAACTTGCGTTCGGACGTCTACCGCCTGGTCGAAGCGGTGGACGCCATCGCGGGAAAGGCCGAGGACGTCGCGTTTTTTATCCTGGCCCAGCGGCCGCGGATTCCCGCGGAACACGTCGCCGCGATGCTGGATGTATGTTCCAGGAGCCTGGACTGCTTTTACGAACTGCGAAAAGGGCTGCACGATTTTTTCAAGACGAAAGGAAAGATCGAGGCGCTGCACCATCACGTCGCCCGCGTCTGCGAAATCGAGACCGAGGTCGACAAGTTGGAACTGGCTTTCGCCCGCAGCGTTTTTGAATCCGAAAGCCTGGGCCTCGATGAAAAAATTCACCTGGAACGATTGACGCGCCTGATTGCCGACCTGGCCGACAGGGCGGAAGATGCGGCGGATGAACTCGAATTTGCGGCCATGAAAGCGGTTATCTGACCCGGCGCCCGCGGCGGGCAGGGTCGAGAACCGATCCGTCAATCCGCGAGAGCGTTTTCCAGCGCGGCACAGACCGCATTGAGCACCTTGATGCGCCCGAAGTGCTTGTTTTCGTTTTCCACCAGGATCCAGGGGGAGCCTTTGACCGAGGTCTGCTGGATCATTTCGTGCGCGGCCAGGTTGTATTCGTCCCACCGTTCCCGGTTCCGCCAGTCCTCGTCCTGCAGTTTCCAGCGCTTGTGCTCGATTTCTTCGCGCGACTGGAAGCGTCCGAGCTGCTCTTCCTTGCTGATCTGCAGCCAGAACTTCAGCAGAACGATGCCGCTGTCGATGAGCTGCTCCTCGAAATCATTTATTTCGGCGAAGGCCCGGCGCCATTCGTCATCGCCGGCAAAACCCTCGATGCGCTCCACCAGGACGCGGCCGTACCAGCTGCGGTCGAAGATGGTCATGCGCCCGGCCATCGGTATACAGCTCCAGAATCGCCACAGGTAGTGGTGGGCGCGCTCGATCTCGGTCGGCGCGGAAAAGGGGTAAACCTTGAAATAACGCGCGTCCAGGACCTCGGTGATCTGGCGGATGCAGCCCCCTTTGCCGGCTGCGTCGGGACCTTCGAATACCAGGATGGTGGAGATGTTTTTCTGCACGGCCTGCGCATGCAGGTTGGCGAGCTGTGCCTGCGCTACCGGCAGCTGCTTCTTGTATTGCTTCTTGGTGATTTCCTTGCTCAGGTCGACCTGGTCGAAGATGGTCAGGCCGGTGTTGATGCCCTCGTTTTCATGCGTCTCGGCTTTTTCTTCCATGCGCTGGCGCATTTCGGCCAGGTATTTCTGGCGGATTTCCTCGCTCACCAGGTGACGCTCCATGCGGTCCTGGATGATCTCCCCTACGCGCAGGCTGCGATAGAAGTAATCCTGGCCTTCCACGATTTCCCAGGGGGCATGGCCGGTGTTCGTCACCGAGATGATCTGCTCGGCCGCCTCGATGAAGCGGTCGTACATTTCATAGTGTTTCCAGTCGATTTCCGACATGCGCCACTTGCGCAGCGGGTCGTTTTCCAGCGTTTCAAGACGTTCCTTCTGAACATCCTTGCTGATGTGCATCCAGAACTTCAGGATCATGGCGCCGTCGTCGGCCAGGGCTTTTTCGAAGTTGTTGATGCGTCTGAGCGCGCGCTTGAAGTGAAATTCGTTGATTTCGCCGTAGACATAGTCCAGCAGCGGGCGGGAATACCGGCCGCTCATGTGGATGCCGATCTGTCCGTTCGGCGGCAGGTGGCGCCAGAATTTCCAGAACGCCGGGCGCTGGGATTCCTCATCGCTTGGATGGTCGTAGGCGTGCGTGCGAATCCAGCGCGCGTCCATCCACTTGTTGAGCAGGTTCACGGACGTACCTTTCCCGGCGCCGCGCACGCCGGCGAAATCGATCAATACCGGAAACTGGTTGCGTTTTCGCACTTCCTGCTGAAGAGCAAGGAGATTGGTGCGCAATACGCGTTCCTGCTGTTTGAATTCTTTCTTGGATAATGCCTGGCCGAGCTCCGCCGTCTGGAACATTCCCACTCCCCGGGTCCCTCAACGAATTTTGCTGGAAGATACCACAAACTCCAGCCCGATCGGACGGGTCCGGTCAAGTACCGCGGAATCGGCGGCAGGGATCAGGGTCGTTTTACGACTCTGACCCCGGTTTTGCTTTTTGTTCCTGCTCAGAAAGCCAGGCCGAGTAGGTGCTGATGTACTTGGTGGCGTCGTCGGGCGAGATGACCACGGCGGTGCCGCTGTTTGTCCGGCCCACCTGGCGAGCGGCATGGAGCAGGGCGCCGGTGGTCGGTCCGACCATCAGCCCCTCGACACGCGCTGCCTCGACCCCTGCGCCGAACGCCTCGTCGTCCGTGACCGGGATGATCTCGTCAATCAGCGAGTAGTCCAGGATCTTCGGGCGGTGTTCCTCGGGCAGGTCCGAGATACGCTTGATGCCGGACATGCGGTGTTGCCGCGTGGCCGGTTCGATGCCGATGATTTTTACGTCCGGGTTGCGTTCCTTGAGATAGCGGCCGACACCGGTGATCGTTCCGCAGGTGCCGAAGGCGGCGAAGAAGTAATCGATTTGCCCTCCGGTCTGCGCCCATATTTCCGGCCCGGTGGTGCGGTAATGGGCCTCGACGTTCAATTCGTTTTCGTACTGGTTGGGGCTGACGTAGCGGCCGTTGTAAGCCGCGCTTTCGACCAGGCTCTTGACCACCCCGCGGGCGCCTTCTGTCGGGAACAGCGGGCACAGTTCGTCCTCCACTTCCAGCAGTTCCGCGCCCAGGAACTTGAGCAGCGCTTTTTTCTCCTCGGGTGTTCCATCGGGCAGCGCGAGTTCGATCCGTGTGCCGCGGGCATTGGAGAGCGCCGCGAGCGCGATGCCGGTGTTGCCCGCGGTGGGCTCCGTCAGCACCTGGTCCTCGTCCAGAGGGGTCCCGTTCAGCAGGTACAGCGCGGTACGGTCCTTGATCGAGCCGAAGGGGTTGTTTCTCTCCAGCTTGACGAAAATTTCCAGTTCGGACGCAGGATTGAAACGCTTGCCCAGGCGGATCATCGGGGTCGGGTTTTCCGGGTCGGCCACCAGCTCGGCCACGCTGTCATAAACGTTTCTGCGCTGCGGCGTCTGTGCCGTGAAGTCTTCGCTCTGGATGATGTTGGTTTTCATGGTCTCGGTCTCTTTTCGGTTTCCGCTGCCGGGACCGGTGCGGTACGGCAATGGTTCCGCCCCGGGTGGCCGGTGCGGGACTTGATTGACGATGAAAAAATCCGGGTCGATCAGATACCGCACGGCCAGCTCTTGCACATACAGCTGCAAGAGCGGGGGGGGATGGCCATGCGGTAATGATAATCATTCATATTTGAAGCCTAGACGCGGTCATTGCGGCTGTCAACGATTATTGCGTATGCTCCGTTTGATCGAGAGGGACTGCCTTATGCAAAAGCAACAGATCGTTACCAATGCCATCATCCAGGACGTTCGTTATGAAATCCGGGGTGAACTCGCGCACCGGGCGCACGAACTCGAACGCCAGGGCTACGAGATCATTTCCCTGAATATCGGCAACCCGGGCCTGTTCGGCTACCGCACGCCGGAAACCATGCGCCTTGCCATGATCGAAAACCTTGGCCAGAGCGAGGCTTACTGTCACCAGAAGGGGATTTTCCCGGCGCGCGAGGCCGTGGTCATGCAGCAGCAAAGCCGCGGCGTGATGGACGTTACCGCAGACGACGTGTTCATGGGCAACGGGGTGAGCGAATGTATCGATCTCGTGCTGCGCGCCCTGCTGAACAGCGGTGACGAAATCCTGGTGCCCAGTCCGGACTATCCCTTGTGGAGTGCTGCGGTCTCCCTGAACCACGGTAAACCGGTGTATTACAACTGCCTGCCGGAAAACGGTTTTCTGCCGGACCCCGAAGAAATTCGCTCCCTGCTGAGCGAGCGGACGCGCGGCATCGTGGTCATCAACCCGAACAACCCGACGGGCGCTGTCTACGACCGTGCCCTGCTGGAGGAGATCGCCGCCATCGCCGAGGAGCGGCAGTTGGTCGTGCTGGCCGACGAGATCTATGACCAGATGCTGTACGACGGCGCCGAGCACATCCCGATGGCGACGCTGGTGCACGATACCCTGTGCGCCACGTTCAACGGGCTTTCCAAGATTTACCGCGCCTGTGGTTACCGGGTCGGCTGGATCGCGTTCAGCGGCGACCGTGAAAACGCCGAGGACTTTATGCACGCCGTGGAACTGCTGGCATCACTGCGCCTGTGCGCGAACGTGCCGGGGCAGTGGGCCGTGCAGACCGCGCTGGGCGGTTACCAGAGCGTTTACCGCCTGACCGAGCCCGGGGGCAGGCTGCACCAGGCCAGGCAGGCCATTATCGATGGAGTCGAGGCCAGCGATTTTCTTGACCTGGTGACACCGCGAGGCGCGATGTATGCCTTCCCGAGGGTGCGCCGCGAACGGCTGCCCGATTTCGACGACCAGGAATTCGCCCTGGAACTGCTGAACAAGAAACACGTGCTGATCGCCCCTGGCAGCAGTTTCAACGTGCCGTACAGCGACCATTTCCGGCTGACCACGCTGCCCGACGAGCGCAAGATGATGGTGGTGTTCGAGCGCATGGAGGAAGTGTTCGAAGCAATGGCCGACTGATTTTGAAGTTCGGTTCAAGCCGGCAGGCAGAACCCGTTCACGAGCTTTTCCCAGATCGGCGGATTAGCCCTTTCGGCCAATTTTGGAATTCAAACAGACTCTGTTTGCTGCTGTTCGATTCGGGATTGGGATATATCGGCCCATTCGGGCACGGCCGCCCGCCTTCTGGAACGCGACCGGACGCTGGCACTGGGCGGCGCCATGACGTGAAGGGCGATATAATGAAACCAGGCGTTCGCGGGACTTCTCCCGTTGTTCTGCGGGCGCTGCAATACCTCCAAACCAGCGGAGGCGCAGCAAGGAGATCGTGATATGTCGAAAAGAGATGATGTGATTCGTGAGATCAAGGCGCAACTCGACGAGGTGAACGCCCATCTTGACGAATTGGAGAACAAGGCAAAAAGCGGCCAGCAAAAACTCGGACAGAAATACGACGAGCAAGTTGCCCAGTTGAAGGCCTCTTCTCGGGCCGCAAAGAAGAAACTGGACGATATCAGGGCAGCCGGCGAAGACAAGTGGGAAGCCGTGGCCATGGATGCCGAAAAGCTCAAGAAAGCCCTCGTGCATTCGTTTAACTATTTCAAGTCGCAGCTGAAATAAGTCCTGTTCTGGCCTGATCTGCGAACTGGGGGATCAAGTCCTGGTCCTCCTCCTAACGTTCGCGCCCCTGTTTCGCGATAAGCGCGGTTAACTCGCTCCTGAATCGCTCTTTCGCGGAATTGCTCTGCTCGAACACCTCTTTCGCCGCATAGAATTCCAAGGCGCGTACGTCCCTGACTTCTGGGGCGATGAAGATATCGGGTCTCCGGTTCCGCAGTTTCTCGTCGATTATGGCTTTTTGCATTACCTCGATGGAGTTGAACAGTATTTCGAAGTAACCCAGCTCATCAGAGCCCGGTCGGCTGCGTACGCCGCTTACATCGATTCCAACGACGATGTCGCAGTCCTCGAACAAGAGGTCCCAGGGCACCGGATTGACCGTGCCGCCATCGATCAACACGCGGTTTCCCATTACGACGGGTCTGAAGACACCGGGTATTGCCATGCTGGCCTGGACTGCAGGCAGCAGCTTTCCGGAGTTCAGGATTACCTGTTCTCTCTTCCAGAGATCGCCAGCTACGACGTCCATACGGATCTCGAGGTCTGAAAAATCTCTCGGCTCGATCGACTGATAGAAATGAGAAAGAATTTTTTGGCTGTCCAGCAGGCCGCCGTTACCCAGTTCCAACTCTACAAGTTCGAGCCAGTTCAACGCCTGTGCGGATAGCAGGTCGTATGGGCTGTCCGATTCCTTCGTCATGAATGCCTGGTTGGCCAGGTCCCTGATTTTCGACGCGCTCATACCGGAGGCATACATCGCGCCAATAACAGCACCAATGCTTGCGCCCGCGATCCGGTGGGGGCGTATTTCCAGCTCATCCAGAACTTCGAGCATCGCAATGTGCGCCAGGCCGTTGGCACCCCCTGCACCCAGCGCAATACCGATCCGCTGGCCTGCACTGCCAAGCGATCTGTCACCGGTCGAGGCCAGCGTCGAAACGTCGTTACTCGCCCCGATTGTCGCTTTGAGTGGGGCGGAAGGGATTGCCATCAGCGGAATACAGAGCAGCAGGTCTCGTCGGGTAAGCTTGCTATTAAGAAGTTCCATTAGCTAGTCCTTCTCGTTGGTATGTTCAAACCTTCACAGACTGCGAAAATATAAAATGGGCAGTACGGGTGTTTGGTCCCTTTATTCGGGAATAAGCCCAGAAAATCTCGCCGGCGGCTACGCTTCCCCGGAACGAGTTTGTTGTATTTGAAAAGTTCAACGCCCAGTTACCCGCCAGGCCGAATGCGACGAACCCCCAGGCGGCGCACAAAAACAGCAAGATGGTCATCAGCGACCTGGAAATCCGGGACGGGCGGGTTTCTCGATTCAGAAATCGATGAAACCCCAGGAAAGAGGCCATCGGGAGCGAAACGATGCCTGCCCAGGCCATCAGAGTTCCAAGTGGAAACCCCGGCCATCGGGCCGACTCGGCCAGCAGCCAGGGTGAAGCCGTCGCCAGTAAATACACACTGCAGCCAAAAACCCCAAGAGTCAGAATCACTGAGAATCTTCTTTGCAGTTCGCTCACTCCAATCTTGCTCCAGAAACCACCAGCAGTTTCGACGTTGTCCTGTTTGCAATCTATACCAGGTGCTTAAGCATCTGAAACTTCCGAGTTGGGGTGACAACAGCCAGTGCACTTAATAGCCCGCCCGGCTCCACAAGCAGGCGTGCAACGGAAGTCAGGCGCTGAAGATCAGTAAAGGGCAACCGGGTTGGCTGGTGACCCCGTCGCGCCCTTCAGCTTGAGCGGCGACCAGGCGAACAGGAACTCGTACGCCTTGTCCCTGGCCAGTTGGCTCAGGTCCAGGTTCTCGATGTTCCAGATACCGCTGCGGGTCATCATCTTTACGTGGCACTCGAAAGGCTGAGCGGTTTCGCCGCTGAAGTCCGCCGCAACCGCCTCGGTCGACGCGGAGTCGCCGCCCCACAGAATGATTTTGCGGGAAGCCAGGTATTCGCAGGCCGACAGGCCGAAACCCGGGCCGCCGGCATTGAACTCGGAGATTCGCCGCTGCTTCTCGGCCGCGTCGAACGTGTCCCATTTCGACGGGTGCCAGATGTCGCCGTGGCCGGTGTACAGGAAAACGCAGTCGCCTTCGCCGATGGGATCGATGCCCTGCCTGGCGATCATCGCTTCGATGTCCGCGGGGGTGACGATGCCCGGATCGTTCGAACGCTGCTTTGGTACCGGCAGCCGACCGCCGCGATAGGCGACGGCATCGAGCAGCACGCCGCGGCATACGAAGCCGACCTGCGCCACGTGTTCGACGCCGAGGGGGCCGAGGCCGCTGGCGGAGACGTCGGGGTCCTCGAGGTAACGGCCGTTGTAAAAGAAATCCCCTTTCGAGGTCCGCACGCCGATGTGGCCGGGGCCATCGAACTGAGTCCCCACCTGGCCGATTTCGGCTGACAGAAACTCATCGTTGCCGACGGCCATCTGTTCGCCCATGGGCTCGTAGGTGGGCAGGCCCGGAATCTTCAGCTCCCAGCTGCGTGCGCCAAACAAGGGCATGTCCGACTGGTAGACCTTGCCGAGCGTGGCGACTTTCCCCTGTCGGACGAGCTTGACGGCACGCAACACCATTTCCGGTGTCGTCCGGTTTACCGCTCCCACCTTGTCGTCCGCGCCCCATTCACTGGGCGCCCAGTTTTCCTGCAACGGCTGGTCGTTTTGCGCCAGCGCCTGGCCGAAAATCAGCAAGCCCAGGCAAGCCATTCCGACGGGCTTGCGCACGGGCAACGTGATTACCGTCTTTATGAGACGAATCATCGAAATCATGGAATATCTTCCCTCTGTTGTTGACCATCTGTCATCGAGCTCCGGTTTTCATGCCGGCAGCTGGCCGGCAGGATTTCCGTGCAGCGTAGTGTGCATCAGGTGACTCGGCAGGCACAATCGAGTTCTGCAAAGGGCAGGGCACGGTCATTGACTGAGCTCGCGAGACTGGTTCTCCTTGTGGATACGAATCTGATCGTCAGCTGCTGTTTCAGTTCGGACAAACCCGTGGCAATCACACTGTCGGTGCCGGATCTTGCGGTCATGCACTACCCTCCTGTGAAACTTACGCTGGTTCCGTCACAGGCGCATAATTGAAGTTGAATCATACAGACTGCCTGATTGCGCAGTCGTAAACCGTTAGAGTCGGCAATCTGCTAGATTTAGGTATATGACTTTTCTGCAGGAACTCCGGCGTCGTAATGTCTTTCGCGTCGCCATCGCATACCTGGCGGCAGCCTGGCTTGTCACCGAGGTCGCCGGTACGCTTTTCCCGGAATTTGGCGTGCCCGATTGGGGGGTGCGTTTTGTCGTTATCGTTTTTGCGCTGGGTTTCATTCCGACCCTCGTATTTTCCTGGGTCTTCGAACTGACACCCGAGGGTCTGAAGCGCGAAAAGCAACTGGACCGGACACCGTCGATCGATCACCGGGCGGCCCGCCGGCTTGATGTCATCACCATTGCATTGGTCTCGATCGCGCTCGCGTTTATCGTTTTCGACCGTTTCTGGCTCAGATCGGAACGCGTGGTTCCGTCACCGGCCTCGGTCGATACGGTTTTCGAACAGGAAACCGGTGATGGAGCGATTCAGGCTGAAAGTGAATATCCATCGAACTCCATAGCGGTGTTGCCCTTTATCAATATGAGCGACGATCCGGGCAACGAGTACTTTTCCGACGGGTTGACCGAGGAACTGTTGAACACGCTGGTGCGCATTGGCGGCCTCAAGGTGACCGGTCGTATGTCCTCCTTTGCCTTCAAGGGTCAAAACCAGGATTTGAGAGAAGTGGGCCGCCTGCTCAGCGTGGCCAACGTGCTGGAGGGCAGTGTGCGCAAGGCGGGCACCCGCGTGCGCATAACAGCGCAACTGGTCAAGACCTCGGATGGTTACCACATCTGGTCAGACACGTTCGACCGTGAACTGACGGACATCTTCGCGATTCAACAGGAAATCGCGGAACGGGTTACCCGGGCGCTGCGCAACACGATTCTGGCCGACGGCTCGAATGGCGCGCCCTCGATCACCCTGGCCCGTCACGACCCGGTCGCGTACGAGGAATATCTGCGCGGATTGTATCTGCTTCAGTCCAGCCCGGATGACCGGGATCACCTCGAACTGGCGCGGCAGCATTTTCTCAATGCGCTGGCTATCGATCCCGATTACGTCGAGGCCAACTGGGGCATGTTCTTCAACTGGAACCAGATGAACCAAAACGGCCATGGAGCCTTTACAGAATCGCTTGCGCAGATGGAGCATTATGCTGAGAAATTGCAGCGGATAGCGCCCGGGAGCGATCGTACACTCAGTGCTGTCGCACGGATGGCCATCGTCAACTACCGCTTCGAGGAGGGAGTTGAGTACCTGGAGCAAGCCGTCCGCGAGAATCCGGGCAACGCACGGGTGTTGGGGGAGTACGCTTCGGCGTTGGCTACGTTGAACCGTTACACGGTGGCGCTGAACGCCATCGAGAAAGCCTCGGAACTGGATCCACTTTCACTTGCAGTCATGCGCTTGAAATCCTTCGTATACCACCGGACGGGTGAGTGCGAACTGGCGGAACAACTGACGCGCAGAGCGCTCGAGATGGATCCGGAAGCGGGACGTTTCCGCTATTACCTGGCGATGTGCCTGTACGAAAATCGTGGCGAAATCGACCGTGCGCTGTCACTGGTTGAAACGGAACCGCTCGATTGGGCCAGGATTACCGCGCTGTCCATCCTGTACCATGCAAACGGCGAGACCGAGCGGGCGCAGAAGCAGTTGGAGAATATGATGGCAACCTTCGGGGACGCTGCCGCATATCAATATGCCCAGGTCTATTCACAGTGGGGTGAAATCGATAAAGCCATCGAATGGCTGGAATGGGCAATAGAAGTGGGTGACCCCGGGGTACTCCAGGCCGCTCACGACCGGCTTTTCAACCCCCTGCACGGCGATCCGCGATACGAGCAAATTTTGCGCGAGACCCGATTCGAGAACCCGATCATCCATTAATTGAGCTTTTTGGCTTTGCTTCGTGCCGGCAGCCGACTTCACCCACCCACATCAACCGGGTTCCGCTTGTCAGCGTATTTCTGACGTACAAAGTAAAAGGCCGCGCGGTTGAGAGAGCGGCCAGAAGGGGAATATACGGTTCATGCTTTCGCGCGCATGGCGTGCTCCGACAAGGGTCCGATGCAGGAGCCCGCCGTGCGGAAAAGGCCGCTTAGTCGGCTAACAGATCGGCCGGCAGTTCCGGCGGCTGCCCGGGCAGCACCAGCGCGTCCGTTTCGACCCAGTCCGGCGCCAGGCCGATTGCCCGGTTGAGGCTCGTCTCGGCGCGCGCCAGGTCGCCGGTACGGTAGCGCAGCTGCGCCAGCGTGTAGTGAAAG
>JAZBPJ010000099.1:0-9550 GCA_036351575.1 Lysobacterales bacterium | reverse complement strand
GGCCTGTTCGGCAAGCTGGTCCCGGCAGATGCGGCCACCATCGTGCTGGGGCGAACCGTTTTCGCCGCCATCGCGATCTTCGCGGCGCTTAAATTGTCATCCAGGCCGCTCAGAATCGAACCGGGCCGTTCCCGGTGGCTGCTGCCCGTTTCCGGCCTGGTGCTTGCGCTGCACTGGGTCACGTTCTTTCACGCCATCCAGATCTCGACCGTGGCCATCGGCCTCGTCGGCTTCGCCAGTTTCCCGGTGTTCGTCACCTTCCTGGAGCCGCTGGTTTCAAAACAAAGGATTCGCGCCGTCGATATCGCAAGCGCGGTAATCGTGGTTGCCGGCCTGTTGCTGGTCGCACCAAGCTTTGAACTCAGTGACGCGGGAACGGCCGGCCTCGCCTGGGCCGTCGTCTCCGGTGCGTTGTTCGCGGTGCTGACCCTTATGAACCGGCAGCTCGTCGCAAGCAATTCCTTCATGACCGTCGCGTTTTTTCAACAAATTACGGCGGCCCTGGTGCTGCTGCCGTTCGTATTGCCATCCAGGTCTTTTCCCGAACCCGGCACCCTGTGGCTCCTGCTGATCCTCGGCGTGCTCTGCACCGCCCTGCCCCACCTGCTGTTCATCAAGTCCCTGCGCGCACTCAAGGCGCAGCTGGTCAGCATCGTCACCGGCCTGGAGCCGGTGTACGGCATCGTGCTCGCGGCCGTATTTCTGCACGAGATCCCGGGCATGACCACGCTGGCCGGAGCGGTGTTGATCTTTGCCGCGGTCTTGCTCGCGACCCGGGCACACTCCGGCCGCGATGCTGCAAATACGGTGCTTTGAGCATCGCGGAAAATCGCGGCAGAACGGTCGATTGGCAAGCGGCGAAGCATCACGCTATGATCTCGTCTTCCCTTCTTCTTGCCGCAGGGTCGCCGTCATGGCTGAACCTCAAAATCCAGGCCTGGAACCCGCTCTCTCCGCGATTCTGTGGACGCCGGACCGTTACGAAACCATCCGCAAAACGATTGCCTCCCTGCGCGCCCAGACCGTCTGCGAGCAGATGGAGCTCGTTCTTCTCGGCCCGACCGAGGCGTCCCTGGAAGGCCCTTCTGCGGACCTCGAAGGATTTGCGGCATGCCGCAAGGTGGTGCTTGGTTCGCTGGAAAAATCCTCCGTCATTCGGGCCGAGGGCGCCCGCGCGGCCAGCGCCGCGATCGTTGCCTTCATGCAGGATCATGCCTTTCCCGTAAGGGGCTGGGCCGAAGCCCTGCTGAAAACTTACGAGGGCCCCTGGTCGGGGGTCAGCTTCGCTTTTGCCAACGACAACCCCGATACGGCGACCAGCTGGGCGAACTTCCTGCTGCAGTACGGCGCCTGGGCGGACCCGCCCCCGCCGGGACCACCGACCCATATCGGTGGCCACATGGCCAGCTACCGGCGCGATGTGCTGATGGCTTATGGTGATGCGCTGCCGCGCAAACTGGAAACGTCGGTGGCCATGCACTGGGAGCTGATACGGCAGGGGCACCGCTTCGCCATCTCCCCGGAAGCTGTCGTTTATCACCAGAACCACTCGCGTTTCTGGCCTTCCCTTGAACTTCGCTTCCAGACCGGGCGGCTTTTCGCCGCCAACCGGACCCGGTCCTGGCCGGCCCTCAAACGCGTGGCTTACGCCGCGGCTGCCCCGCTGATCCCGCCCCTGCGGCTGTATCGGCTGATGCGTGACGCCGTGCGCGTGGGCCTGGCAAAACGCTCCCTTACGCTTGCGCCCGTCAGCGCCGTGCTGCTCATCTGGGACGGCGTCGGCCAGGCCGTAGGCGCGCTGGCCGGCCACGGCGGAGCCATGGAGTGGATCACCGGCATCGAGCACCACCGGCAGCGGTTCATGGTCGATGGTGAGGTTTCGGAATTCTCGAGGCAGTTCGGCCCCGCGCACGGAGTCGCCGAATGAAAGCTCCGTTGGCGGAATTGCCGTTTTTTCGGAGCCCGGACCGGGCACGGTTCGAATTGACCAATATCTGCAACCTGCGCTGCAAGATGTGCGGCATCTGGCAGGATCGGCCCAACATTCGCATCGAACCGGAACAGTTCGAAACGCTGATGGGCCAGAAAACGCTTCGTTACCTGCGCGTGATTTCCCTGACCGGCGGAGAGCCATTCGCGCTCCGTGACCTCGAAGCGTATTACCGCATCGCGCGCCAAAGCAGGCAACGGGCGCACATCAATATCAGCAC
Source organism: Lysobacterales bacterium (assembly GCA_036351575.1). Classification (GTDB taxonomy): domain Bacteria; phylum Pseudomonadota; class Gammaproteobacteria; order Xanthomonadales; family SZUA-36; genus JABDPF01. The sequence continues at coordinate 7,340 of JAZBPJ010000099.1, read as the reverse complement.
GAACGGCTTTTACACCGAGAGGACCCTGGAATTCCTGGCTGGCACCCGGCCTCGCAACCTGTCCATCACGATCAGCTACGACGGTATCCTTTCGCACGATGCGATCCGGCGCGTGGACGGTTCCGCCGAGCGACTGCTCGAGACGGGGCGCCAGGTCAAAAAACGATTCCCGGAAATCGTCCTGTCAATGAAAATGACGGTGACCAACGACAACCATGCCGAGATCCTGGATACCGCCGAGCAATGCAAAGCGCTGAACATTCCGTTTCGCTTCAAGACCCTGGAGAAACTGGTATGCCACCAGGGGCGGCATCCCTCGGAAATCAGCGGACCGGAATACGATGGCGAAATCATCGAATCGATCACCCGGCAGGCACGTGAAGTCCTGTCGCTGGGAATCGAGACCAACACCGCCTACCTCAATCAATTGATCCGGATGAATACCGGCGAGCGGGTATCGTGCAACTGCTCCACGCGAACGTTGTTCATCGGCGTGGACGGCAAGGTGTTCCTGTGCAGAAGAAAGCCTGCGATCGGAGACCTGACACGGCAGACTCTCGACGAGATCTGGACTTCGAACGAGCGGGAAACGAGGCTGGAACAAATGCGTTCCTGCGAAGAATCCATACTCAGCCTATCCTACACAAACGACTGAAAACATGGCGCGCAAACTGGGCAAAAACATTACAGACGCACTGAGAGCCCTGCTCCTTCGGGAGATCCGGTTCGAATACGAACATATTCCGATCCGGATTCCCAATGCGCCTTATCGAAAGATCCTGAACTGGGTGGCCGTGGAGGCCGCCATCGCGGCCAGGGCCACGCAGCCCTGGGGCTTTCCGACCTACCTCCAGATCGAACCCACGACCATCTGCAACCTGGGCTGCAAGTACTGCCCGGTCAGCGAGCGCACCGATGAACCCATCGGGCACCAGGACCCGGAACTCGCAAAACGCCTGATTGACGAGATGAGCGATACCGCCCTGCTCGCCGTGCTCTGGGGCTGGGGCGAACCGTTCCTGGCGCCGGCGATCTACGACATCATCCGGCACGCGCGCAGCCGGGGACTGGTCGTCATATCCAGTTCCAACGGCCACGTCTTCGCCAAGGACAGGCACGCCCGCAAGGTGGTCGAATCGGGCATCGACAAGCTGCTGATCTCGACCAGCGGCATGAGCGATGAAAGCTACGAAAAATCACGCAAGGGAAGCTTTGAACAGCCGCTGCAGGGTGTGCGCAACATCCTTAAGTGGAAGCGTGAACTCGGCGTATCGGATCCGTTTCTCAGCCTGACGCTGATCATCACCGAGGCCAACGAACACGAGATCGAAGACGCCCGCGCGACGGCCGAAGGGCTGGGCGTGGACATGCTGAACCTCAAGAGAATCAACCCGGCGACGACCACCGTGGGTGTGAACCTGCCTGCCGACATGTCAATGCGGCGCTTCGAGTACGACAGTTCCGGCGCGCCAAAGGTGGCGAAAGAAAACCGCTGCAAGGCCCTGTTTCACAAGACCACGCTGCGCTGGGACGGGCGCATCAACTCCTGCACTTTCGACGTTCACGATGCCTCCAATCTCGGTGACTTCAAGAAGTCGTCTTTCAGGGAAATCTGGCGCGGAGCGGCTTACCGGCGCATGCGCGAGACCTTTCGAAAAAACTGGAAGGACATCCCGATCTGCACGAAGTGCACCTACGGCTTCGAGGGCGGGCATTTCACCCAGTCGGTGATCGAAAGTGTCCGCTACGATTCGGAAGCGTCGCAAGAAACCGCTTTGCCCGGGGCCGAAGCCGAGGAGCGGCAACCGCGCCAGCGCCCGAACTCGTAACACAGCACACCCAGGCCGAGGAGCGCCAGCAACTCCGCCGCTCCAACCAGGGAGTAGTCAAAATCCCTGGCCGTCCGCCGAAAGATGCGAATGCGCTCCCGGACCCTGAGGGGGCGTGCCGAACCCAGGCTTCTCGTTCGGCTGTTGCTCTCGCCGTAGATGATTCTTTTTTTATAGAAGTCCGCCACGTGGTGGACCTCCTGGTGACAGACGCACATCTCGGGCGCGTACACCACCGCGCCACAGCCCAGCACATCAGCCGTTCTGCGTACAAACACGGTATCCGCTCCGCGCAGAATTTCGTGAAACAGGCCGATCTGATCGAACAGGCTGCGTCGCACGGCCATGTTGTTGGTGTAACCGAAGTAAATCTCGGGTGTGCTGCTGGAAAACACGTAACCGGCCACGGTGGTGTCGTAATCGGACAGGCGGCGCAGCGCCCTTGAGGGCTCATCGTATTCTCTTTTTCCAAGCGCCACGTGGCAGCCCGGCTCCTCGAAGGCCTTCCCGATGGCCGCCAGCCATCTTTTGCGCGGAGGACAATCGGGGTCGATAAAGGCGAGCACTTGTCCGCGCGCCGAGCGAATACCGCAGTTCCGGGCCGCGTAGGACCCGCGTTTCGCTTCATGCAGAACCGTCACGCCGCCGCGTGCTTCGAGGATCTCCAGGCTGCCGTCCGTCGAACCGTTATCCACGCAAATGACTTCGTACTCACCCGGGTACTCCTGGGCCAGCACGGCGTCGAGGAATTCTTCCAGGTAAGGTTCGACGTTGAATACCGGGACAATGACCGAGATTTTCATGATTCCTGTTCTGCCCGGCCTCCGCAAAAATCTGGATTAGTGAAAGCCCGGCTAACTATACTTGCCGTGCCCGGTATTTATAGACCAAAAGACAAAGGGAATGACGAATTCAAATCAAGAATACCGCCTTCCGGATGTAATCAACATCGGGGGGATGAAATGCGGCACGACCAGCCTGTTTCACTACATGCGCGCGCACCCCGAAGTTGGAACCAGCCGGTACAAGCAAACCTATTTCTTCAACGACCAGGGAGAAGCCCGCAGCGAACGGGAAGGCAACTGGCACAAAGGCCTGGAGTGGTACAGGAAGGAATGGCCGACGTCAGGCCGTGTCATTTTTGAAGGACTGAGCCTGGGCTACACCGACTGGCCCATCGAGGACGGCATTCCCGAACGCATGCGCAGCGTGCTCCCCGACGTACGCTTCATTTACATGGTGCGCAACCCGGTCGAGCGGGCCGTATCCCACTGGATGAACTCCTACGCAAAAAGCATGGAGCACCGGCCCATCGAGGAAGCCCTGCTCAGCGACATCGACGATTACCGGCTGAACGCTTACGTGCGGCGCGGACTGTACGCGATGCAGCTCAAACGCTACCTGCCGCACTTTGACGACATTTCCCGTTACCTCATCGTACCTTTCGAGGATTTCAGGGACCGCCAGCGTGAAACCCTGCGGACGATCTTCCGGTTCATGGGCGTCGATGAGAACTACTGGTCGGAAGCTTTCGACGTCATACACCACCCGGCTTCGCTGCAGCGCAGAAAAAATCCCGTCGGAATGTTCCTGCAGCGCAGTATCGGCGAGCGGATCTATTACCGCTTGAGGAGCTACCAGCGCCACTGGATGGAAACCCTGCTTTACAGGCCCTTCTCGAAACGCATCGAGCGCCCGGTGCTGGCGCCGGATGTTCGAGCACGGCTGCTGGAACGGTTCGCCCCGGATATCGAGGAACTGTCCGCGATCACCGGAAAACCCTTTCAGGGCTGGCTCGAGTCGAGATGAAACGGAGCAGCTCACGGTTGATCCGGTCCGCCTGCTCCAGCACGACGGCGTGGCCCGCTCCCGGGACCACCTGTAGTTCGGAACCCTTGATGCCGTCGCGGATGATTTCGCTGTAGCGCGGCGGTTTCAGCCGGTCTTTTTCACCGGCCATGACCAGCGTCGGGCAGCGTATGCCGCCGAGCATCGGGGTGATATTCAATTCCAGGAAGGCGTCGATCAACCCCGCAAACGCCTCGAAGAATTCCGCCTCACAGGCCTGCAGCCGTTCCTCGCCCAGCTCGATCAAGGCGGGGTTCGCCGCGATAAATTCCGGCGAAAACGTCGTCGGCAGCATGACCCGGTACAGGCTGTCCGGCGCTTCCAGTGCCGCGCGGCGCCATTCGAGCACGGCCTGCGCGGTATCCGGCCCGATTTCGCTGACCGAGGCAATGACCGACAGGCTGCGCACCCGCTCCGGCCGGGTGGCGGCGAATACCATGCCCACCTCGCCGCCGTAGGAGGTGCCCACGATATGGCCGTCGGCGATGCCGAGGTGATCGAGCAGCGCCTCCAGGTCCTCTGCGTGATCCTCGAGCGTCCAGGGTTCGTGCGGCTTCGAACTCCTCAGCTGGCCGCGAAAATCATGCATGACGCAGCGAAACCGTTGACCAAGCTCTAGGGTCTGCAGCTTCCAGGAATCGACCGTCATCAGCACGCCGTTCAGAAAAACAACGGGCTCGCCCCGGCCCAGGGATTCCCAGTAAATCGAGTGGTTGCCGTGCTCGAAGAAAGGCATTTCTGAAGTCTAGCCCGACACGGTGCGCACGAGAAGCGGTGCGCGGGGCCATCTTTCGGGATTCTGCTGCAATGTTCGGGTTAGTGTCCTGAAGACAGCGCGCTGTGTTCTATACTTACCCCCCAGGCAAGACCGTGCTTCAGACCGGGATGAAATTACAGATGGTAGAAAAATCACGAGCCGAACCAGCAGATCCGCCGATCCCGCCGATAAACGAAGTCGAGCCGGGCGCCATCCTGCGCTGGCTAAAACTCGGTTGGCGTGATTTTTACCGTGCCGGCTGGCCCAGCCTGCTGCATGGCCTGATCGTGGCCGCTGCGGGCCTGCTCATCGTACAGGTCGCCCTGCTGTACTGGCCCCTGCTGCCCGGGGCCATCTCCGGCTTCCTGGTCGTGGGGCCCGCCCTGGCAACCGGCCTGTATGCGCTGAGCCAGAAACTCGAACAGGGAATACAACCGTCAACGAGGGACGCCCTGAATGCCTGGCGCCGGGGAACCCGGTGCCTGTTGCGCTTTGGCATGCTCCTGATCATCATCGCGACGGCCTGGGTGATGCTGTCCGTGATGTTTTTTGACCTGTTCGTCAGCGTCGAGATCAACGGCCCGATGGATTTCCTGCGCTACGTTGTCGGGCAGGACGACCATGTCTTCCTGCTCTGGACCGTGCTGGGAGCCCTCGTCGCGGCCGTCACTTTCGCCATCACGGTGGTTTCCATTCCCATGCTCGTGGACCGCGAAGTTTCCACGCCGCTGGCGCTGATGACCAGCGTTCGCGCCGTCGGCGAAAACCCCGTCACCATGGCTGCCTGGGCGCTGTTCATCACCCTGGCTTCCGTTTTTTCAATTGCCACTTTCATGCTGGGTTTTGTCGTGCTCTACCCGTTGATGGGGCACGCGTCCTGGCACGTCTACCGGGAGGTGGTCGACGCCGGTCATCTGCCGCCGCGCGGGCATGCAGACCAGGCCCCATCTGAATGAAGACCAACAGCAGGACCCGGCAATGAAATATCGCAGACTGGGTAAAAGCGAATTCCAGATATCCGAAATCGGCCTCGGCTGCTGGCAGCTCGGCGGCGACTTCGGACCGGTCAACGATGCGCGCGCCGAAGCGATTCTGCGCGCGGCCCACGGCCAGGACGTCAATTTCTGGGACACCGCGGACGTCTACGGCGGTGGTATGAGCGAAACCCGGATCGGCAGCTACCTGCATAACCATCATGCGGACGTCGTTGTCGCAACCAAGGTGGGCCGCGACGCGTCGCTTTTTCCGGACAGCTACCGCAAGGAAACCGTGCGCCGGAATATCGAGTCGTCCCTGCGCCGGCTCGAAGTCGAGGCGCTGGACCTCGTGCAGCTTCACTGCGTGCCCCGCGAAGTGCTGCGTGACGGCGACCTGCTCGCCTGGATGGAGGACTTCCGGTCGGAAGGCCTGGTCCGGCATTTCGGCGCAAGCGTTGAAACCCTGGAAGACGCCCTGTTCGCCGTGGAGCACCCGGGCATGGCATCGCTGCAGATCATTTTCAGCCTGTTCCGGCAGGACGCCGCGCGGGAGCTTTTTTCGAAAGCGGAAGAACACGACACCGGCATCATCGTGCGGCTGCCGCTGGCCAGCGGCATACTGGCCGGGAAAATGAACCGGCAGACGGCGTTCGACCCTTCAGACCACCGCCATTACAACCGCAACGGCGAATTCTTCAGCCAGGGGGAGACGTTTTCCGGTATCCCGTTCGAGGATGCGCTCGACCTGGTCGAAGAACTTCGAAAGCTGAAACCGAGAAACCTGAGCATGGCGCAGATGGCCATGCGCTGGATCCTGGACCACCCGGCGGTGAGCACCATCATCACGGGCGCCTCGCGGCCGGAACAGGTCATCGAGAACGCGTCGGTCAGCGCCCTGCAGCCGCTGCCGACTGAACTCCATGAACAGCTCGCCGATTTTTATGACAGCGAGGTCGCGCCCCGGATCGTCGTCGGTATCTGAAACCGCTCAGCCGGTCACGGCATCGAGCAGCAGCATAACGACCACACCGGCCATCAGGGAAAACGTGGCCAGGTGCTGATGCGCTCCTCGATGCGTCTCCGGAATCACCTCGTCGCTGATGACGAATATCATCGCACCGGCCGCGAAACCCAGTGTCCACGGAATCAAGGGCTCCGCCAGCGTGACCAGTGCGCTCCCAACCAGGCCGCCAACCGGCTCGACCAGCCCGGTCAGGAAAGCGACCGTGTAAGCGCGCAGCCGGCTGTAGCCGATCACCAGCAGTGAAATTGCGACAGCCAGGCCCTCGGGCAGGTTCTGAACGAGAATACCCAGCGCCAGCGAACGGCCGTTCTCGATATCACCGCCCGCGAAACCCACGCCCACAGCCATTCCCTCGGGAAAATTGTGCAGCGTGATCGCAATCACGAACAGCCAGATCCGGCTGAGTGTCGTGTTTTCCGGACCCTCACGACCCACCAGGAAATGCTCGTGAGGCGCAAAACGGTGCACGAGATAAAGCGCGACCGCACCGCTCATGAATCCGAAACTCACGACGAAAACGGCGACGGCCCGGCTTGCGAATTGCGCACTGGCGAACTCGACGCCCGGCAACAGCAGGGACAGAAAAGAAGCGGCCAGCATGACGCCCGCCGCCGAGCTGAGAAGGTTGTCCTCCAGGCGGTTCGACAGGCGCCTGACCGCGAAAACCCCGAGCGCGCCGATACCGGTGCCAAGACCTGCGAACAGGCTGGCCAGGAATCCGACCCGGATGAGCTCCAGCGAGGACAGCATGTTCGTATTTGATCAGCCCCGGCCCTTTACCGCAATCTTCTGTATCACGCGGTTTCGGGCAACGTTTTCCCCAGCAGCGCACCGAGCAGCCCCATCAGTGCGAGCAGCCCGATGACCCCAGCCAGGCCAAGGAGCGGGGTGAGCAGGCCGACCGT
>JAZBPJ010000098.1:0-11685 GCA_036351575.1 Lysobacterales bacterium | reverse complement strand
GCGCGAGAAGTCGGCCTGCATGTTCTTCGCCATGCCCTTGACCGCTCTCGTCTTGGCCAGCCCCGGCAGACCCTCCATCAAAACGTTGCCGTTCGCCAGCAGGCCGATGACCAACTGTCGTACGACGTCTTCCTGGCCGATGATGGACGCCGACATGCGGCGCTCCAGGTCTTGAATCGCGTCGAGAACGCTCATTACATAAACCTCCGGAATCCTTTCGGTCTGATGTTATCAAAAAGGCCGGGGCTTCTACGGCCCCGGCCTTCATTTACATCACTCGCGATGAGACCATCACGAGAGTGGTGATTACTGTCGGCTCTGCGCTGACATCATCTGGTCCAGAACCGCGTCGATGCTCAGCGAATCGCCGCGCGTCGGCGGGAAGTCCTTGAACGTCGCCAGGAACTGCCCAACGATCGCCTGCGCCGGAACGAACATGAACATCGTCTCAGCGTAGAAGTCACGAACGTACATGGCCGAATCCGGGCTGACCTCGTAAGGATCCATGCGCAGGTTGATGATCAAGGGCCAGCTCGGCGTCTTGCGATAGGCCTCGGCGATATTGCCTTCCATGATGGTGAAATGAGCCTTCCAGTCCTTCCAGCGCACGGCATTCATGTTACCGGCCGCGTCGAAGTAAAAAATCTCGTTGCGTTTGCCGGGACCTTTTCCGGTCAGCGCGTCTGTCTGGTCGTATCCATCGAGGTGCGCCTTGAAGGTTTTGCCAGCCGCCCGGTGTCCCTTGAGCAGCTTTTCTTTCACGTCGGGCTCCCCGGCTGCCGCCAGCAGGGTCGGCATCCAGTCCTCGTGCGAGAAAATATCGTTCACGACCGTGCCCGCCGGTATCTTTCCGGGCCACCGCGCCATCTGCGGAACGCGAAAACCGCCTTCCCAGGTCGTCCCCTTCTCGCCCCGGAACGGTGTCGTGCCTCCGTCGGGCCAGGTGAACTTCTCGGCGCCATTGTCGGTGCTGAAAACGACGATGGTATTGTCGGCGATGCCGAGTTCTTCCAACTTGTCCAGCAGGGCGCCGACCGTGTCGTCGAGCTCCATCATGCCATCCGCATAAAGCCCGTAACCGGACTTGTCCTTGTACTTCTCACTGAGGTGGGTCCAGACGTGCATGCGGGTCGTGTTGTGCCAGACGAAAAACGGCTTGTCGGCTGCATGCGCACGGTCGATGAAGTCCAGGCTGGCGGCCAGGATCTCGGAATCGACGGTTTCCATGCGCTTCTTGGTCAGCGGACCGGTGTCCTCAACGCGACCGTCGGCATAGGTATGGAGCACACCGCGCGGGCCGAATTTCTTGTGGAACTCGGGATCCTTCGGGTAGAACTGGCTCTCCGGCTCCTCTTCCGCGTTCAGGTGATAGAGATTTCCGAAGAACTCGTCGAAGCCATGGTTCGTCGGCAGGTGCTCGTCGCGGTCACCGAGGTGGTTCTTGCCGAACTGGCCGGAGACGTAACCGTGGTTCTTGAGAAGCTCCGCGATGGTCGGGTCCTTGTCCTGGATTCCCTGCTCCGCGCCCGGCATGCCGATCGTCAGCAAACCGGTACGAAACGGGTGCTGGCCCAGCACGAAGGCTGCACGGCCGGCCGTGCAGCTTTGCTGCGCGTATGCATCGGTGAAGAGCGCGCCTTCGTTCGCGATACGGTCGATGTTCGGCGTGCTGCCGCCCATCATTCCACGGTGGTAGGCGCTGATGTTTTCCTGGCCGACGTCGTCGCCCCAGATGACAAGGATATTGGGTTTGTCCGCCGACAATGCCGCCTGCGGCAGTATCAGGAGCAGTAACAGGGCCGGAATGGCCCGCAAAAACGTAAGCTTCATCGCAGAACTCCCTTTGCATGATTCGAAATGGCAAGGGTGCCATCTCGTAAATTTAACCACAGTAACGACCCTGCGTGCGTGAAACTTTCGTAAAGCAAAAAAAAGCCGGGGCCACCTGGGCCCCGGTTGTATTGATCACAACGAATTGCGTTTACTGTGATCCCGAACCTTCAGCCAGCGTTTCCATCACCTTTTCCAGCGAGAAACTGGCCGCCTTCTGGCGCGGCGGGAATTCCTTGAACGTGGCCAGGAAGCGGCCCACGTAAGTCTGTGCCGGCACCAGCAGGTAGGCGCGGTCCAGCAGCCAGTCATAGTAGGTGTTCGACGTCAGCTGCGCACGCTCGTAGGGATCGCGCCGGAGATTGAAGATCAGCGGAATCCGCAGCGGAACGAAGGGCTCGGCCCATGCCTGCAGCGTGCCCTCGACCCGCTGCTCCATGAAGATCAGTTTCCAGTCGTCGTAACGCAGGGCGGTCAGGTCACCGTCGTCCGAGAAGTAAAAAATCTCGTGGCGCGGAGACTCTTCCGTCTCGCCGGTCAGCAGCGGCAGGATGTTGTAGCCGTCCAGGTGGACCTTGTACTTGCGGCCCAGCGCGCTGGAGCGATAGCCGTCCATCAGGTCTTCCTTGATGTCGTCCTTGCCCGCGGCGGCGGCGAAGGTCGGCAGCCAGTCCATGTGATGCACGATCTCGTTGGTGACCTCACCGGCCGGGATTTTACCGGGCCAGCGCACGAAGGCCGGCACGCGCCAGCCGCCTTCCCAGTTGGTGTTCTTCTCGCCGCGGAACGGCGTCATCGCCGCGTCCGGCCAGGTGTTCATGTGCGGGCCGTTGTCCGTGGAGTAAAAGACGATCGTGTCATCGGCGATGCCCAGCTCATCCAGCTTTTCCAAAAACAGGCCGATATGCATGTCGTGCTCGACCATGCCGCAGCTGTACTCGTCCGCGTTCGGGTATTGCTCCTTGCACCAGGCCATGCGCTCGTCGCTGACGTGGGTGCGGAAGTGCATGCGCGTGCCGCTCCACCAGACGAACCAGGGTTTGTCCGCTTTCTCGGCGCGCTCGATAAAGTCCAGGGCGGCGGCGGCGGTCTCGTCGTCAACGGATTCCATGCGCTTTTTCGTCAGCGGGCCGGTGTCCTCGATCGCGCCGTCGGCGCTGGACTTGATGACACCCCGGGGTCCGAACTTCTGCCGAAAGGTCTGGCCGTCTGCCGTGACCATGTCAGCAGGGTAATCCTCGTTTTCCGGCTCTTCCTCGGCGTTCAGGTGATACAGGTTGCCAAAGAATTCGTCGAAGCCGTGGTTGCTCGGCAGGTGCTCGTCGCGATCGCCCAGGTGATTCTTGCCGAACTGCCCGGTCATGTAACCGAGGTCTTTCAGCACCACCGCGATGGTCGGATCCTCTTCCTGCATGCCTTCTTTCGCGCCCGGAAGGCCGACCTTGCTGAGGCCGGTGCGGAACACGCTCTGCCCCATGATGAAGGACGAACGGCCTGCGGTGCAGCTCTGTTCACCGTAATAATCGGTGAAAGCCATGCCTTCTTCACCGATGCGGTCGATATTGGGCGTCTCGTAGCCCATCATGCCATTTGTGTTGTAACTGATATTCGACAAACCGACATCGTCGCCCCAGATGACGAGGATATTGGGCTTGTCTTGCGCCAGTGCCGCGGGCGCAGCGAGCACCCCCGCCACTGCGCAGGCGAGCAATCTAAAGCTCTTTAAGAATCGCATGAATTTCTCTCCAGTAGGTATGGTTCTGGCAGTGCAGCCAATCGGCTGGCATTTCCTTTGCAGTCACCGCTCGCCAGAAGAGCGGCCGACCCAAAAGTTTATGCCTCGAACACGATGTAATCAATGCATAGAAATGCATCAATTGATAATATTCCTGCATGAAACTCTCGCACAGGCACCTGGAATACCTTTTTGCTCTCGATCGTCACCGCCATTACGGTCGCGCCGCGGAGGCGCTGGGCATCAGCCAGCCGGCATTGAGCCGAAGCGTGCTCGCGGCGGAAAAGCGGCTCGGAGTTACCCTGTTCGACCGCTCACGCAACCGGGTGGAACCGACCGAAGCCGGCCGCCGCGTTTTACAGCACGCCCGCGAGGTCACGCTGCTCGCCTCTGAGCTGGAAACCGACCTGGCCGAACTCGAGGGCCGCGCCAAACGCACGCTGTCCGTGGTCTGCGGTCACTACCCGGCCGAGCTGACGGTGCCTCGCGCTCTGAGCGCGCTGATGCGCGAGTGGCCCGACATGCAGATCAACATGGAAGTCGCCGACTGGAGCCGCGGCATCCAGCTGCTCGAAAAGGAAATCTGTGAACTGGCTGTCATCGAACTCAGCGCGGCGAGCACGTCGTTCGAACTTCACCGCGAACTGCTCAACGACCGGCAAGTGTTTGCGGTTGTGCGCGCAGGTCACCCGCTGGCGCAGTCGCCCCAGCCTTCCCTGGAAGAAGTGCTCGCCTGGCCCTGGGCCTGCAGCCAGATTCCGCAGCGCGCCGCGCAACGGTTCGGCCCAGGACCCCTCGCAGCCGGTGATTTCGACGAGGCCAGCGCCAATTTCATCCCCAAGATCGTGGCCTCTTCGCTTTCCACCTCGCTCCGGCTCGTGATGGAAAACGACATCGTCGGCATGGCGCCGCTGTCGGTCGCCGAGCCCTGGCTGGAGAACGGCCGCCTGCAGCTGGTGCGTCTGAACCTCGCATGGTTGCGACTCAATTACGGTTTCGTTCGCGATGCGAGCAATGCACCATCGTCCGCCGTGAAAGCTTTCATGGCGCACATTCGAACCGCCGAGGAACGCGAACGGGTGCGCGATGCGGCACTGCGGGCGCGCTATGGCGTGGACGCCTGGTAACGCCGAGTACCCGCTCAGTCTGCGTCGCGACGGTGCTGGTGCACGTGGCCCCGGTGCACCAGGCTGTGGATGATGGTGCCGATGATGACGGCCTGCATGCCGGCGATGAAGCGGTCTCCGGTCAGCGGCAGCAGGCGCTCCGAGAACTCGAACCCCAGTACCGTGGCGGCCGCCATTGCAAGCAGGGTCGCCCAGGCCGCGCGCTGCCCGTAAACGGGCTGGATGATCATCCACAGCATCATGCCGACCCCGAAGCGGTGCAGGATGATGGCCCCGGCCAGGCCGAGGTTCGGGCGGATTTCACTGCCGGCAAGCCCGGCGCCGTCCAGCGCCGCATGGAGCAGCAGACCCGCCAGCGCGATGTACAGGCTGAACAGGTGCATCGTCTCGGCCGCGCGGTTGACCAGTTTCTCCAGCAGGCCCGGCAGCAGGTAACCGAACAGCAGCAGGCCCACGGCCCAGTAACCGAGCGGTTCGATGATTTCCGGCACCAGCAGCAGAACGACCATCGCGATCAGCACGATCACGATGATTCGATCGACGGTTTGAGCGATTTTATGGGAACCGCTGAACCAGACGAACAGCAACGGTCCAACGAAAAGCATGAGGAGTGAGAGCAACAGCACGGATACAGGTCCCGGCAACGCGTTTCGAGGCGGGCATACTAGCACAATGACTGCTAGAATAGCGTCGTTTTTCCACCTCCGGCACACGATGGACACGAAGCTGATCGAATCCATGATCGACAGCCTGGGGCCCTCGCTTCACGAGGATCCCCAGCTGCGCGAATTGCTGGCTGCCGTCGCCGACCGCAACGGCGCTGAATCGCCCCCGGAAGCCATCGAGCGGGCGGCGAAGTTCGTCACCGCCTATGTCTGCCAGGTCCCGTACATGGTCAAGGTCGCGCGCACTTCGGCCCACACCGTTGGGCTTGAAAAAGAAATGGACTGCATTCTCGACGCCGTCGAGTCCTACTGGAAAGAAGGCGATGACGTGATCCCTGACGACATGGGCGTCATCGGCCTCCTGGACGATGCCTACTGCTCGCTCTCGCTTCTGCAGTCGGTATCGGACAACTACCGCCTGCTGACCGGTAAGTACCTGTTCCCGAACGACCTGAGCGCGGTCAATGCGGCCATGCAGAAGATCATCGGCGAGCCCTACATCAGCGAACTGGACAGTCTGGTCGTGCACACCATGAAAGAAGCCTGCCTCATCGATTCGGTGAAACAGTTGGCCGACGAGGAAAAACGCCTCGCGCTGGAAAGCGACGCAACCATCTGGAACCACGGCCCGGTCGGCCGCGTCGACCTCAGCGACCTGAAAGAGATCGGTCTGCTCTGAGCGTCAGAGCGTCGCAAATCCCGAACCCCTGGTGAAAACTACGCGGGCTGGAGCTCCGCAAAGGCCGCGCGCGTCAGGTCTTCATTACCCGCCTCGGTCACCAGCACGTCGTCCTCGATACGGATGCCGCCAAAGGGCTTCAGCTGATCCACGCGATCCCAGTCGATCATCGATGCATCCCCGCTCTCGCGCCATTCGCGCAGCAGAACGTCGATGAAATACAGGCCGGGCTCGATGGTCAGCACGTTGCCTGGTTCCAGGACGCGCGTCAGGCGCAGGGCCGGGTAACCCTCGGGGCGCGGCAGCGGTGCGCCGTCATTGTCGACCAGGCCGGCCACGTCATGCACCTGCAGCCCGAGAAAATGACCCAGGCCGTGCGGGTAGAAAACGCGGCTCAAGCCGCTTTTCACGGCGCGCTCGGCGTCGACCCGGATCACGCCGGCCTCGGCCAGGACTCCGGCCACGAGACGATGTGACTCCAGGAACAGCTCACGGTAATCGAGCCCCGGCCGAACCGCTTTGACCAGGCGGCGCTCCACGGCTTCCATCGCGTCGATAAGATCGGCGAAATCGCCGGTCTCGCGGGCGTAGCTGCGCGTGATATCCGAGGCGTAGCCATTGACGGCGGCGCCGGCGTCGATCAGGAAAGAGCGCACTTCGACGGGCAGTTCGCGGTCACGCTGCTGGTAGTGCAGCACCGCTCCGTGTTCGTTGAGCGCCACGATATTGTTGTAAGGCAGTTCCGTGTCGGTGTGACCGCAGGCCGCAAGGTAGCGCATGTGGATCCCGTACTCGGTCGCGCCTTCGCGAAACGCGTTTTCAGCTTCAATGTGAGCCCGCGCTGCAAGCAACGCGGCCTGCTTCATGCAGGCGATCTCGTAGGGCGTTTTGCGCGTGCGCCAGATGTGCAGCCGGTGCGTCAGCATCGACGGGTTCACGCGCCGGTGGCCGTAGACATCAGCCAGTGCCGGGGAGTCGCCCAGGGCGGCGACCCGGCCCGTGGGAACCATGGAGCGCCAGTGGTCCGTATCGGTGACGATTTCAATGTCGAACTGCTCAGCCCACCAGGCCTCCGGGTCGGAGGGCGGCAGGTACCAGTAGTCGTCGGGCTGGAAATAGATCAGCCGGGGGCGTTTGCCCGGGCGCACGATCAGCACGCTGTCGGCGTGGTGCGTCAGCGGCAGCCAGGCCAGGAAATGCGGGTTGGGCCGAAAGGCGTACTCGTAATCGTCCTGGAAGGAGTACATCGGTGTGCCGGAATGCACCACCGCCGCGTCGTACTTCCCGGCTTCGAGCGCCTTTTCCCAGCGGCGTTGTGTTTCCGCGACATGATTCGCATACAGGCTTTGGTAACTGTCTGTCATTAGAATTTCCCTCGTTGTTCACGACAACGCATGATCGTCTGGCGCTCTTCGTGGTGACGTTGGTCGTCAGCGGCTTGTCATTCGGAGTCCCGTCCCGGTGAAACGTCATCCCGGAAGCCGCGCAGCGGCTATCCGGGATCTCCTGGCTTTCACTTACTGCGATACCGCCCAAACTTGTTAAAATGCATGACTTCCGCGCACTTTAGACCGCTGACAAGAGCAAGGCAAATTGACCATACGAATCTACAACACCCTGGCCCGAGAAAAACAGGAATTCGTTCCGCAGGACCCCGATCGCGTTACCATGTACGTCTGCGGCCCGACGGTTTACAACTACGCGCATATCGGTAATGCGCGCCCGGCGGTCATATTCGACCTGCTGCATCGCCTGCTGAAGCTGCACTACCCGAAGGTGGTGTACGCGCGCAACATCACCGACGTCGACGACAAGATCAACGAGTCGGCCGCCAGGCTGGGAGTGCCGATCAGCGAGATATCGACAAAATACGCGCAGGCCTACCACGACGACATGGCCGCGATCGGCGCCCTGCCGCCCACCATCGAGCCGCGCGCCACGGAACACATTCCGCAGATGATCGACATGATCCAGCGCCTGGTCGACGGCGGGCACGCCTACGTCGCCGAGGGGCACGTGCTGTTCGACATCGAGTCCTACGAAAATTACGGTTCCCTGTCCGGCCGCGACGCGCGCGAGATGATCGCGGGTTCGCGGGTCGAGGTCGCCGAGTTCAAGCGCAATCCCGGCGACTTCGTGCTGTGGAAGCCCTCCGAAGATCCCCTGCCCGGCTGGGACAGCCCCTGGGGCTGGGGCCGGCCCGGCTGGCACCTGGAGTGCTCGGTGATGGCGGAAACGCACCTCGGCGAGACCATCGACATCCACGGCGGCGGCCAGGACCTGATCTTCCCGCACCACGAAAACGAAATCGCGCAGAGCGTCTGCTCGCACGGCGGCCACGCCTTTGCGCGTTACTGGGTGCACAACGGTTTCGTGACCGTCGAAAAACGCAAAATGTCGAAATCGCTGGGCAATACGCTGGTGGTGCACGAATTGCTCAAGGAGCACGCCGGGGAAACCCTGCGCTACCTGCTGCTGAGCGCCCATTACCGCCAGCCGCTGGACTGGTCAGAGAGCGAACTGGATCGGTCGAAACGCACGCTGGACCGGCTGTACGCCGTGCTGCGCGACGCCAGCTACGCCTTCGGCCCCTTCACCGCCGACGAACGCCCGTCAGAGGCCCTGCTCGATGCACTGCGCGACGATTTGAACACGCCGGTGGCCCTGGCGGAGTTCAACAGCAGCGCCCGCCTGCTGGCGAACGCGCAGAACCGCGAAGACGCCCAAAAAGCGGCCGGAATTCTGCTGGCCGGCGCCAACCTGCTCGGGCTGCTGCAGTCCGCGCCCGAAGAATGGTTTGGCAGCGGCGTCGACGATGACGATGCCGCCGAGATCGAGGCGCTGATCGAAAAACGCAACGCGGCGCGGGCGGACCGGGATTTTGCGACCGCGGACGCCATCCGCGACCAGTTGACGGCAATGGGCATCATGCTCGAAGACGCCGGCGGCGTCACGCGCTGGCGGCGCAAGGACGGATAACAATGAATGATGCAGCAACACACGATCCGATGGCGGTGCAGGACGAAATCATCGACGAGTTCAGCCTGTTTCCCGAGTGGCTGGACCGCTACCAGTACCTGATCGACCTGGGGCGCAAGCTGGAGCCCCTGGCAGAGGAAGAAAAAACCGACGACCGCCTGCTGGCGGGCTGCCAGTCACAGGTCTGGCTGGTGCTTGAGGGCAGTGCCGAGCGCGTGACGATCCGCGCCAACAGCGACGCCGCGATCGTATCCGGCCTGATCGCGCTGATCACGCGCGTGTACTCGGGCTGCTCGGCGCGCCAGATCCTGGAGACCGAGCCGCGATTCATCCGGGAAATCGGCCTGTCCAGCCACCTCTCGCCGACGCGCGCCAACGGCCTGCACGCGATGCTGACGGCCATTCAGCAATACGCCGCGCGGCTCATCTGAGCATCATACGGAGGAACGTCATCCCGGAAAGCGCGAAGCGCTTATCCGGGACCTCCCAACGTGATGGCAAGGTACGGCCCAACAAAGGCAAAAAAAGCCCCGCCGAAGCGGGGCTTTTTCACTACTGCATGTCGCGTGATCAGCGGTCGAGGACGACCAGTTCGACGCGACGGTTCATCGCGCGGCCTTCACGCGTGTCGTTGGTGGCGACCGGCATGGCCTCGCCGTAACCCTTGGCGCTCAGGCGGCTGGCGCGCACACCCTTGCTGACCAGGTAATCCTGCACCGAATTGGCGCGGCGCTCGGACAGGCCCTGGTTGTAGCTTTCGGGGCCGGTGCTGTCGGTGTGACCACCCACTTCGACCACGACGCGCTCGTGCTTCATCAGCAGCGCGGCGGCATCGTCCAGGATAGCCATGGCTTCGGGCTTCAGCTTGGCGCTGTCAAAGTCGAAGTGCACGCCTTCGAGTTCGATGACGACTTCGACTTCACAGCCGTCCAGGTCCACCACGGCGCCGGGACGCGTGTTCGGGCACTTGTCGTGCTGGTTCAGCACGCCGTCACCGTCCAGGTCGGGATTCGGCGGCGGCGGCGGCGGAGCCGGCTCTGCCTTCGGTTCCGGCGGCGGAGGCGGAGGCGGCTCGGTGCCGCCGAAGTCGTAGCTCATACCGAAGCTGAGGATCATGTCGTTGAAACTGGCGTACTGAGGATAGGTATCGTTGTCCCGGTCCTTGCGCCACAGCAACTGAACGCGGCCGCTGAGGTGCTTGCTGAACTTGCCGGCGAAACCGCCGCCGAAGCTCAGGCTCATGGAGTTGTCCTCGCTGGAGACGTTGCCGTGCGAGAGATCGCCGACACCGGCTGCCAGGAAGGGCCGGACTTTCCAGTCGGTCCAGTAGAAACGACCCATCAGGCCGATATTTCTGAGACTCCACTTGTCGTAGGTCGCGCCGGGAACGAAGTCCTGGTAATCCTTCCAGGTGCCCACGAAACGGTCGTACTCGAGGTCGAGGCTGAGGTTGTCATTGAAAAAGTAACCGAAACCCAGAGACCACCAGATATCGTCGGTACGCAGGTTGCGATCATTGTCGGTGTAATACGAGCCGACGGCGCCGGTCACGTGGAACGGCTGGTCTTCAAAGGCGGTGACACTGCCGGATGCGGTGATCATACCGGCTGCGGCCAGTGCTGCTACGAGCTTGCTGTATTTCATGTAACGCTCCTCCTACAAAGCATCACGGAGTCGGAATCTACCGGCGACCGGCAGAAGGGTGAGATACTTGATTCGCTAGAGAATACCGTTTTTTTATTAACATTTCATTAACGTTTTTGAAAAAAACCGCGTTGCCATTTTCTGGCAATGCGGTTTTCATGTTCTTGACTTGTTTTGGGCGTCTGCAAGCCGTTTAGCGGCCCTCGCCGATCTGCCGCTGGCGAAGTTCCCAGCGCTCCTGCGCATCGAGGCACAGGGTGGCGATCGGGCGTGCCTCGAGGCGCGCCAGACCGATCTCCTCACCGGTTTCCTCGCAATAGCCGTACTCGCCGTCCTCGATCCGGGTCAGCGCCTTGTCGATCTTGCGAATCAGCTTGCGGTAACGGTCACGGGTGCGCAGTTCCAGGCTGTTCTCGGTTTCCCGGGTAGCGCGTTCGGCCTCGTCGCCGACATCGCGGACCTCTTCCTGCAAGTGACTGATGGTCTCGCGGGATTCTTCTACGAGATCATCGCGCCATGCCAGCAGTTTCTGGCGGAAGTACTCAAGATGCTCGGGGCACATGTACTTCTCTTTTTTCTTGGGCTTGTATCCTTTTTTCAGTACAACGCGGTCATTTGCCATCGTGATAAGCTACTCCTTGACGAGCAATTTCGGGCGAGAAAGTTTGAGCGGGTGATTATTCGAGTTTATGGCTCGCAGACATCACGCCCGAAAGGAAATTGCAGTGTTATAGCCGAACTGGGCGTCCACGGCAAGTGCTTCTGGTATCGACCGTACGCGCCCGCACTCAAACTGGCAAGAGCCGGCACGCAAAATGTCCCGATTTCTTCAATTTCTTATTCGCGCCTACCAGGTAACGATCAGCCCCTACCTTGGCGACCATTGCCGGTTTACGCCCAGCTGTTCGGCCTACGCGATGGAAGCGATACAGAAGCACGGCTCGCTGCGCGGCGGCTGGCTGGCGATCAAGCGCATCGGACGCTGTCATCCGTTTTGTGACGGCGGGTATGACCCGGTGCCGGAGG
>JAZBPJ010000097.1:0-43620 GCA_036351575.1 Lysobacterales bacterium | reverse complement strand
GGCTGTGCAGTTCACCCTGCGGGTCGCGGTATTCCAGGGTTGCCGGGTAAGCGCCCTGGTGGGCTTCGTTGTCGATGAGTTCGCGCCAGGCTGCGGTAAGCGTGATTTCCAGGTTGGTGGCGGATTTGAACAGTTTGTCCGGTTTGCTTTCCTTGCCGCTTTCATCGGCAGAGGCGGAGACCACCAAAAGCGTGAGCAAAAGCAATACGACAGAACGAAAAGCGGCGGGGTTGAAGAGGGTCGTGAATACAGGCATCGGGATTTCGATCGTCTTCCGTTGTTGGGTTCGATTTCAGTATAGATGATAATGAGTCGATGGATTTCGCCCGCCAAATGCAGCGCGACTGCCCCGACCTGGAAGTCGTAACGGACCCCGGTGTTTTGGAAAGCCACGGGCAGGATTGGAGCTATTTTCGCACCCCGGCGCCTGCGGCCGTCGTTTTTCCGCGGAGCGTGGAGCAGGTGGGCGAGCTGGTTCGGGCCGCCGTGCGGCGCCGTATTCCGCTGGTGCCGTCAGGCGGCCGCACCGGTCTCAGCGGCGGGGCGGTGGCGTGTAGCGGCGAAGTCGTCGTCTCTTTTGACCGCATGCGTCGAATCCTGGATTTCAATGCCGTGGAACGCACCGTGACGGTCGAGGCCGGTGTCGTCACCGCGCAGCTCCAGGCGTTCGCGCGCGACAAGGGGCTCTACTACCCGGTTTCGTTTGCGTCCGAGGGCTCCAGCCAGGTCGGGGGAAACATCGCCACCAATGCCGGCGGTATCCGCGTGATCCGCTATGGAATGACACGCGACCGCGTCGCCGGGCTGAAAGTCGTCACCGGCACCGGTGAAGTGCTCGATTGCAACCGGGGGCTGGTCAAGAACGCCAGCGGTTACGACTTCCGTCACCTGTTTATCGGCAGCGAGGGCACGCTCGGTTTCGTGGTCGAAGCCACGATGAAACTGACGGACCCGCCTGCCCCGAGCCGGGTCATGCTGCTGGCGCTGGACGAGCTGGCCGGCGTGATGCCGCTGTTCGACCTTCTGCAGTCCTCTCTCGGGCTGAGCGCGTTCGAGCTGTTCAATGACCGTTCCATGCACCACGTGCGGCTGGCGCACGAACTGCCCGACCCGCTGGGGCAGGCGGCGCCGTGGTACGTGGTCACCGAGTTCGACTGCCCGGGCGAATCGACCGAGCGTATCGCGCTGGAATGTTTCGAACGCGCGGCCGAGAGCGGTTGGTTACGGGACGGCGTAATCAGCCAGAATGAAAAACAGGCGGCGGACCTGTGGCGTTACCGGGAAGGCATTGCCGAGTCCGTGGCGCATTATCCTCCTTATAAGAATGATGTGTCGGTCACGGTCTCCCGCGTGCCGGAATTCCTTTTGCGGCTCGCTGAACTGCTGGACGAAGTGTGCCCGGATTACGACGTGCTCTATTACGGGCACGTCGGAGACGGCAACATACACCTCAATATCCTCAGGCCCGAGGGCGTGTCGCTCGAAGACTTCGAGGCCCGTTCCAACGTGATCAGCCGCCGTTCCTATGAACTGACCCGGGAGATGGGCGGCTCGGCTTCGGCGGAGCACGGCATCGGACTGCTGAAAGCGCACTGGCTTTCGACCACGCGCAGCGCAGCGGAGATCGAGATGATGCGCGGCATCAAGCAGCTGTTCGACCCGGCGGGAATACTCAACCCCGGCAAGCTGCTCTCGAAGTAAGCCGCTGTCAGCCCGAACCCGACCGGCGACTCACATGAAACGCATCGAGAAGTCCACGGCGTGCAGGCTCTTGGTCAGGTCGCCGGTGGAAATGAAGTCAACGCCGGTCAGCGCCACGTCGCGAATGTTCTTCAAGGTAATTCCGCCGGAGGCCTCCAGGCCGATGCGTCCCTTGTAGCGCTGAACGGCCTCGATGAGCCGATCCGTTGAAAAATTATCCAGCAGTACACGCTGGGCTCCGGACTCGAATGCCTGGTCGAGCTGATCCAGTGTTTCGACCTCGACCCCGAGCAGAAGGTCCGGGTACAGCCCCTTGGCCCGACCGACCGCAGCCCGGATCGATCCAGCCGCCGAAATGTGGTTTTCTTTCACCAGGATCGCGTCGAACAGGCCAATCCGGTGATTGCTGCCGCCGCCGCAGCGGACCGCGTATTTCTGGGCCAGCCTCAAACCGGGCAGGGTTTTGCGCGTATCGAGGATGATGGCGCCGGTATCCGCCACGGCTTCGACGTAACGCCGCGTTCGCGTGGCCGTGCCGGAGAGCGTCTGCAGGAAATTGAGGGCCGTTCGCTCCCCGCTCAGTATCGCGCGCGCCGGGCCGTCCACCCGGCACACGGCGTCATCGGGCCGCATGCGCTCGCCGTCATCAAAAAACCATTCGACGCTCACTCCTGCATCGATCTGTGCATAGGTTTCGTCGAACCAGGCCCGGCCCGCGAGCACCGCTTCTTCGCGGCAGATCACGCGTGTTTCGAGCCGGGCTTCCGCGTCGATCAGCTGCGCGGTGCAGTCGCCCGGACCGAAGTCTTCCTGAATGGCCCGCCGCACATCCTCGCGCACGGTCATCGCGGACGGCGGCAACGGGCCGTTGTCTTTCATCTCAGAAGTCCTGCAGCTGGGTCGTGCCGATACCTTTGTCCTCGAGCAGCACGGCTATACCGTCGACGACCGCGTAAATGACCTTGTCGTCTTCCGTCACCAGCGCTTCTCGCAGGGTATCCGTCACGGCTTCACCGTTGACATACTGCACGGCGCCGTCGGCGATGGCGTCATTGAGTTTCTTCAGGCGGTTGGCGGTCAGGCGCGTCAGCGGTGTCTTGCTCACCGGGCAGCAGAGGATTTCCAGCAATTTCCCGTCGATTGGCATGGGGCCTTCCTGCGTATTCAAAGACAGCCGTATTGTACTGGAGATCGAGCCGATGTTTCGCAAATCCTGTTACAATTCGCGGTTTCACGAACTCAGGCAGACAGGTGGCGGCAAGTGAGCGATAAAGTGCTTGTGGGAATCATCATGGGGTCCCAGTCCGACTGGGAAACCATGAAACATGCGGCGGACGCCCTGGAGCGGCTCGGCGTGCCGTTCGAAACGCGCGTCGTGTCGGCCCATCGGACCCCCGACCTTATGTTCGAATACGCGGAACAGGCCGTTGAACGCGGCTTGCAGGTGATTATTGCCGGTGCCGGCGGAGCCGCGCACCTGCCCGGGATGGTCGCGGCCAAAACCGTGGTGCCCGTGCTGGGCGTGCCGGTGCAGTCGCGCGCGCTGAACGGCATGGATTCACTGCTTTCGATCGCCCAGATGCCGGCCGGCATCCCGGTCGGAACGCTCGCCATCGGTGTCGCGGGCGCAACGAATGCGGGCCTCCTGGCTGCTGCCATCGTCGGAAATTCCGATCCGGCCGTGCGCAGGTCGCTCGAGGATTTTCGCCGCGAGCGGACCGAGTCGGTACTGGCCAACCCGGACCCGAGCCGGGCCTGAGACCATGCCGTGCGCGTCACCACCGATCCGCCGGATCGGAATCCTGGGCGGCGGCCAGCTGGGGCGCATGATGGGGCTGGCCGGCATTCCGCTGGGGCTCGATTTCCGTTTTCTCGATCCGGGCCTGAACGCCTGCGCCGCGGTCGTGGGCGACCTGCTGAACGCCGGGTTTTCCGATATCGAGGCGGCCCGCGAACTGGCCCGTTCGGTGGACGTCGCGACGTTTGATTTCGAAAATGTACCGCAGGAAACGGCCGAGGCGTTCGAGGAAATCTGTCCCCTGTACCCGGCCTCTGATGCGCTGGGCGCCTGCCAGGACCGGCTGGTCGAAAAGACCCTGTTGACTGACCTGGGTATCGGCGTGGCGGATTACCACGCGGTTGCGGGCCGCACGGACCTGCTCGAGGGTGTCGAACGCCTGGGGTACCCGGCCGTGCTCAAGACCCGTCGCCTGGGTTACGACGGAAAAGGCCAGGTCGTTTTGCGGGACCCCGAAGACCTCGAGCGGGCCTGGCAGAGGCTGGGCGGGCGGGAGTTGATCCTGGAGGCGTTCGTGCCGTTCCAGGCCGAGTGTTCGCTCGTGGGCGTGCGGGGACACGACGGGGAAGAACGCTTCTGGCCGCTGACCCGAAACGTACACGACCACGGCATCCTGGCGCTGAGCCGCCCGGGCGATTTCGATGCGGCGCTGCAGGCAGCCGCAGAGGACAAGGTACGGCGACTTTTGCGGCATTTCGATTATCGCGGCGTGTTGACGGTCGAGTTCTTCCTGCGAGACGGTGAACTGCTGGCCAACGAGATCGCCCCGCGCGTTCACAACTCGGGACACTGGACGATCGACGGTTCGTCCTGCTCCCAGTTCGAGAACCACGTGCGTGCCGTGGCCGGCCTGCCGCTGGGGCCGACGGACCTGGCGCGGCATTCACTGATGTTCAACTGGATCGGCCGACTGCCGGACCGTGAGCGGATGCTGGCCTTCAGCGGCCTGCATTGGCACGAGTACGGCAAAGAACCGCGCCCCGGCCGCAAGATCGGGCACGCCACCTTGACAGCGGAGTCCCGCGAATCCCTGATGGAAACGGCCGTGGATGTGGCCTCAGCCGCCGGCGGGGACTTTCTGCGGCTGGTCGAGTCGCTCGACTGATTCACACACCGCGTCGACGATCATTTCGGCCTGCTCGCGGTCGATGATCAGGGGCGGCAGCAGGCGAACCACGCTGCCGGCCGTGGCGTTGACGATGATCCCGTTTTCCATGCACTGCGACTGCACCGGGCCCGCCGCGCGGTCCAGCTCGATACCGATCATCAGGCCGCGGCCGCGAATGTCCCGGACCCGCGGATGATCCCCGATGCGTTCACGCAGCCCCGCCAGAATGGTTTCGCCGGTAGCGGCCGCGCGCTCTGCGATCGATTCGCTTTCCATGACCTCGAGCACCGCGCAGGCCGCGCGGCTGACCAGCGGGTTGCCGCCGAACGTCGAGCCGTGTGAGCCCGGCTGCATCAGTTCCGCCGCCTTGCCGTGCGCGAGACAGGCGCCGATGGGCAGGCCGTTGGCCAGCGCCTTGGCCGAGGTCAGCACGTCGGGGAGAATGCCTTCGTGCTGGTGGTCGTACCACCTTCCGGTCCGGCACAGGCCGCACTGGATTTCATCCAGCATCAGCAGCCAGCCTTGCTGGTTGCAGAGCTGGCGAAGCTGTTTCAGGTAGCCGGGGGCCGGCAGGCGCACGCCGCCTTCGCCCTGGATCGGCTCGACGAGCACGGCCGCCACGTTGCGGTCGCGCTCTGCAATGGCGCGAACGGCTTGCACGTCATCGAAGGGCGCGCGAACGAACCCGCTGACCAGCGGTTCGAAGCCGGCCTGGACTTTTCGGTTGCCGGTGGCGGAAAGCGCCGCCAGCGTGCGGCCATGAAAACCGCCGTCCATGACGATGATCCCGGGGCGGTCGATATCCTTCTGGCGCCCCCAGAGGCGACCGATCTTGACCGCGCACTCGATCATTTCCGCGCCCGAGTTGCCAAAAAAAACGCGGTCCATGCCGGTCACGGCAGCCAGGCGGTCGGCGAGTTTTTCCTGCCAGGGCACGCGGAACAGGTTCGATGTATGAACCACGGCTGAAGCCTGGTCCGCGATCGCCTCGGCCACGCGCGGGTGGGCGTGGCCCAGGGCGCAGACGCCCAGCCCGGCGATGGCGTCGAGGTAGCGCTCGCCTTCGCTGTCCCACAGCCAGGCGCCTTCGCCGCGTTCAAAGGCAACAGGAAGCCGCGCATAGGTGTTCATCAGGTGATTGCTCATCACGACTCCAGTTGGGTATCAGAGCCCGGTCAGGATTTTCCAGCGATTGACGATCGCGCAGAACAGGGCAGCGGTTTTCTCGGTGTCGTAGACGGCGGAGTGCGCCTCCGACTCGTTCCATTCAAGACCCGCGGCCTGTACCGAGCGGGACAGCACGGTCTGGCCGAAAGCCAGGCCCGCCAGCGTGGCCGTATCAAAGCTGCTGAACGGGTGAAAAGGGCTGCGCTTGTATTCCGTGCGCTTGATGGCGGCGTTGATGAACGACAGGTCAAAAAAGGAATTGTGGCCGACCAGTATGGCCCGCTGGCAGCCCGTGTCCCGGACTTCTTTTCGAATCGGCTGGAAGAACTTGCGCAAGGCATCGATTTCGGGCAGCGCCCCGCGCAGCGGGCTTTCCAGGTTGATGCCGGTGATTTCCAGTGACTTGGGATCGATTCGCGCGCCTTCGAACGGCTCCACGTTCACGTCCACGGTCTCGGCCACGAACAGGCGGCCGAAGTCGTCCATGCGAATGATGCAGGCGGCGATTTCGAGCAGGGCGTCGGTCTCGGACTGGAAACCGCCGGTTTCGACGTCGACGACGACCGGAAGAAATCCCCTGAATCGGTCAGCAATGCGCGGCATAATGGAACCCGTTCGGCAAGCCCCGGAGAATAAGTGATTGTGACCCGATTTACCATGATGCGTGCCTTGGTCGTACTGACCTTGCTGCTGGTTGCTCCGCTCGGCGGCCGCGCCGACTCATCTCTTTTCTGGGCGCTGAGCCGTGACGGTGAGCCGGCCGGATACCTGCTCGGGACCATTCACAGCGAGGATCCGCGCGTGCTCGATTTTTCCGAGCCGTTCATCGGGCAGCTGACGGAAAACCGGTTTTTCGCGATGGAGATGGTGCCGGACCTGCCCACCCTGGCCAGGCTGACCGAGTACATGCACTACCAGGACGGAACGCGCCTGGCAGACGTCATCGGGCCCGAGCGTTTTGCCCGGCTGAGCGAATTGCTGGCAACTTACGGCGTCGACCCGACCTGGGTTTCACGCATGAAAGTCTGGGCCGCGATGATGACCCTGAGCCTGCCGCCGCCGCGGTCCGGGTTATTCATGGACCTTTCCCTGTCGCTTCGTGCCGCCGGTTCGGGCATGAAAGTCGTAGGGCTCGAGACGCTGGAGCAGCAACTGGCTTTCCTCGAGGACATGCCGCTCGAGCAGCAGTTCGAACTGCTCGATCATGCGCTGGCGGAGCATGACAAAGTCGAAGCGCTTCACCGCGAGATGGTGGACAGTTACCTGACGGGCGACCTGCGGGCTGTCGAACGGCTTTCGATGTCGCAGATGGACGTTTTGTCTTCGACAGCGCGCTCCTATTTCATCAGCGAGGGCATCGACGCGCGCAACCGGCGGATGCTGGAGTCCGTGCTGCCCTATTTCGAAGACGGAACGGTTTTCGTGGCGGTCGGCGCGCTGCACCTGCCGGGCGAGCAGGGGTTGGTCCGCCTGCTGCGTGAAGCCGGTTTCGAGCTGTCGTCCCTGCCGCTGCCGTTCTCAGCGACGGGTCAGCGAGACGATGCCCAGTAGCGCCGCGACGGCGAACAGCGCGATTCCCCAGCGGGGCTCGACGAACACGGTCGCCAGGCCCAGCACGGCGAACAGCAGCGCCGCCGACAGGAAATCACCGAAGCGGTCGGCGACGCAGTCGCTGCGACCCGTCACGATCAGCAGCAGGTGGTCCAGGCTGACTTTTCCGCCGCCATGGAAAACCAGCGGCATCAGCATGATGGCGAACAGCAGGGGCAGCTTGTAGTTCCCCGCGGTTTCCGCGGTGATCACGTAACCCTGCCACAACTGGGTCAGCGATTCCCACTCCGCCGGCCAATGCACGGCAGCTGTGGCCACCCCGGTGATTACCAGCAGCGAGACCGCGGCGAAACGCGTGAACAGGCCAAACAGCAGCAGCAGGGCAAACACCATTTCACCCCAGGTCGCCGCCAGCCAGTTCAGATCGGGGCCAAGCTGCTCGAACGGCCAGGGAAAACCTTTCTGCCAGTCGGCCCAGGGAATATCTGCGAACCAGTTTTCGCCGCGAAACTTGCCGATACCGGCCTCCCAGAATTCCCAGGCCAGGATCGCGCGCAGGGCCAGCGGCCACAGGTAATCACCGGCGACGCGCAGGCGGGCGGTCAGGTTGTCGTACCAGTCGAACATGGTTTATCTCCGGGTTCCCAGCAGGATGTCCCGCCGGCGGAAGTCTTCAAGCAACGCGGCGCCTGCGGCGACGATTTTTTCGGGCTCAGGGTGAGCCATGGAGGTCGCGATGCCTTCGAGGATCGCCCGCCCGGTCAGCCCTTCGTTTCGCTGCAGGCCCGCAATCAGCGCCAGAGACACCTCGTTGATTGCCATGAATTTCACTTCGTCGGCACGGTTGCGGTAAACGATGTAGTGGTGGTCGCCGCCCGGCGCTTCCGCCGGCTGATAATCCGGCCCCAGCAGATGCACCGGGAAGCGGAAGCTGAGCACCCGTACGAGCGGTGACAGCACCGGCGACTGCTCGACCGGGTCCCCGTCGGGGTCGACGGCTGCGTCGTCGATTGACCGATCGTCGATCTCGAGCGACAGCTCGACCCACTCGTAATGGGCCAGTTCGCAAAGGAAGGGTGGATCATCTTCCGCCGCGTCGCGTTCATCGCGCAGGTAACGGAGGAACTCCCGCGCCACTTCCGGGAACAGCGGCGTGTGACTGTGGTGCTCCGAGTAGAAATCGCGCACCAGCCGTTTCCAGCCCTCGGGGCCCAGTATCTCGTGCAGCACCGGAAAGGTGCCGGCCAGGAGCGATTGCATGTTGTTGAAGAACAGGTCGCGGTAGATTCGCATCCTGCGGTCTTCAACGTCCGCCGGAGCCGGGTTGGCGGCGGGGTTGCGTATGTGCGCGGCGAACGCCCGCTGCAGGGACTGGAACTTCACGCCTGCCGCTCCCGGGCGCGGCCGTGCCGGGCCTGCAGCTCGGTGATCCGCCCGACTTCGCCGAGCAGTTCCGGCAGCGGCGGAAAGTTGAAGTCGCGCTCGAGCAGAACGGGAAAGACGCCGAAGCGGTCAAAGGCGCGGTCCAGCAGGTTCCACACACCCGACACGACGTCCGCACCGTGGGTGTCCACCAGCAGGTCCTCGGCCTCGTCGAAATGACCCGCGACGTGGCCGTAGGCGATCCGCCGGCCCGGAAGTCCCGCGAGAAAGTCCAGGGGGTCGTATCCGTGGTTCACGCTGTTCACGTAGATGTTGTTCACGTCCAGCAGCAGGTCGCAGTCGGCTTCCTCCAGCACGGCGTTGACGAACTCGAGCTCGTCCATTTCGGCGCCCGGGGCGGCATAGTACGAGACGTTTTCCAGCGCGATACGCCGTTCCAGGATGTCCTGTACGCGCCGCACGCGCTGCGCAACGTAGCGAACGGCGTCCTCGGTGAAGGGGATCGGCATCAGGTCGTAAAGGTGACCGTCGTCCGTGCAGTAGCTCAGGTGTTCGCTGTAACAGCGGATATCGTGCAGGTCGAGAAAACGCTTGAGCCGGTGAAGAAATGTTTCATCCAGCGGCGACGGCCCTCCGATCGAGAGCGAAAGGCCGTGGCAGACGAAGGGAACCCGCCGGGTGAAATCGTGAAAAGAACGTCCCAGCCGGCCGCCGACCCCGATCCAGTTTTCGGGGGCGACCTCCATGAATTCGACCGGGCCGAAGCCCTGCTCACGAAGCGGCTCCATCAAGGCGCGCCTGAGACCCAGGCCGGCGCCTCGCACGGGGTAGGTTTTTTCACCCATGGCGGGTTGCCTCCTCAAAGACGACGGATCAGCCTTTGTCCTTCTTGCCGCCGCACTTGCCTTCGCCGCACTTGCCCTCGGCAGCCTTCTTCTCGCCGCCGCACTTGCCTTCGCCGCACTTGCCCTCGGCAGCCTTTTTCTCGCCGCCGCACTTGCCTTCGCCGCACTTGCCCTCGGCAGCCTTCTTCTCGCCGCCGCACTTGCCTTCGCCGCATTTGCCCTCGGCGTGCTTGTGGTTGCTGGCGAGCATGTAGCCGCTTTCGAGTTCGACGGCTGCAAAGGGGTTCTCCGAGGCCATGGCCGCTGTGGACAGGGCGGCGGAGGAGATGAACGCAGCGCCAACGGCGGCCGCGACGGTTTTGCTTACAGCTTTCTTATCGCTCATGTGAAAAGTCTCCAGGGTTTGGTTTTATTGGGCTCTGTGGCCGCAATCAGTTTAGTCAATATGACTGACCCTGCAACTGTGCTCGCTGCAGGGTCGATGAGGAGACCGGAAAGTGGCTGGAAAAATTACAGGGTCGTCTTTGTTCGGTAACGGCAAAGATCCCTGAGGATGCACTCCGGGCAGTTCGGCTTGCGCGCCTTGCAGGTGTAGCGCCCATGCAGGATCAACCAGTGGTGGGCGTCCCTGAGGAATTCTTGCGGCACCGCTTTCAGCAGCTTGAGTTCCACCTGCAGCGGTGTTTTGCCCGGCGCCAGCCCGGTGCGGTTGGCAACGCGGAAAATATGCGTGTCGACCGCGATGGTCGGCTCGCCGAACGCCGTGTTGAGCACGACGTTCGCGGTCTTTCGCCCGACGCCGGGCAAGGCTTCCAGGGCCGCGCGGTCGTTCGGGACCTCGCCGTCATGCTGTTCAAGCAGGATGCGGCAGGTCTTGATGATGTTTTTCGCCTTGGCGTTGAACAGCCCGATGGTGCGAATGTACTGCTTCAGCCCCTCTTCTCCCAGGTCGAGAATGGCGCGGGGGGTGCTCGCGACCGGAAACAGCTTTTTCGTTGCCTTGTTGACCCCGACGTCGGTGGCCTGGGCGGACAGGATGACCGCCACCAGCAATTCAAAAGGCGAGCGGTAGTTGAGTTCGGTTTTCGGTTCCGGTGTAACCGACTTCAGGCGTTCGAAAAACGCCTGCCGCTGTGCGGCGTTCATGCCTTTGCCTCGCGAACGTCGCCGATTGCCTGCCGGAATTTTTTCTCCCCGCTGCGCGCGTCCAGCCAGTTGCGGCCGGCGATCAGCAGTCCCAGGCCGATAAACGCCCCGGGCGGAAGGATCGCCAGCAGAAAACCGGGGTGCTCGGGGATCAGGGTCAGCTGGAGGGACTGCCCGGCCTCGCCCAGCATCAGCGCGGCCTGGCGGAACAGGGTTCCGTAACCGGTGATTTCACGCAGCGCGCCGAGCAGCACCAGCGCCAGGCAAAAGCCCAGGCCGGTACCCAGCCCGTCGACGGCCGCCGCGAGCGGGGGGTTGCGCGAGGCAAAGGCCTCGGCCCGCCCGATGATCGCGCAGTTGGTGACGATCAGGGGAATGAAAATGCCGAGCACGCGGTACAGGTCGTGAAACCAGGCCTGCATCAGCAGTTGGATGACCGTCACGGCAGAGGCGATGATCAGGACGAAGGCGGGTATGCGGATCTCCGGGCGCAGCAGCGCGCGCAGGGAAGAAACGGCCAGGTTGGAGCACAGCAGCGTCAGCGTCGTTGCCAGGCCCAGTCCCACCGCGTTGACCACGGTGCCGCTGACCGCCAGCAGGGGGCACAGGCCCAGCAGCACGACCAGCCCGGTGTTGCGGTGCCAGAACGCGTCCCTGAATATGACTCCGTAGTTCATGAATCCTCGCTTATTGCAGGCGGGCTGAACAGCTCCGCCCGGTGACGGGAAAAATACTGCAAGGCGTCCCGCACCGCCAGCACGATGGCGCGCGGTGTCACGGTCGCGCCCGTGAACTGGTCGAATTCACCGCCGTCGCGACGCACGGTCCAGGCGTTCACCCCGGGGTTGGCGAGGGACTTGCCGACGAAACCGAGCACCCAGTCGCTTTTTTCGGTTTCGATGGCATCCCCGAGGCCCGGCGTCTCCTGGTGGCTGATCACGCGAACCCCGGTCAGGGTTCCATTCGAATCGATTCCGGCCAGCAGCTGGATGTCGCCGTTGTAACCGTCGATGGCCCTGAACCTGAGGGCCACGGCGACGGGTTCCTCACCCTGGCGGGCCCGGTAGGCGGTTACCGTCTGCCCGCCGGGAAAATGCGTCGCGTCCGTGAACTGGTACACGTCGTCCTGCGGGCTGTTGTCAAAGCGGCCGGCCGGAAGAATCTGGCCGAGCCGTTCTCTCACGACCCGCCGTTCCTCCGCCTCGATCCGGTCGCGCGTCAGGCCATGTACCGAGCTCAGCAGGGCGGTGCCGATAACCGCGACCAGCCCCAGCGCGACCGCGCTGCGCAGCATTTCCGGGAGCCTGTGCTCAGTCATGGCCGAAAATCCTCGGCCGGGTGAAGCGGTCGATCAGCGGTGCCGACAGGTTCATCAGCAGCACGGCAAAGGCGATACCGTCGGGATACCCGCCCCAGCGTCGAATGACCAGCGTCAGGATGCCCACGCCTGCGCCGAACAGCAGGCGGCCGCGGTCGCTGGTGCAGCCGCTGACCGGGTCGGTTGCGATGAAAAAGGCGCCCAGGATGACGGCGCCGGAGAGCAGGTCGAACAGCGGTGAGGGATTCTGCGCCGGGTCCAGCAGCCAGCCTGCTGCGCTGAACACGGCGACCGCAGCCAGCAGCCCGGCCGGAACCTGCCAGCCGATGACGCGCCGCCAGAGCAGCCAGGCGCCGCCGGCGGCATAGGCCAGCGCGATCCACTCCCAGCCCTGTCCGGCGAAGCGGCCGAAAGCCGGGGACAGCCGGATTTGTTCCATCTCCTGGCCGGCTGCCAGCCCGTTTCGCACCGTGTCCAGTACGGTTGCGCCGGTGACGGCGTCCCAGCCGTCCGTGCCCGGGGCGCGCCCCAGGAAGACCGCGGCCAGTGTATCCAGCGCGCCGGTGGCGGCCTGGGGCCAGGCAGACAGGATCTGCGGAAAACTGACCAGGACGACGACGTAGCCGACCATGGCCGGGTTGAACAGGTTGTCACCCAGCCCGCCGTAAAGATGCTTGGCGACGACGATGGAAAAAACCATTGCCACCAGTGCAATCCACCAGGGGGCGAGCGGCGGGATGCACAGCGCGAACAGCACCGCGGTCAGCACCGCGCTGCAGTCGCCCAGGAAAGGCTTGAGCGGTTTGCGCCGCGCCATCAGCATCAGTGCTTCCAGGCCCAGCGCGAACAGGGATGCCAGGGCGATCTGCAGCAGGATGCCCGGGCCGAAAAACCAGGCATGGACCGCCACGCCGGGCGCCAGTGCATACAGCACCTGGCGCATCACGGCGGCCACGGTGTTTTGCGGGACCAGGTGGGGCGCATTGCCGGTTTCGAAGTGCCGCGTCACGGTGTGTGTTCCTGTTTCTTGCGCGCCCGTTCGACGGCTTCAGCGATTTGTGCTTTTTTCGCCGCGTCGTCGTGCAGCGCGGCCTTCTTGGTCGCAATGCGCTGCTTGCGTTCAAGCCGAATGCGTTCCTGGCGCGCCTCGCGTGCTTCGAAACGCTGCCGCGCCTGGTCGGCGCGGTGCCGCTCGAGCGCTCGTTCACGCAGCCGGGATTTGCCGTAGCGAAACCAGTTCGCCAGCGGGATGTGGCTGGGGCAGACGAGGTCGCAGCAGCCGCATTCGATGCAGTCCGCCAGGCCGGCGCCCCCGGCGTCGTCCCACGCATCGGCGCGCACGAAACGGTGCAGTTGCTGGGGCAGCAGCTGCGCCGGGCAAGCGCGGGCGCAATCGCCGCAGCGGATGCAGGGCATTTCGGGCCGCTTGTCCCGAATCTCTTTTTCGGTGAGCACGAGCACGCAGTTGGCCGCCTTGGTGACCGGGTTCGCGTCGCTGCCGAGCGGAAAGCCCATCATCGGGCCGCCAAGCACCAGCCGCGCCGCGTCCGGCGTGTATCCGCCGCATTGCTCGACCAGTACGGAAATGGGCGTGCCGATCGCGGCGAGCAGGTTGCGCGGACGGCGCACGCCCGGCCCCGTTACCGTCACGACCCGTTCGACCAGGGGCTTGCCCTCGACGACGGCCCGGGCGGCGGCGGTCGCGGTGGCGACGTTCTGGCAGAGCAGTCCCAAATCGGAAGGGCGGCCGCCGCTCGGCACCTCCAGCCCGGTCAGTACGCGGATCAGCTGCTTTTCGCCGCCTTCCGGGTAGACGGGCATCACCCGAACGACGCGGATCGTGGAATCGCCGGCACCCTCGATAGCCGTTTCCAGCGCGTTTCGAACCGCGCCCATCTGGTCCTCGATGGCGATGATCGTGCGCTTTGCACCAACCGCCCGCTGCAGTATGCGCGCGCCGAGCACGATGGATTCCGGCTGCTCGCGCATCAGCGTCTCGTCGCAGCTGATGTAGGGTTCGCACTCCGAGCCGTTCAGGATCAGCGTATGAATGCCGCGCCGCTGGGCTTCCCGCAGCTTGAAACCCGTCGGGAACATCGCGCCGCCCAGGCCGACGATGCCCGAGTTTCGAATCCGTTCGCGAAGCGCTTCGGGGTCCGTCTGCTGCCAGTCACCGATCGGCTGCAGGTCTTTCCATTGATCACGACCGTCCGGCCGGATCACCACGCAGCGGCCTTCCTCGCCCGAGGCATGACTGATCGGGTGCAGTACGACGCCGGTGACCGTGCCGGAAGTCGGTGCGTGCACGCAGCCGCGTCCGAGATGGCGGAAGCGGCCGATCGTTTCGCCTTTGAGCACGGTATCGCCGGCGTTCACGGTGGGCTCGGCCTCGCGCCCGCTCTGCTGCAGCAGCGGTATGAACAGCTCCCCGGGCAGCGGCGCGCGTTCCAGCGGCACTCCGCAGGATACGGCCTTGTTGTGCGGGAGGCTCAGGCCGCCGTGAAAGCGGTGCAGGCGATCTCCCGCCTGCCGGGCCCGGAGGTCCGCGGCCTGCTTCATGCGGCCGGGCATCAGGCGCCGGCCTCGCCGGCGGGTCTCGGCCACGGCCACTCTCCCGCCACGGGTTTGCGCTCCACCATCTCGATGCAATCGACCGGGCAGGGCGGCAGGCACAGGTCACAGCCGGTGCACTCGGATTCGATCACCGTGTGCATCAGCTTGGCTGCGCCGATGATCGCATCCACCGGGCAGGCCTGGATGCAGAGCGTGCAGCCGATACAGGCCTCCTCGTCGATGAGGGCGAAGGTGGGCGCCGACTCGGCGCCGTTTTCCGGGTTCAGCGGCGGCGCTTCAACCGCCAGCAGGTCGGCAAGCGCGCGGATTCCTGCCTCGCCGCC
The DNA here is from genome assembly GCA_036351575.1 of Lysobacterales bacterium. GTDB lineage: Bacteria > Pseudomonadota > Gammaproteobacteria > Xanthomonadales > SZUA-36 > JABDPF01. Next base: position 28,706 of record JAZBPJ010000097.1, on the reverse strand, counting down.
CGGCGGGCACTGGTTGATCGGCGCTTCGCCGGCGGCGATCGCCTCGGCGTAGGGCCGGCAGCCCGGGTAATTGCACTGGCCGCACTGGGTTTGCGGCAGGATCGCGTCGATCTGGTCGACCACCGGGTCGGATTCCACGCGAAACCTGCGGGCGACCCAGCCCAGGCCCAGTCCCAGCAGGGTGCCGAGAACGGCGATGGACAGGATGGCCGTCACCATGGGCGCCCTCAGATCCTCGCCAGTCCGCTGAAGCCCATGAAAGCCAGCGCCATCAGCCCGGCGGTGACCAGCGCGATCGGGGCGCCGCGGAAGTGCAGCGGCACGTCGGCCAGGGCGAGCCGTTCGCGCATCGCGGAAAACAGCACGAGCACCAGCCCGAACCCGGCCGAGGCGCCGAAGCCGTAGAGCGCGGACTGCAGCAGGTTGTGCTGCTCCTGCACGTTCAGCAGCGCCACGCCGAGCACCGCGCAATTGCTCGTGATCAGCGGCAGGAAGATGCCCAGCACCCGGTAGAGCAGCGGGCTGGTCTTGCGCATCACGAGCTCGGTGAGCTGCACCACGGCGGCAATGACCAGGATGAAACTCAGCGTGGAGAGGTATTCGAGTTCGAGCGGTTTCAGCAGGTAGCGGCTCAGCAGGTAGCTGGTCACGGAAGAAAGCGTGAGCACGAACATCGTGGCCACGGACATGCCCACCGCGCCTTCGAACTTGTTGCTGACGCCCATGAACGGGCACAGGCCGAGAAACCGCACCAACACGAAATTATTGGCCAGGACGGTACTGACCAGGATCAGCAGGTATGCCTCCATTCCGCTCGAGACCGCCCCGCGAAGTCAGGTGACGCGCTGGCCGGGGCGCGCGCCCTCGTCCGGTTCGAGAATGTAGAGATCGTCCCCGCCGGGGCCCGCTGCCAGGACCATGCCTTCCGATACGCCGAAGCGCATTTTTCGGGGCTTCAGGTTCGCCACCATCACCGTGTGCCGGCCTTCCAGCTGCGCAGGTTCGTAGGCGGACTTGATACCGGCGAAGACGGTGCGGGTTTCGCTGCCGATATCCAGCGTCAGCTTCAGCAGCTTTTTCGCTTCCGGAACCTGCTCGGCGGAGACGATGCGGGCGACGCGCAGGTCCACCCGGGCGAAATCGCCGATCTCGATCTCGTCCGCGATCGGTTCGACCGGCGGGGCTGCGGGTTCTTCGGCGGCCGCGGCCGGCTGCAGGGATTCCCTGGAATTTTCCACCACGGCTTCCACCTTGACCGGGTCGACCCGCATCAGCAGCGGCTGGAAAGCATTCACTTCCACGTCCAGCATCGGCTGGCCGAGCAGGCTCCAGTCGCTCAGGTCCACGCCCAGAAAACCGGAGGCTTTTACGGCCGTGAACGGCAGGACCGGCGCGAGGTAGGCCATCAGCACGCGGAACAGGTTCAAGCCTTGCGTACACACGGCCTGGACGTCGCTTTCACGGCCTTCTTCCTTGATCTGCAGCCACGGTTTTTCCTCGTCTATATAGCGGTTGGCCTCATCGGCCAGGGCCATGATGCGGCGGATCGCGGACTGGTAATTGCGCGTCTCGTAATCGCTCGCGATCGCGTCCTGCGCCGCGACGAAGCGTTCCAGCAGTTCGGGCTGCGGCAGGTCGGCGGACAGCCGCCCTGCGAAGCGCTTGGTTATGAAGCCGGCGCAGCGGCTGGCGATGTTCACGACCTTGCCGACCACGTCCGAATTCACGCGCTGAACGAAATCGTCCAGGTTAAGATCGATGTCGCCGGTGCCCGCGCCGAGCTTGGCTGCGTAGTAGTACCGCAGGTAGTCCGGGTGCAACTGGTCGAGGTAGGTGCGCGCCTTGATGAAGGTGCCGCGCGACTTGGACATCTTGGCGCCGTCGACGGTCAGGAAACCGTGCGCGTAGACCGCGGTCGGCGTGCGGAAGCCGGCGCCCATCAGCATGGCCGGCCAGAACAGCGTGTGAAAATATACGATGTCCTTGCCGATGAAGTGGTGCAGCTCGGTGGACGAGCCGGCCTTCCACCAATGGTCGAAGTCGAGGCCTTCGCGCTCGCACAGTTCCATGAAGCTGGCGGCGTAGCCGACCGGTGCATCGACCCACACGTAAAAAAACTTGTCCTTGGTGCCGGGAATACGGAAACCGAAGTAGGGCGCGTCGCGGGAAATGTCCCAGTCGCGCAGCCCGTCCGTGAACCATTCCTGCAGCTTGTTGGCGATTTCCGGCTGCAGTGCGCCGGAACCCATCCACTCTTTGAGCCGTTCCTCGAACTCCGACAGGCGGAAGAAGTAGTGTTCCGATTTTCGCATCACCGGCGTGCTGCCGCTGACCGCCGAGCGGGGCTCGATCAGTTCCGTGGGCGAATAGGTGCTGCCGCAGGACTCGCAGCTGTCGCCGTACTGGTCGGGCGTTTTGCACTTGGGACAGGTGCCGCGGATAAAGCGGTCGGGCAGGAACATGCCTTCTTCTTCGTCGTACAGCTGTTCGATGTCCCTGCGCGCGATGTGACCGCCTGCTTCGAGGTTCGCGTATATCCGCTCCACGATCCGGCGGTTGTATTCGCTGTGCGTGGACGTGTAGTTGTCGAAACTGATGCCGAAGTCCCTGAAATCGCCCTTGTGCTGCTCGTTCATCATGTCGATGAGTTCTTCGGGCGGCTTACCCTCGTTGCGGGCCCAGAGCATGACGGGCGTGCCGTGGGCGTCGTCCGCCCAGGCAAAGTAGCATTCGTGGCCGCGGCTGCGCTGGAAGCGTGCCCAGATGTCGGTCTGGATGTACTCCAGCATGTGGCCGAGGTGGATGGCGCCGTTGGCATAGGGCAGGGCGCTGGTGACCAGGATCTGTCTTTTTGTTTCGCTCATCGCTTGCTGTTCGGTCCGGGGGCCGGCATGGCCCATGCGCAGAAGATCGCGCATTATCTCACGAGCGTGGTTCACGATCGACACCCGAAACTATACAATGCTTCGTTTTGGGCGCCGCCATCCCATGGGCGGGCTGTTAACGGGAAAACATGAAAATGCTGACTGAACAACGCGTCAACGAACTGCTCACTCAATTCAAGGATCCCTACGCGGACCGGGATATCGTCTCGCTCGGCTGGCTGCGGGGTGTCGGTATCGACGGTAACCGGGTTTCCGTGGATATTCGGGCCGGCTACCCGACGGACGGCATTCGCGAGAAACTGACGAACGACATCAAGGCTGCGCTGGAGGCCGACGAAGCCGTCGAGAAAGCGACCGTGAACCTGGACTGGAAAGTCGTGCCGCACAAGGTTCAGGGCGAACTCAAGCCGCACGAAAAGATCAAGAACATCATCGCGGTTGCGTCGGGCAAGGGCGGCGTCGGCAAGTCGGCGACCTCGGTCAACCTGGCGCTGGCGCTGGCGGCGGACGGCGCCCGTGTCGGCGTGCTCGACGCGGACATATACGGACCGAGCATGCCGCGCATGCTGGGTGTCTCCGGCCCCCCGGAGACCGACGGCAACCGCATCATCCCGGTACGGGCCCACGGCCTGCAGGTCATGTCCATCGGTTTCATGGTGGACGAGGACACCCCCATGATCTGGCGCGGCCCGATGGTCACGTCCGCCCTGCAGCAGCTGCTCAGCGAAACCAACTGGGAGGGCCTGGATTACATGGTCGTCGACCTGCCGCCGGGCACGGGTGACATTCAGCTGACGCTTTCGCAGAACATACCGGTTGCCGGCAGCGTCGTGGTGACCACGCCCCAGGACATCGCCACGCTGGACGCGCGCAAGGCCGTGCAGATGTTCCGCAAGGTCGAGATGTCCGTGCTGGGCATCGTCGAGAACATGAGCACGCATGTCTGCAGCAACTGCGGTCACGAGGAAGCGATCTTCGGCACCGGCGGCGGGCAAAAAATGGCGGAACAGTACGACCTTCCGCTGCTGGCGCAGCTGCCGCTGAACATGCAGATTCGCGAGGATCTCGACCGCGGCATGCCGACCGTGGCGACCGATCCGGATTCACCCATTACCGCGAGTTATCGCGAGATGGCGCGCCACGTGGCAGGGCGCCTGGCCGCGACGCCGCGCAGCCTGACCCTGAACGTCGCGTCGATCAACGTGCACAACAGCTGAAGCAGGGCCTCAGAGCGGCGGCTGCTGGATCAGGTCCGCGTAGACCTGCGAGACGACGTCACCACGCTGGACTTCCAGTTCGACCCGTGTGCCGGGGGGTGACAGCGAAATCGACAGCAGGAAGCGCGCTGCGTCCGCAACCGGCTCGCCGTTCAGCGAGAGAATGATGTCTCCCTGCCGGATGCCCGCGTTCCACGCCGGGCCGTCGTGCTGCACTTCCTTCACGCCGATGCCGTTTTGCAGCAGGCTGCCATCCGGCTGCTGGGTCGGTCTCAGGTTGCTGTAGCTTGCTCCGAGCCAGCCGCGGCGCACCTCGCCGTAGTCGATGATCTGGCGCATCACGTCGGCCGCCAGGCCGACCGGAATGGCGAAGCCGATATTCTCCGCGTTCTCGGTCACTTCGATGCGGCGGGCGTTGATGCCGATCAGTTCACCGCGCGTGTTGACCAGTGCGCCGCCGCTGTTGCCCACGTTGATCGCCGCATCGGTCTGGATGAAATCCTGGTAAAGCACGGAACGCAGGTTGTTGCGGCCGATGGCGCTGACAATGCCCATGGAAACGGTATGGCTCAGGCCGAGCGAGTTACCGATGGCCAGCACCACGTCCCCGACACGGACTTCCCGTTCCGGGTTAATGGCCGCCACGGGCAGTCCACCGAGTTCGACCTTGAGCACGGCCAGGTCGGTTGCCGGGTCGGATCCTATCAGTTGTGCCGGAATGATGCGGCCGTCCCACAAAACGATACTGATTTGCTGCGCCTGGCGGATCACGTGGTAGTTGGTGAGAATGTAACCGTCCTCGCTGAAAATGACACCCGAGCCCTCGTTTACGAACCGCCTTAACTGGTAGAGGTAAAACGCCGAGCCGGATCGGGAAACCTGGGGTCCCGGAACCGGCAGCACGGAGCGCGTGTTGATGCTGACGACCGCCGGCGCTGCGCGGTCCACAGCGTGCGCGTAAGAGCTTGGTCCGGCAGGGGTTTCCGTGTTTTTGCCGTCGTCCTGCCCGCGTCCGTTCATGGCGGCGGGCCAGAGGTAAACAATCACGAAGGCGATCGCCAGGCCGGTCACGATCGCACGCATGAGAAAGCCCAGCAATTGGTTCAATGTCGTCATATTTTCAATTCTATTCGCTTAATCCGTTGTTTAACATGAGTTCTTTCGGATAAAATACTGTTCTTTAATGTAAGGGTTTGGGGCTCGTTTCGGACAGTCTCACGGCGCAATGCGACGCTCGGGATTTCACGCTTTCGCTCCTTGAATACTCTGAACACAAAAACCTCTCAGGGTTCGCACCCATCTGGAGAAACGCATGCCAAGTGATGGCGTAAACAAAAACCGGCGCCGGTTTCTGGTGGCCGCCACCTCTGCTGTAGGCGCCGTGGGCGCAGGATTCGTAGCTGTTCCGTTCATAAAGACCTGGAAACCAAGCGCCCGGGCCCGGGCCGTGGGTGCGCCGGTCCAGGTGCCGCTGGACGGCCTCGAACCCGGTCAGATCCTCAAGGTGCAATGGCGCGGGCAGACGATCGGTATCCTGCGTCGCAGCGAAGAAACCCTTGGCCTGCTGCCCGCAGTGGACGGGGACCTGCGCGATCCGCAGTCGCAGGAGTCCGATCAGCCCGAGTATGCCCGGAATGACGGCCGCGCGCTGCGCGACGAGTTCCTGGTGGTGAACATGCACTGCACGCACCTGGGCTGCATTCCCCAGATGGTGCCGGAGGTTGGGCCGCAGCCGTTTGAAGAGAATTGGAAAGGTGGTTTTTACTGCCCCTGCCACAAGTCCAAGTTCGACCTGGCGGGCCGCGTCTACAAGGGCGTGCCGGCGCCGACCAACCTGCGCATTCCCCCGTACAGCTACATCGATGACTCGACACTGGTCATCGGCGTCAACCCTGAAGGAGCCGTCTGATGGGCAACGACAACACCCGCGAAAAGAGCGGCAACGCGCTGCTGGACTGGTTCGACGCCCGGTTGCCGGTCACCGCGTTCTGGAAGAACGTGATGACGGGCTACTACGCGCCCAAGAATTTCAATTTCTGGTACTACTTTGGCGTGCTCTCGCTGGTCGTTCTCGCGATCCAGATCCTGTCGGGCATTTTCCTGACCATGCACTACAAGCCCGACGCCGAACTCGCCTTCGCCTCGGTCGAATACATCATGCGCGACGTCGAGTGGGGCTGGCTGATCCGCTACATGCATTCCACCGGCGCCTCGTTCTTCTTCATCGTCGTCTACCTGCACATGTTCCGGGCCCTGTTGTATGGCTCGCACAGAGCGCCGCGGGAACTCGTCTGGGTGTTCGGCATGTTGATCTACGTGGCCCTGATGGCGGAAGCTTTCATGGGCTACGTGCTGCCGTGGGGCCAGATGTCCTACTGGGGCGCGCAGGTGATCATCAACCTGTTCGGAGCGATCCCCTGGATCGGCGAAGGCCTGACGGAGTGGATCCGCGGTGATTATTTCATCTCCGATGCAACGCTGAACCGCTTTTTCGCGCTGCACGTGATCGCATTGCCGCTGGCCCTGCTCGGGCTGGTTCTGCTGCATCTCGTCGCGCTGCGTGAAAACGGTTCAAACAACCCGGACGGTATCGAAATCAAGGCCAACAAGGATGAGAACGGTATCCCCGTGGACGGCATCCCGTTCCATCCCTACTACACGATCAAGGACACCTTCGGCATCGGTTTCTTCCTGATGATCTTTGCCTTCGTGATATTCTTCTGGCCCGAAGCCGGCGGACTGTTCCTTGAGCATGACAATTTCATTCCGGCCGATCCGCTGGTGACGCCCGCACACATCAAGCCGGTCTGGTATTTCACGCCCTACTACGCGATCCTGAAGGCCGTGCCCGATAAGCTGATGGGCGTTATCCTGATGGGCATCTCGGTTGGCGTGCTGTTTCTCCTGCCCTGGCTGGATCGCTCTCCCGCCAAGTCGATTCGCTACAAGGGGCTCTGGTACAAGATCCTGCTGACCCTGTTCGTTATCGCCTTCATCCGTCTCGGCATGCTGGGCATGGCGGAGGGCACCCCGGCCCAGACCGTCGAGATGAGGATCTGGACCTTCGTGTATTTCTCCTTCTTCGTGCTGCTGTTTTTCCTGAGCCCGAAGGCAAAGACCAAGCCGGTACCCGAGAGGTTGACCCACTGATGAACATGAAGCCTTTCGCAGTCATTTTCAGCCTGGCCATCATGACGTCGGCCAGCTTGCCCGTTTTCGCCGCCGCCGCCGGAAACCTGATGCACGCTGACACCAACGTCCGGGACACGGCGTCGTTGCAGCGCGGTGCGCGGCTGTTCGTCAACTACTGCCTCTCCTGCCATGACGCTTCGTACATGCGCTACAACCGCCTGGCCCAGGACCTGGGCCTGGAAGAGGACGATGTCATGGAAAACCTGGTGTTCTCGGACGCGAAGATCGGCGACAGGATGGAAATCGCCATGCGGCCGCAGGACGCCGAAGCCTGGCTGGGCAAGACGCCGCCGAACCTGTCGCTCGTTGCGCGCTCTCGCGGCACGGACTGGCTGTACACTTACATGATGACCTTTTACGAAGACGAAACCGGCGGCTGGAACAACCTGGCGCTTCCCAACGCTTCGATGCCACACGTGATGTGGCAGCTTCAGGGCATCCAGAAACCGATGTACGCGAAGGATGACGCTGGCCACGATGTTATCGATCACCTCGTCGTCTACGAGCCCGGGCTGCAGTCGCCCGAAGCATACGAGGCAACGGTCAACGACCTCGTGACATTTCTGGAGTATCTGGCAGAGCCCGCCAAGCTCAAGCGCACCGACATCGGCATCTGGGTGCTGCTGTTCCTCGGGCTGTTCACCGGGGTCGCCTACTTGATGAAGTCGGAATTCTGGCGGGACGTTCATTGAGCTCAAGGAAATAATGGTTCGTGCCGCCCAGCGCGGCCGCGAACCCTGATTAATCAGGAGAATAATGTGGTAACAGCAGTTCGAGGTCGTTCGACCATGGCTTTGTATTCATCCGAATCGTCACTCGACTGTCACCGGGTGCGTTTTGTTCTTGCCGAAAAAGGAATCAATGTCGATATCGTCTACGTTTCCCGGGACGAGTCCGCCGCGGCCGACCTGGCCGAGCTGAATCCGTACAACGAGACGCCCACCCTGGTGGACCGCGATCTCGTCCTTTACGACGCCGGCGTCATCAACGATTACCTTGACGAGCGATATCCGCACCCTCCGCTGATGCCGGTGGATCCCGTTTCGCGGGCTCAACTGCGGCTGGTTCACCATCGTGTACAGAAGGATTGGTACGCGCTCGCCAACAAGGTGGAGCGCTCCAAAGGCAAGACCAGGGACACGGCCGCGAAGCAACTGAAGGAGAGCATCCTTGCCGCGAACGACCTGTTCAAAATGTCCGAATACCTGCTCAGCGATGAATTGAGCCTGGTGGACTGCACGCTCGGCCCCCTGCTCTGGCGTCTTCCCAACTATGGCGTGAAACTCGGCAAGCCGGGGGCCTCCGTGGAAGCTTATGCCCACCGCCTGTTTTCGCGTCCGTCGTTCAAAACCAGCCTGACCCAGACCGAGAAGGACCTGGCCCTCCCGGGTTCCTGACAGGCAGGATTCATGTCCGGGGAGATGACGTCCAACCGCCCGTATCTTTTGCGCGCGCTGTATGAATGGATCGGCGACAACGGAATGACACCGCACGTGCTGGTGGACGCGGACATGGACGGCGTCGACGTTCCCGAGCATTCGATTCAGAAAGGCAAAGTCATCCTCAACATCGACCCGGCCGCGGTGCGCGACCTGCACCTGGGTAACGAGTGGCTGACGTTCAACGCCAGGTTCGCGGGCAGGTCCTGCGACGTTGTCGTTCCGATCGATGCGGTGCTGGCCATTTACTGCAAGGAAAACGGGCAGGGCATGATGTTCGCCCAGGAAGAACCGACCGACGACCCGGACGGCAGCGACGATACCTCCGGCCCGGAAAAGCGGCCGCACCTGGAAATTGTCAAGTAATACGCCCGCTACAGTTGCTGGATCAGCGGGCCGTCTTCCGTCTCTATGACCGTCACCGGACGATGTCCGGGCGCCAGGATCACGCTGCCGCCGTGGTGCAGGATTCCCCGCTGTGCGTAGTCGAAGCGGTACCTGAGCCCCCAGGCGTTCACGGGGTCCTGTCTGCGCAGCTGTATCGAGCTGAGCATGACCGTGTCGTCCATCAATACCAGCCCATGTTCCCGGCAGGTCGCCGACGCTGCCGCCCGGGCCGTTTCCTTGCCTTTGAGCAGTCGCCACCAGGCCACGGCGGCAAGCCCGAGGGTGGTAAACAGCAACAGGCCGGCGATGCTCATTTGCGCACGCCTTTTGGCGCTTTCAGCAGCGCCAGCGTGGCGCCCGTTCCGCCGTCGACCGGGCGGCAGGACGCGTAGGCAACCACCCGCGGGTGGCGAAACAGGACGCGGTTGGTCATTACTTTGAGCTGGGGCAGGTCGCGGGAGCGCAGTCCCTTGCCATGAACGATGCGAACGCAGCCGTGGCGGTGTTCGACTGACCGCTCGATGAAGTCGAGCAGAACCTGCCTGGCGGTTTCCACGGTCATGTGGTGGAGGTCAACGGTATCGGCAATACTGTAATACCCGCGCCGCAGGCGCCGCATCGTGCGCGGCGGGTAGCCGGGTTTCAGCCACTGCAGTTCCTCGCCGGTCTCGGGTTCGTCGACCGCGCTCAGGTCGAGCAGGGAGGCCAGCGTTTCGCGATCGTCGAGTTCCTGCTGAAAGGCGCGCGGCGGTGTCTTTGCCGGCTCGGGCTCTATGCGACCGGAGTGGCGCAAAGGGCGCACGTCGGCCATGGCGCGCCGAAAGCAAACATCGTCTTCCTTGTTGTCGTTCGAACTCATTTCAGTCAACCTGTCCACGCCGTACAATAACGCAACCGAGCGCAGTGAGAACAGCGATGCACTTCCTTATCAGCAACGACGATGGGATCGAGGCCCCGGGGATTCAAGTCCTCTCGGAACACGTACGCCGCCTGGGAACGGTGACGATCGTCGCGCCCGAACGCAACTGCAGCGGGGCCAGCAATTCGTTGACACTGGACTCGCCGGTCCGCATCGATCAACTCGAGGAAGCGACTTACCGGGTCAGGGGAACCCCCTCGGATTGCGTGCACATTGCATTGACCGGCTTGCTCGAGGACGATCCGGACATCGTGGTTTCGGGCATCAACGCCGGCGCCAACCTCGGTGACGACGTGATTTACTCGGGCACGGTCGCGGCCGCCATGGAGGGCCGCTTCCTGGGTTTTCCGGCCATCGCGGTGTCCCTGGTCTTCAAGGACCGGCCCCGGCATTTCGAAACCGCGGCCCGTGCCGTCGTGCTGCTGATCGAGCGCCTGATGACGGTGCCGCTGCATCCGGATACGATCCTCAACATGAACGTGCCCGATGTGCCCTGGAAAGAGATCGATGGATTTGAAGTGACCCGCCTGGGGTACCGTCACCGCGCGGAGCCGGTGGTCAAGATGGACGATCCGCGCGGGCGTCCGATGTACTGGATCGGTCCGGCGGGCGAAGGCCAGGACGCCGGTCCCGGGACCGATTTCCACGCCATCGCGAACAAGCGGGTTTCCGTCACGCCGATTCACGTCGACCTGACCCGCTACCAGGCGCTGGACCAGGTCAGCAGCTGGGTGTCGGAGATCGACAAGGACGCTGAACCGGGGTTCGGGGAGGGTTGATGATCCATCGGAGAAAACCGGCCAGCGCCAACCCGGGAATCGGGATGACCTCGCAGGGAACGCGTGACCGCCTGGTCAGTCGGCTGCGCGAGAAAGGCATTCGGGACGAACGCGTGCTGCATGCGATCGCTGCAACGCCCCGCCACGAATTTGTCGACGAGGCGCTGTACAGCCGTGTCTACCAGGACACCGCTTTGCCCATCGGCAAGGGTCAGACCATTTCCCAGCCCTGGGTCGTCGCTCGAATGACTGAAGCGCTGCTGGATGGCGGTACCCTGGAAAAGGTGCTGGAGATCGGCACCGGTTCCGGCTATCAGGCGGCCGTGCTCGCCGTGCTGGTGAAGCAGGTGTTCACGGTGGAGCGGATCGAGGCATTGCTGAAGCCGGCGCGGCGCCGCTTTCACAAGCTCAAACTGAACAATATTTATACGCGGCACGCGGACGGGCACCAGGGCTGGCCGAGCCAGGCGCCGTTCGATGGAATCATCGTGACCGCAGGCGCCAGTTCGCTGCCGCTCGAGTTGGTGGAGCAGTTGAGGGTGGGCGGTATCCTGGTCGTTCCCGTGGACGACGGGCCCGCACAGCGCCTGCTGGCCGTGCGCCGCACCGAGGATTCCTACGAGGAAACCGATCTCTGCGGCGTGATTTTTGTACCCATGCTGCGGGGGCTGTCATGACGATGATGAGAAAAACGACAGGATCACGAGGCCTGACGGCACGCCCGGCGGTTCTCATTCTACTGGTGCTCGGGTTCGTTTTCGCAGTCTCCGGCTGCAGCAGGGGGTGGATTCCGGAGGAGGGCACCCGGGCGCGACAGGATTACACGCGGACCAGCGACGGCAATTATCGCGTCAGGCGCGGAGATTCCCTCTATGCGATCGCTTTCAATTACGGTCTCGACTGGCGGGACGTGGCGCGCTGGAACGGAATCGACGCGCCGTACGTCATTCACCCGGACCAGTTGCTGCGCCTTACCGCCCCCCCGCGAAGCACCGCGGTGACGACGCGCGCGGTCGGGCCGGGTCCGTCGGTAAGCGATCGCGAAGCGGCCCCGGAGAGCCCGGCCGCGAGAACCGAACCGGCAGTCGCCAAGCCGGCAGAGCCGGAACCGAAGAAACCGGCGGTAAGCAGCATGCCGGTCAGCGCTGAAGACCCGGCGAGCTGGAAATGGCCGGTCGAGGGACGATTGCTGAGCAGTTTCAAGGCCGGTGATCCCTCGCGCAACGGCATCGAGATCGCCGGCGAAGAGGGGCGGCCGATCGTGGCCACGGCCAGCGGCGAAGTGGTTTACAGCGGCAATGGCCTCATCGGCTACGGCGAACTGATCATTATCAAGCACAGCGAGCGGATGCTCAGTGCTTACGCTCACAACCGCGAGCGCCTCGTCGTCGAGGGTCAGAAAGTTAACGCCGGAGAGAAGATCGCCCATATGGGACGGGATGAACGAAACCGCCCCATGCTGCACTTCGAAATAAGGCGGAATGGAACACCCCAGGATCCGCTTCGCTACCTGCCTCGAAAGTAAAATTCATGCTTCTTCGGCTTGCCGTGGCCGGTACTTCGGTCGCGGTTACAGTTCTGTTAAAGCTTTCAATTAGACGCACTTTTTTGCATTATTTGTGGTAGATTCACGCATCGTTTTTTCGAATTTGCCATTTATTGGCGAGCCGAAACCGGCCCGTGAGGGCGGCTTCGGTGCAGCGGCAACAAGCCGGGGGAGAGTGGATGCCGGGAGCGCAGAAAAGTTCTGGAGCACCGGGTAACGGGCGAAAACGCCGGGCGGCGCCTGACCGCAAGGTCAGCACTGGCCGGAGTGCCGACCGCGATGTGACCCGGATTTACCTGGGCGAGATCGGACGCGCACCCCTGCTGACCGCAGAAGAAGAAATCCAGCTCAGCCGTGCTGCCCAGGATGGCTGTGTCGCCAGTCGCCAGCGCATGATCGAATCCAACCTCAGGCTGGTGGTCAACATCGCCCGCGCCTACGTTAACCGCGGCCTGCCGCTGCTGGATCTTGTCGAAGAAGGCAATCTCGGCCTGATCCGTGCCGTTGAAAAGTTCGATCCCGAGCGCGGCTGCAGGTTCTCGACGTACGCCACCTGGTGGATTCGCCAGGCTGTCGAACGCGCCATCATGAACCAGTGCCGCACGGTGCGGCTGCCCATCCATGTCATTCGTGAGCTGGCCGTCTGCCTGCGCGCTTCCCGCGAACTGGAACAGAGCCTGGGGCGCCGCCCGACGGCCGAAGAGCTGGCGGAGGAAATGGGTGTCGATGCGGATAACGTTGCGCGCCTGTTCGGCCTGAACGAGACCATGGCTTCCGCCGACGAACCGCTGGGTCGCGATTCCAGGCAGTCGGTGGTCGATTCGATCGAAGACGATCGTTTGCGCGGCCCCGAAACGGAGTGCGCGGATCGTGCGGCGGAGCGCCTGTTGAACAGCTGGGTGCAGCAGCTCACGAAGCAGCAGCGCGAGGTCGTTTCCTACCGCTTCGGCCTCGGCGGCGGTGGCCGTAAAACCCTGGAGGAAGTCGGTGCTTTGCTCGGGGTGACGCGCGAACGGGTGCGGCAGGTGCAGATCGCCGCTCTTGCCCGGTTGAAAGAAATTTCCGATCGCGAAGGCTACTCGGAACTGCCTTTCCTCTGAGCGGCGGTGCTCAGCCCGCCTCGCTTATCGCGATCAGGGCGGCGACCGCATTGCGGTCTTCTGAGAGCAGCACGTTGAACGTTCGACAGGCCGCTTCGGTCGTCATCGCTTCCACCCCGATACCTTTGGAATAAAGAGACATCATGATTTCGGGCGGCAGGAACGCCTGCTTTTCTCCGGTGCCGAGCAAAACGACCTCGGGTCCCAGTTCCACCACGGCCTGGAAATGCGCCGCGGTAATTTCCTTCATCGAGCGGACCGGCCAGTCGGGAATGAGCGCGTCGGCCGATACGATCAGGCTGTCCCGGTACACTTCATCCTTGACGGTAATGCCGTTACGCCCGACCGAACGGATGAAATTGTGATCGCCGGGTTTGTGCAGCGTGAGTTCCATGGTTCGATTCAGGCAGGTATCTCGATAACGGGCTTTTCGGGGTTGCGGCGGAACACGCTGACCACCTGGCCGATGGTCTGTATCGTTTCGGCGCCGCACTGCCGCGTGATCTCGCTGATCCAGGCGGCACGGGTGTCGCGGTCGGAGCGCAGCTTGATCTTGACCAGTTCGTGCCGCTCCAGCGCGGTTTCTATTTCGTTCATGACGTTTTCGGTCAGACCTTTATCAGCCACGGTGACCACCGGTTTCAGGTGGTGGCACAGTCCGCGGAGATGGCGTAACTGGCGGTTGCTTAATGTCATATCGAAATTCCGGCTGTGGCAAACTGGAGACGTGTCGTGGCAGCGGATTCTATCACGAGGGCGCAGGCGGAGTATGGGCAAGAGCAAAAGCAGCAAGCGTTGGCTTGCGGAGCATTTCGACGATGCCTACGTGAAGATGGCGCAGCAGCAGGGCCTGCGCTCGAGGTCGGCGTTCAAGTTGATCGAGCTGCAGGAAAAGCACGAGTTGATCCGGCCCGGAATGACCGTCGTCGACCTCGGCGCGGCGCCCGGGGGCTGGTGCCAGGTCGCGGCGCCCCTGGTTGGTGACGGGGGCCGCGTGATCGGCCTGGACATCCTGGACATGGAGCCTTTGCCCGGCGTGGTCTTTATCCACGGCGACTTCACCGAGGACGAGCCGCTGCACCGCCTGGAGGCGGAATTGGGCGGCGAGCCCGTCGATCTTGTGTTGTCGGACATGGCACCCAATATGAGTGGAGTGGCGGCCATCGACCAGGCCAGGGCCATGTACCTCGCAGAACTCGCGCTGGAGTTCGTGCGGGAGCACCTGAAACAGGGCGGCGGTTTCGTGGTCAAACTGTTTCAGGGCGCTGATTTCGACAGCTATGTTCGCGACGTGCGCGCGCTGTTCGAAAAGGTCCAGGTGAAAAAACCGAAGGCTTCACGGCCGCGAAGCAAGGAAGTATACCTGCTGGCCCGTGGGCGGAAAGTGCAATAAAGTGAAGACGAAACAGACGAGGATTGAGACTTGAACGACCTTGCCAAACAACTGCTGACCTGGGCAATCATCGCCATTGTCCTCGTCTCCATTTTCAATCACTACGCCAATGTCGGCACGGTGCAGAATTCCATTCCCTACTCGGAATTCCTCGAGGATGTGCGCAACGGAGAAGTAGTGGAAGTGCAAATCCAGAGCACGCCCAGCGGTTGGGGAATCAACGGCACGATGGGCGATGGCCAGGCGTTCGAGACCTTTGGCCCGCCCGACGACCAGTTGGTCAACGACCTGGTGGAAAACGGCGTCAAGTTCACCGCGGAAGAACCCGAGGAACGTTCGGTGCTGGTTGAACTGCTCATCGGTATCGCACCGATCCTGCTGCTGATCGGCGTATGGGTCTATTTCATGCGCCAGATGCAGGGCGGCGGCAGCGGCGGCCGCGGCGCGATGTCTTTCGGCAAGAGCCGCGCCAAGCTGCAGGGCGAGGACCAGGTCAAGGTGACATTCGAGGATGTCGCGGGCGTGGAGGAAGCCAAGGAAGAAGTCGGTGAGCTGGTCGAATTCCTGCGCAACCCCGGCAAATTCCAGAAACTCGGCGGCCATATTCCGCGCGGTGTTCTGATGGTCGGATCGCCCGGCACGGGCAAGACACTGCTGGCCAGGGCCATTGCGGGCGAAGCGAAAGTGCCCTTTTTCTCCATTTCCGGCTCGGACTTCGTGGAGATGTTTGTCGGTGTCGGCGCGTCCCGCGTGCGCGACATGTTCGAACAGGCCAAGAAACACGCGCCGTGCATCATTTTCATCGACGAGATTGACGCGGTCGGCCGCCACCGTGGCGCCGGCCTGGGCGGCGGGCACGACGAGCGCGAGCAGACCCTTAACCAGTTGCTGGTCGAAATGGACGGCTTCGAGGGCGGTGAAGGTGTCATCGTGATCGCCGCGACCAACCGGCCCGACGTGCTTGACCCGGCGCTGCTGCGGCCGGGGCGTTTCGATCGCCAGGTGGTGGTGCCTCTGCCCGATATTCGCGGACGCGAGGCGATTCTCAAGGTCCACATGCGCAAGGTGCCGATCGACGACGACGTGAACGCCAAGGTGATCGCGCGCGGCACGCCCGGATTCTCCGGCGCGGACCTGGCGAACCTGGTCAACGAAGCGGCGCTGTTCGCCGCACGTGACAATGCGCGGCTGGTCGGCATGGACCACATGGACCGGGCCAAGGACAAGATCATGATGGGCTCGGAACGGCGCTCCATGGTCATGTCCGAGAACGAAAAGAAACTCACCGCCTACCACGAGGCCGGACACGCCATCGTCGGCCGCCTGGTGCCGGAACACGATCCGGTGTACAAGGTCACGATCATTCCGCGCGGCCGCGCGCTGGGTGTCACGATGTTCCTTCCGGAGCAGGACAAGTACAGCATCTCGCGCAAGCAGCTGGACAGCCAGCTGGCCAGCCTGTTTGGCGGCCGTGTCGCCGAGGAACTGATTTTCGGCAAGGAGAACGTGACCACCGGCGCTTCGAACGACATCGAGCGCGCCACAGCCATTGCGCGCAACATGGTCACCAAGTGGGGCCTGACGGAAAATCTCGGCCCGCTGACCTACTCAGAAGACGAGGACGAGGTGTTCCTCGGCCGGTCGGTCACGCAGCACAAACACGTGTCTGACGATACCGCCCGACTGATCGACAAGGAGGTTCGGGCCATCATCGATGCCGCTCACGGCAAGGCGAAAGACCTGATCGGGTCCAACATGGAGAAACTGCACCTCATGGCGGACGCGTTGATCCGCTACGAGACCATCGATACCTCCCAGATCGACCAGATCATGGAGGGCCGTGAGCCGGATCCGCCCGAGGGCTGGCAGGATGGCAGTTCCGAACCCGGTGATGACGCTGAAAAGCCGGCGGGCGAAGAGGGCCACAGCACGATCGGCGGTCCGGCAGAACAGGTCTGAGAATGCGCGGCGGGTGCTCTTTCCGCCGCGAGACATCATGCGCAGGCAGCGTTAGAATCGCTGAATGAGTCGCAAATACTTCGGAACGGATGGCGTTCGTGGCCGGGTGGGTGAATTTCCCATCACGGCCGATTGGGTCCTTCGGCTGGGCCGAGCGGCCGGGGTCGTGCTCGCCAGGAACGACGAGCGTGCGGTGGTCATCGGCAAGGACACGCGCGTTTCCGGCTACATGTTCGAATCGGCGCTGGAAGCGGGGCTCGCCGCCGGCGGCGCCAACGTTCTGCTGTTGGGACCCATGCCCACGCCCGGCGTTGCCTATCTCACTCGCACTCTCTATGCCTGTGCGGGTATCGTCATCTCCGCTTCCCACAACTCCTACGAAGACAACGGCATCAAGTTTTTTTCCGAGACCGGTGAAAAACTGGCGGACGACATCGAACTGGCGATCGAGGAAGAAATCGACCGGCCGTTCCAGACTGTCGGCGCCGAGGACATGGGCAGGGCGGCCCGGGTGGACGATGCGGCCGGCCGCTACATCGAGTTCTGCAAGGGAACGATGCCGTTCGGCACGCTGCTGAACGGAATGAAGGTCGCCCTCGACTGCGCAAACGGTGCGACCTATCGCGTTGCCCCGGCCATCCTGAGGGAGCTGGGCGCGAATGTGAGCTGTATCGGCGACGAACCCAACGGCACCAATATCAATGAGAACTGCGGTTCGACGGCGCCCGCAGCAATGCTGCAGCACGTGATCGATACCGGCGCTGACGTCGGTATCGCGCTGGACGGTGACGGTGACCGGGTGGTGATGGCCGATGCCGAGGGCAACCTCGTCGACGGCGACGACATGCTGTATATCATCGCCAGTGCGCGCAAGGCCGAGGGTACGTTCCATGGCGGCGTCGTGGGTACGCTGATGTCCAATTTCGGCCTGGAGCAGGCCCTTGCGCGCCTCGATATCCCCTTTATCCGCGTGGACGTGGGTGACCGCTATGTTCACCAGGCCTTGCTCAGCAGGGGCTGGCTGCTGGGCGGGGAAGCATCGGGGCACGTGCTCGCGCTGGACCGGGCGAGCACCGGGGACGGCATGGTCAGCGCGCTGATCGTGCTGGAGCTGATGGCGTCGAGCGGAAAGAGCCTGAAAGAGCTGAAAACCGGCATGGAGAAGTATCCCCAGACGATGATCAACGTGCCCGTCTCGCCTGCCGGAAAAGACAGGCTGGATCAGTCGAAACGACTGCAGCAGGCTGTTGCCGAGATCGAAAGGGAACTCGCGGGCGCGGGGCGGGTCATCCTGCGGCCCTCGGGTACCGAACCCCTGGTCCGCGTCACCCTCGAAGGCGCCGACCAGGCGCTGGTTCAACGCCTGACCGAGCAGCTGGCGGACACGGTCCGGTCCGAACTGGGCGGCTGACCATGGCCCGCGAAGTGCCCGTGCTCGACCTGGGCCGCCTGGAAAAAGATGCGGTCGCCCTGGTCAGGGAAGCGGGCGCCGCCTACCGTGAATACGGTTTCTGCGGTTTCCGCAATCACGGTATACCTCAGGGCGTGATCGACGCCGCGTATGACGACATCCTGGATTTTTTTGCGCTGCCTGCGGAGGTGAAGTGCACTTACCGATCCGTCGATGGGGGGCAACGCGGATACACGCCCCTGGGAACCGAGCACGCCCGCGACAACCCGGTTCCGGACCTCAAGGAGTTTTGGCACACCGGCCGTGAAATGGGCCCGGACAACCCCTGGCCTGAGATCATGCGTCCCAACCGCTGGCCGCGGGAAGTGCCTGGATTCCGTAACAGCGTGATGGCGCTGTACGGGCGCCTCGATAAGCTGGGACGACGTATCCTGGGCATCATCGCGCGCTCGCTCGGTTTGCCGGAAGACTGGTTCGATGAGCCGGTTCGCCGCGGCAACAGTATCCTCAGGGCGATCCACTACCCGCCGCTGAGCGGGTCTGCCGGCCCCGCCGTGCGCGCAGCGCAGCACGAGGACATCAACCTGATCACCCTGCTGATCGGCTCCAGCGACGCCGGCCTGGAAATCCTTGCCCGTGACGGCGGCTGGGTGCCGGTGACGAGCATTCCGGGCACGATCGTCGTCAACGTGGGCGACATGATGAAGCGGCTCAGCAACCACGTTCTCCCTTCCACGCCGCACCGCGTGGTCAACCCGCCGGCGGAACGGGCCGGACAGGCGCGTTACTCGATTCCGTTTTTCATTCACCCCGACCCGGATTTCGTGATCGAAACGCTGCCCCAGTGCATCACGGGTGACAACCCGAACCGTTATCCTGAACCGCTGTCGGCGCACGAGTTCCTGCTCCAGCGGCTGCGCGAAAACGCGATGATGTAGGAGCGGCTTCAGTCGCGTCAGCTTTCCCCGAAGTTTCATCGCCTGACCCACCGGGCCGGCTCGTGCGCCTGTTTCAGCGCCCCTGCGGGGTGCCCTCGCGTTTTACCGATACAGGGGTCGCTTCGAAGGCGCATCCATGACACCTTCGAAGCTCAATTGTCCGTCCGGGCCAATTGACCCCTGGATCAGTCAAACGCTCGGCGCCTCACTTTATGGCTGCCCGATCCGCCCTGGTGGCTCTGGCGGAAACCTGCCGGATGCGCGATTCGCACGGATGAAAGACTGCAGGCCGTGGTGGCGTATACCCCTTACCAGGGGCTTTTGCCGCCTGGACGGCGGCAAGAAGAGCAGCACATGGACGTGCGCGCGAGCGAGCGTCCCCTGGAAAGGGGTATACGCTGCCGCGGCCGGGTTATGAACATGCCGAGTCTTGCCGCCGGGCGACTCTGGATATCAACCGATAACGCCGAGCTCTTTGCCGACCTTCGTGAACGCCGCGATGGCGCGGTCCAGGTGGTCCTTGCTGTGGGCCGCCGAGACCTGCACGCGGATGCGCGCCTCGTTCTTCGGCACCACCGGGAAGAAGAACCCGATCACGTAGATGCCTTCCTCGAGCAGTTTCGCGGCAAATTCCTGGGACAGCGGTGCGTCGTACAGCATCACCGGCACGATCGGGTGCATGCCTTCCTTGATGTCGAAGCCGGCCGCCGTCATGCCCGCGCGGAAATAACGGGTGTTTTCTTCCAGCCGGTCGCGCAGAGCGGTGGTCTCCGACAGCATTTCGAAAACCTTGATGCCGGCATTGACCAGCGGCGGCGGCAAGGTGTTGGAAAACAGGTAAGGTCGCGAACGCTGGCGCAGCAGGTCGATGATTTCCTGGCGGCCGGTGGTAAAACCGCCCGAACCGCCGCCCAGCGCCTTGCCCAGGGTAGAGGTGAAGATATCGATCCGCTCCATCACGCCGTGGTGTTCGGCCGAACCCCGCCCGGTGGGGCCGAGAAAGCCGGTGGCGTGGCTGTCGTCCACCATGACCAGGGCATCGTATTTTTCGGCCAGCGCGGTAATCTCGTCCAGCTTCGCGATATAGCCGTCCATGCTGAAGGCGCCGTCGGTGGCGATCAGCCGCGTGCGGCAGTCCTGCGTTTCCTGCAGGGCTTTTTCCAGCGCCGCCATGTCGCTGTTCGGGTAGCGGTGGCGCTGGGCCTTGCACAGGCGGATGCCGTCGATGATCGAGGCGTGGTTGAGGGCGTCCGAAATGACTGCATCCTCCGGTCCCAGCAGGGTTTCGAACAGGCCGCCGTTGGCGTCAAAGCAGGAGGTGTAGAGGATCGTATCGTCGGTGCCGAAGAAACCGGAAATGGTCCGCTCCAGTTTCTTGTGCAGGTCCTGGGTGCCGCAGATGAAGCGCACCGAGGCGAGGCCGAAGCCGTGATCGTCCAGGGCCTCGTGGGCGGCGGCGATGACCTCCGGGTTGTCGGCCAGGCCGAGGTAGTTGTTGGCGCAGAAGTTCAGCACCTCGGCGCCTTCCTGGACCCTGATCTCCACGCTTTGCGGCGTGGTGATGACGCGCTCGGTCTTGAACAGCCCGGCGTCGCGGATTTCCTGGAGGGTGTCTTCGATACGGTTCTTGAAATTCATTCAGATGCCCCGGTTCCATGGCCTGAACGTAGCTTACCAGCCCGTCCGGGCCGGCAAGCTGCGTCAGATCATGACCCCGTGACCTCGAAAAGTCAGAACGCGGCCCGCACTCCCAGAACGAAATTACGCCCGATCTGCGGGGCCTGGTCCTTGAGGTAGGACGTGCTGTTCCGGATGTCCTCGTCCAGCAGGTTGTGACCCTTGAAGAACAGGTCCCATTCGGAGCGCTCAAAGAACGGCAGGTGCCAGTTCAGTTCGACGTTCACGAGGTCGTATCCCGGCGTGGGTGTCTCGTATTCCGCGACGTCGCTGTGGTCGTCCGCGCGGATCCAGGTCAGGTTGGCCTGCCAGTCGCCCCGGTGCCAGTCGAGACCGCCGCCGATGCGCATGGGCGGCATGAGGGGCACGTTGTGACCGTCGCCGAGTTCTCCATCGACGTAATCGAACAGGCCGAAAACCCACCAGTGGCCGCTTTCGTAGTGTCCGAGGTCGTAGCGCAATTCGATTTCGCCGCCGACGAAATCGGCGTCCTGCTGAGACCAGTATCGTTTCGGCAGGCCGTCTTCTTCTTCGCCGGTGTCCACCTGGTAGATGTAGTCGTCGAAGCGGTCCGCGTAAACGGTGAATGATCCGCTCAGGCGATCACCTTCCACGCGGTATGCGACCTCTCCGTGCAGATTGCTTTCTACCCGCAGCATTTCATCACCGATTTCAAAAGTCTGGCTGGCGACATGCGGGCCGAAAGCAAAAAGTTCCGCGGTAGTCGGAGCCCGTTCGGCGCGTGCCACGCTGAAGCTCAGGTGGCTGTCTTCATTGACGTGCCAGATCGCGCCCGCGGATATCGACAGCGGTGAGAAGCTTTTCCGGACCGGCCCTTCCCCGTGTTCTTCGAATTCCTCCTCGTGCCCCCCGTCTTCGTGGTGGTCGTGAGAAAGCAGTTCCAGCGCGGTCACATCGACGTTTTCGTAACGCAGGCCCAGGTCGAGCTGCCAGTTGCCGAAATCCGCGCTTTCGATCCAGAACAGCGCAGCGGTTTCGGAGTTGGACCGCGGTACGTAAGCTTCCTCGCCGACGGCGTCGAAATCGACGTCGGTGTATTGCAGGCCAAAAGCGCCGGTCCAGTGGTTCCACGGATCGTGCTGCAATTCCAGTCGCAGGTCGTCGGTATCGCTGTCGAAAACAGTGCCGACTTCTTCGCCTTCGAACTCGGTATGCGTGTAGTCGGTGTTGACGAACCTGAAACTGAGCCGCTCGAAGCCGGCGAAGGGGTCCGTGCCCACGATCTCGGCATCCCAGCGCCGGGACTCGAGCCCGACCGTGACGAGTTCTTCCTCTTCCCCGTGTTCATCGTCGTGTTCTTCGTCGTGCTCTTCGTGTTCGTCCCCGGGGTGATGGTAGTGTGCGCCGGGAATGCCGTAGTCACTGTTGTAGTCGGTAAGGGACAGCCCCAGGCGCCAGCGCTCACCGATCCAGCTCGCTCCGAGCGAACCGCCTTCGTTGTCCAGAAAGCTGTTTTCCAGGATGCCGCTCGCTGCCTCCTCCTCATGTTCTTCGTGATCTTCATGATCTTCGTGCTCTTCCTCGGGATAGAGCTCGGCCGCGCCGGGAATCTCGTAGTCGTCTGTACGGCGGTAGAAACCATTCGCGTGAAAAGCGAAGTTTCCGCTGCCCATGTCGATGCGGCCGGCCGCGAAGCGCTGATCGGCGGCAGAATCGATCTGCATCATGGCGCGGGCGGCCATGCCGTCTGCGGGGACCTGCTCGGGAATCGTATGGGAAACGATATTGACGACTCCGCCGATGGCGCCCGAGCCGTAAAGCAGGGTGGTCGGACCGCGAAGTATCTCGATCTGGTCCGCCAGGAAGGGCTCGATCGCCACCGCGTGATCCTGGCTGACGGCGGATGCGTCGCTGGCGGACATGTTGTTGCTCAACACGCCGACCCGCTGTCCCTGCAGACCGCGAATGACCGGGCGGCCGACGTTCTGGCCAAAACTGGCATTCGCCAGCCCTGCCTGCCGGGTCAGGGTCTCGCCGATGGTGCTGGAAAGTTCACGGTTGAGCGCATCGCCGCTCAGCACGGTGGCCGACTGGGTCAGTTCGGCCTGGCTGCGTCCCAGCGGTGCCGCTCGAACAACGACCTCCTCGATATCATCGTGCGCATGGTGGGGGCTGTGGCTGTGTTCGTCAGCCGCGTGCTGCTGTGCCTCATCGGCAAGCGCGCCGCTCATGGCGGCAATGCAGGCGCCGGCCAGAGCGGCGCGCGGAACAAAACGGATTTTCATTTCCCTGGTTTCTCTCTCGATTGAATGATGGATACAGCCGCCGTAACGCGGCGGTCTTCATGGATCGATCAATCAGGAGAGGGGAGGTGCGCGGGCGCGCCGGGCCGGAAGCGCGCGTGCCTCGACGCTTTGCGCCGAAACCGTGCCGAATACCGCGCGGGTGGCAGTCTCGACCGCTTCCGGAGCGGAATCCACGGCCGCGTGGCCCAGGTGCGAACCCGCCACGCAGACGGCGCAGCTGCCTGCTTCCGAGTTGGCGACGTGGTCGACCTGGTGCGCCACGGCCAGGCTCTGCGCCGCGAAAAGAAACGCGAGCAGGAGCAGGCGGGTCAAGGCTACTGGACTGAATTTCATGGTTGCTGCAGTTTATGGATGTGCCGCAGTCCTGTCCAGCATTCAATCCTTTGAATGAGAACCGGGTTTCAGCTGCTCGACAATTGCCGACAGCGCCTGCGAGGCGGGCGCCCGGATGCACTGGTCCGCCTGCGCGCTGAGCGGCGTTTCCTGCGGGTTGATCTCGACCAGGGCGGCTCCGTGCTGCAGCGCCAGCAACGGAATACCGGCTGCCGGATGCACCAGCGAGGTGGTTCCGACCGACAGGCAGAATTCGCAGCTTCGCGCGAGATTCATCGCCGTATCGACCGCTTCCTGGGGCAGCACTTCACCGAACCAGACGATGTCGGGCCGGGCCAGCCCCGCGCGGTTGTACGGGGAAGGGGGCGGTGCGCCTTCAGCTTCTTCGAGCCATGAACGGCTGATCGGGCGGTGGGTAACGCTGCACTTGAAGCGCTGCAGGCTGCCGTGCAGTTCAACCACGTTGCGGGAACCGGCCCGCTGATGCAGGCCGTCTACATTCTGGGTTACCACGTTGACCGCGGGCAGCAGGCGTTCGAGTTCCACCAGCGCCCGGTGTCCGGCGTGGGGCAGTGCGGCCAGCGCATTGACGCGCCGTTCTTCGTACCAGCGCCAGACACGCCCGGGGTTGGCCTGGAATGCTTCAGGGGTTGCAAGCTCTTCCGGCCGGTACCGCGCCCACATGCCTGTCTGGGCATCCCGAAAAGTCGGGATGCCGCTCTCGGCCGACATGCCGGCGCCGGTCAAAACCAGGACGCTGCCGGCGTTGCGCAGGCGATCGAGCAGGCTGTTTTCAAGCAGAGGACTCATCATGTCACCGATTCGTTCCGGTTCTGTGCGTGGCCGTTTTCATGGAAGCATCGCGGCCATCGGTGTATTCTACGCGGTCCATTTGAAAGACGTTGCAAAAGATGACGGGCAAGCTCTACATAAAGACGCACGGGTGCCAGATGAACGAGTACGATTCGGAAAAAATGGCCGACGTGCTCGCCGCTTCGCACGGGCTCGAATTGACCGACCGCGAAGACGAGGCCGACGTTATCCTGATCAATACCTGTTCGATCCGCGAAAAAGCGCAGGAAAAGGTGTTCTCGCAGCTCGGGCGTTGGAAGAAGCTGAAGCGGGATAATCCCGCCATCGTGATCGGCGTGGGCGGTTGCGTCGCGAGCCAGGAAGGCGAGGCTATCATTCAGCGCGCCCCCGCGGTTGACATGGTCTTCGGTCCCCAGACCCTGCATCGCCTGCCTGCCATGCTGGACGAGGTTCGCAGCGCGGGGAAGAAGCCTGTCGATGTCTCGTTTCCCGAAGTCGAGAAATTCGACAACCTGCCTGAGCCCGGCGCGCGTGGCGGTTCGGCTTTCGTTTCGGTCATGGAAGGCTGCAGCAAGTACTGCACTTACTGCGTCGTGCCCTACACCCGCGGCGAGGAGATCAGCCGGCCGTTCGATGATGTCGTTGCCGAGTGCGTCACGCTGGCGTCCAAGGGTGTAAAGGAAATCAACCTGCTGGGACAGAACGTGAACGCCTACCGCGGGCCGATGCACGACGGAACCACCGCTGACCTGGCCCTGCTGATTCATTACGTTGCAGCCATCGAAGGCATCGAGCGCATTCGTTTCACCACGTCGCACCCGATGGAGTTTTCGCAGAGCCTGATCGACGCCTTCGGCGAGGTGCCCAAACTGGCCAATTACCTCCACCTTCCCGTGCAGAGCGGTTCGGACCGCATCCTGTCCCTGATGAAACGGGGGCACACGGCGCTCGAGTACAAGCAGAAGATCCGCCGGATTCGTGAAAAGCGGCCTGGTATCGCGCTGTCGTCGGACTTCATCGTGGGCTTTCCGGGTGAAACGGACCGCGATTTCCAGGACACCCTGCGCCTGATCGAGGAACTGGAGTTCGACCAGAGCTTCAGTTTCATTTTTTCCGCCCGCCCCGGGACGCCCGCGGCCAGCCTGCCGGATGATTTGCCGCTGGAAGTCAAGAAAGAACGGCTGGCCCGCCTGCAGGAACAGGTGAATGGCCAGGCGGCGCGATTCAGCAGGGCGATGGTCGGCACCACCCAGCGCGTCCTTGTCGAGGGAACGAGCAAGAAAGACGAGAAGCAGCTTTCCGGCAGGACCGAAAACAACCGCGTCGTGAATTTCGACGGGCATCCGCGCCTGATCGGCCAGTTCGCGGACGTCTTCATCACCGAGGCCATGAGCCACTCGCTGCGCGGGCGCGTGGTGACGGACGCCGCATGAGCGAGCGCCTCACCCTGGAGCTGGAACCGGCGGACACGCTGCGCCTGGCCAATCTCTGCGGACAGTTCGACGAGCACCTCAAGCAGATCGAGGCACGGCTCGGGGTCGAGATTTTCTGCCGCGGCAACCTGTTTACCGTGCGGGGTGAAACCCGGCGGGCCCGTGCCGCGCGACGTTTGCTCCTGGAACTGTACCGCCTGTCGGAGACCGATGTGCTTTCCCCCGACGTGATCAACCTGCACCTGCAGGAATCGGGTATCTCGGAACTGGAAGACGCCGCGGATCACGTGGCCGATGACGAGGTCGCCGTCAAGACCCGCCGCGGGATCATCCGCGGCCGGGGTCCGAACCAGAAGACTTACCTGCGCAACATTTCAGCAAACGCGATCAATTTCGGCGTGGGTCCCGCCGGAACGGGCAAAACCTACCTGGCGGTCGCCTGCGCCGTGGCGGCGCTCAAGAACGATCGTGTGCAGCGGATCGTCCTGGTCAGGCCGGCCGTGGAAGCCGGTGAACGTCTCGGATTCCTGCCCGGGGACATGGCGCAGAAAGTCGATCCTTACCTGCGGCCCTTGTACGACGCACTTTATGAGATGGTCGGTTTTGAACGCGTTGCGACCCTGATCGACCGCAACGTGATCGAGGTCGCGCCGCTGGCGTTCATGCGCGGCCGCACGCTCAACGACGCGTTCGTCATCTGTGACGAAGCGCAGAATACGACGCGCGAACAGATGAAGATGTTCCTGACGCGTATCGGTTTCGGGTCAACGGCGGTCGTGACCGGGGATCTGACCCAGATCGACCTGCCGCGCAAGCAGGATTCCGGGCTCAAGCATGCCCTGTCTGTCCTGTCGCGTGTCGAAGGCGTGAGCGTCACCCGTTTCAGCCCCCGCGACGTGGTTCGGCATCCCATGGTGCAGAGGATCGTCGAAGCCTACGAGCAGAACGAGGGCGGCGATCGTGGCGATTGAAGTCGATCTGCAGCTGGCCGGTGAGTGGGACGGAATCCCCGGCGAGGCGGATTTCATGGCCTGGGTCCGGGCGGCGCTCGCAGGGCGCGATACGGCGGAACTGACCATTCGCATTGTCGGGCGCGAAGAGAGCCGCGCGCTCAACGACAGCTACCGGGGCAAGGACGCGGCGACCAACGTGCTCTCCTTTTCCGCGGACCTGCCTGATGGCCTGGGCATACCCCTGCTCGGCGACGTGGTGATCTGCGCGCCGGTGGTGGCCGAAGAAGCCGGCGCGCAAGGAAAACCGCTGCAGGATCACTGGGCCCACCTGACCGTGCACGGGGTGCTCCACCTGCTGGGTCACGACCACCTGGAAGATGACGAGGCCGAGGAGATGGAGTCGCTGGAAATTGAAATTCTCGCTTCTCTCGGTGTGCCGAACCCCTACTGCTGAAGCTGTTCAATGCCCTGCGCCGACAAAAAACACTGGAATCGCTTCCTGCGGGACCCTATATTCGGGGTGACGCGAGTGGCGTCGCCAGCCTTACACCGATGAACGACGACCAACCGGGTAACGGTAACGGTAAAAAAACCTGGACTGAGAAGCTCAGCCAGGCCTTCTCCAGTCAGCCCCGCAGCCGCGAAGAGCTGATCCACATACTCGAAAGCGCATGCGAAGCGGATATTCTCGACTTCGACGTGAAGGCGATGATGCAGGGTGCGCTGGAAGTTTCCGAAACACAGGTTCGCGACGCGATGATTCCGCGCTCCCAGATGGTCGTGGTTCATGCCGATTCGCCGCTGGAAGAGTTCCTGCCCCGCATTGTCGAGTCGGGTCACTCCCGCTTTCCGGTGATCGGAGAGGACAAGGACGAGGTCGTCGGCATCCTGCTGGCCAAGGACCTGCTGCCGCATGTCGCGCCCGGCGGGCCGCCGATCGATCTCTCGGCGATCATCCGGCCCGCTGTCGTCATCCCGGAAAGCAAGCGCCTCAACGTGCTGCTGCGGGATTTCAGGGTCAGCCGCAATCACATGGCGATCGTCGTCGACGAGTACGGTGGTGTGTCCGGGCTGATCACGATCGAGGACGTGCTGGAGGAGATCGTCGGTGAGATTGACGACGAATTCGATGCGGAAGAAGAAGCCCTGATCCAGCAGACCGGGGAAAACCGTTTCGTGGTGCAGGCCCTGACGCCCATCGATGAATTCAACGATGCTTTCGAGAGTGACTTCAGCGACGACGATTACGGTACGATCGGAGGCCTGCTGCTCGCCCAGTTCGGCCGTGTGCCGGAGTATGGCGACAGCATGATCCTCGGTGACCGCTTCGAGTTCCGCGTGGTCAAGGCGAACAACCGGCGCATCATCGCGCTGGAAATGAATGTGCTGGGCTAGCCCGGCACAGATCGCTCGAATGATTTACCGAACGGTTTCGCCCGCTGCGCCGCAAATCCGGGATCCCCGGTGAATCATGCGGCTTAGTGTTCTGCGGGCGCTGCTGCTTGCGCTAACTGTTTTTGCCGTCGCCGGCGAAGCCAACGCGCTGGACAGGCCCGGTGACCCGGGCACGGAGGTCTGGCTCGTGACCTACGGGCCGGGTGAAGTCTACTGGCAGCGCTTCGGACACAACGCGATCTGGGTCCGCGACCCCGCCCGCGGGCTCGACCATACCTTCAACTACGGTTTTTTTGATTTCGCGCAGGAAAATTTTTTCCTGCGCTTCCTGATGGGCCGCATGCGCTATTTTTCGGCGGCGCAGCCGTCCGACGCCGAGTTCGCGCAGTACGTCTCGGAAAACAGGAGCATTCGTGCGCAGCGACTGGCGCTTTCGAAGCAGCAATCGGCAGCACTGGTGAGAAGCCTGCTGCATGACATTCGGCCGGAAAACCGTGAATACCTCTACGACTACTACGCCGACAATTGCTCGACGCGGGTCCGCGACGCGCTGGACCGCGCCCTGGGCGGTGCGATTCGCGAGGCGGCCGTGGCGCGGCCGGCAAACGCTGACCTCAGGGATCATACTCGGCGCCTGACACAGGGTGATTTCTGGCTATACCTGGGTCTG